>CAIYET010000626.1 GCA_903925285.1 Candidatus Hydrogenedentota bacterium | reverse complement strand
GCCTTCGGTTCTGCAAATAACCCGCCGATTGTCGCGAAGCCAGTAGTTCTTGGTGAACGAAAGCGGCGTCTGCGCCGCCGCACTCCAAAATAGCGGTTGTTTCTGCAGGTAGACACCAGGATCATCTCTTGCGTGAACGAGGGCAGACTCTGGTAAAATGATAGGAGCGTTGACGTTGGGAGAGGATGCGCATCGGGAGTTATTCCTTTGTGGCGGTTTCGGTTGTGCTTATTGATGGTATTGTCCTTGACTATCAATAGCACAACAGGAGTTCAATGTTTTTTTAGAGAAAATCTCACGTACCCCGTGTAGAATTAGTCGCTTGTGAAATGCCGGACAGAAACTACTTAAAAAGGAGGGAGATGCTATGAGTCGGCCCCGTCTGTTGATTCTAGTTCTTTGCGTCATTGCAGTATTGTTGCTTGCCCGGTTCTCCGTCCAGCATTCAATTTTGGCCCCGACGCCTCATCCCGTTCCCGTGGCCACGAACGTATCGCCAGTACCTTCTAGTCCCGCAGATACCCTGAACGTGGTGGGCACGTATCCGCTCGGCGACGACCTCGTACAGTCCGAGATCGATTTCTACTTCGACAAGACCGTGCAATGGCCAAAGCAAGCCGATACGGCTCAAGAGAAGGCTGCCGTCACGTTCGACCCGCCGCTCGATGCCGACGTCCGTGTTCAAGGCCACGTCATATCGTGCAAACTGAAGGGGGCCATTCCGCCGGACCTTTGCAAACTCAAAGCCAAATTGCAGCCGACGTTGCAATCTTCGGATGGTAAGCCCCTCGACCGGCAGCGGACCGAATGGGAATTTTACACGAAGCGTCTCGAGGTCAAGGCTGTGGCCCCCGGTGCGAGTACGGCCACCGAACTGATTCTGGGACTCCTATTTTCAGTACCCGTGACGCCGGAGGAAATTAAGCCGTGCCTGCAAGTTCTGACGCCGGACGGTGCGTCCATTCCTTTCAATATCGAGCAGGGTACCGACTCCTCGATTCTGAATCTGCGCCTGCCGCTCGATGTCGACCGCGATGCCAAGATCGTGCTCGATGATTGCGCGGTATCTGCGGACGGAACCTTGAAGGTGCGGCAACGGCAGGAATATGCCTTGCCAAAGTTGGAGGCGTTAGCCGTCCAATCGATTGAATGGGGTATGGAGGCGACGCCGCTTACGCTGTGGCTCTCCTTTCCAACCGAAGTATCGTACAAAGATTTCAAAAAACACCTCGAAGTTGTCGACGATGCCACCGGCCAGCCGCTCGATTTCGAATTGCCGAACCCTGATTCCGATCTCACCGGCCGTTTTGCGATTCAACTGGGCGACGATCTCCCGGAGAATCCAACCGTTCGAGTCACGATTACCGCCGGATTGGCGGCAGCCAACGGCGCTGAATTGAGCACGCCGTACGTGGGCACAGCGGCGCGCCCGGCGTCTCGGACAGTTATTACCGGAACGTACTGGCATTCCGACTGGGAGCACGACGGACGCGACGGATTGATCGTGGATCTTCAACTGTCCAGTCCGCTGGCCAAGGGTATGCCGAAGAATTTGGTCGAGGTTACTCCGCCCATCGAGCATCTTCGTGTCGAGGCGCGTTATCAAACGATATCCGTCTACGGCGACTGGGATTCGGGACAGCGCTATGAGATCAAGGTAAACCTGCCGTCCGGCGTCCTGGCCACAAAGACTGCCGCCGAAAAGGTGCCGCCGTATGTCGGGTTCGGACGCGAGGGCGAATGGTATTTCCCGCGCCAGCCCGGTCGTGCTCTGACGCTCCATGTACGTAACACGGATACCGTTGCAGTCGCACTGTACCGCATGTTCCCATCGAATGTCGCCGTCGCGTTGCAGGAGATGAACAGTGGAAAAGGAAGCTCATCGTTCAACTACCAATGGGCCGAAAAGGTCGCCGAAAAGGAAATTGCGGTATCGGGACGCCGCGACCGCATGGCGGAGACGCCGCTCGACCTCGACTCGTTGTTCCCGGCGGACAAATTGGGCGTGTTCTGTATCGTGGCATCCGTGGAAGGCCGCGAAGCGAGCAAAATGGCGCTCTGGACCAATCTCGGTCTGCTGGCCTATTGGCAGAAAGACCGCTTGGCGCTATTCGCGCACGACCTCTATTCGCTGGCCCCAGCGCCTGCGGCCAAAGTCTCGGTCTACTCGAATAAGAACCAGTTGCTCGGACAATCCGAAACCGAGGCCAACGGCATCGTGCGCATGGGACCCTTCGACACGGCGTTGGGCGAACCCCGCGTCGCCGTCGTCGAGCGCGAGGGCGACTACACGTTTCTCGAACTCAATCCGCGCGAACAGCAGGACGAGAACAAGTCCGCCGACTTGCAACCCTTCGACCGCAAGGCCTACGACGCATTCGTATACGCGGACCGCAACCTATACCGGCCCGGCGAACCCGTGCATGCCAACTGGCTCGTACGCACGAACTACGGCGACGCGGCGTCGAACGTACCCCTGATCGTATCGCTCATCAAACCCAATGGAAAAGAACTCGTGTCGCAGCCGACGACGTTGTCGGCGCTGGGCGCGGGCGGCATCGACTTCGCAACGCAACGGGATTACCCGACTGGGAAGTACACCGTTCAACTCTCCGTGCCCGGAAACAAGAAAGACCTCGGCGCGTATCAGTTCAGCCTCGAAGAGTTCGTGCCGAACACGATCAAGACGACCGTCGCCATGGACAAGTCCATCTTAGTCGCGGGCCAGGACCAGCCGATCCAACTCAACGCGCAACACCTGTTCGGCGCACCCGCATCGGGGCGCAAGGCGGAAATCATGACCGTATTCAAGCGCGAGGACATCGCGATCGAAGGCTGGAAAGGATTTCGCTTCGGCAACGATTCCGAATTCGTCCCCGAACCCGTCCCGTGCGGCGAACAAGTGACGGACGACGCCGGTAACGCGAAGTTCACCTTCTCCTACAAGCCGCCCAAACAGGTGACGTTTCCAATGAAGGCAATTGTGATCGGGCGCGTATTCGAACTGGGCGGACGCCCCGTCGCCGGTAAGACGGACGCGACCTATTTCCCGTCCGAAATCAGCCTCGGGGTTGCGACGGCAACGCCCGCTTCCGGCGAAGGCATCGAAGTGACCGCCGCCGCAGTCGGACTCGACTCGAAACCGGTCGCGCTCGAAAAGATAAAGGTCAGTCTTGAACGGCAACGCTGGGACTATTACGTTCGTTCGTATTTCGACCGGCATCAGGCCAAGTGGTCGGAATCATTCGAGACCATCGAGACGCGCGAGGTACCGCTGACGGAAGGACGCGGCTCGACGGCGTTCAGCCCGGATGACTATGGCTACTACCGAGTCCGTGTGTGGAGCGAGGCGACGCCGCAGTACAGTACCGTCTCGTTCTATTGCTGCGGCGGACGTTGCAACGTGGTCCAAGGCGTGCGTCCGAGCCTGATCAAGGTCGTGCTCGACAAGCCGGAATATACCATCGGGGACATCGCGTCAATCCGAATCGAATCGCCGTTCGACGGACGCGGGATCGTAGCGATCCAGGGCGAAGAGATCCAGGACTTGCTGCCCGTCGATATCGTCAACGGCGTGGGCGTGCTGCAACTGCCCGTGACGGCCGAGCGCGTGCCCAACGTGTGGGTCGAGGCGACGGTCGTGCATGGCGTGCAGGCGGGAAAGAAACAGGTATATCCGTTCTCGAGTTTCGAGACCGCCATATTGAAAGTCGCCGACCCGCGCCGCAAGTTACAGGTGGCCTATCCGAACCTGCCGCAAGAGATCCGCCCGGCGACCGATGCGAAGTTTGGGATCGATGTGCGCGACGCCGCCGGCAATCCCGTCGAAGCGGAATTGACGCTCGCTGCCGTCGACGAAGGCATTCACGGTATCACAAACTACGTAAGTCCCGACCCGCTGTCGTATTTCATGCGTCCGCGCAAAGCCGACCTGAGACGGGCGCATTATTACGACATGGTCGCCTACGACTGGGACCGGCCCGCGCCGGGGGGCGATGCGATGTTGCGCGACCTCATGCGGCGCGCAGCCACGCCGGGCGAAAACTGGATCAAGCCGGTCGCGTTATGGTCGGGCACGGTGAAAACCGACGCCGCCGGCCACGCGGACGTGACCATGTCCGTGCCGGAGTTCTCAGGGCAGTTGCGGCTGGACGCGGTTGCGTGTACCGCGTCGGCGTCGGGCAGCACGAGCGGAAACATCTTCGTGCGGCGTCCGTTCATCGTGCAGACGAGCCTGCCGCGTTTCCTCTTGCCGGGCGACACGGCGATGGTCGCGGTGACGGTTTTCAACAACGGCGATGCGCCGTGCAAGGCAAGCGTGGCGTGGACAGCTTCGGGCGCGATTGTCTCGGGGACCGGCACGCAAGCGGTGGATGTGGCCGCGCACGATCAATCGAGTACCTTGGCCGAATTCGTTGCCGGGCCGGTGGCGGGCCAAGGCGAGATCAAATGGGAGGTATCGTTAGCCGATGCAGCGGGCCAGCCGCTCGATCAATGGACCGAGATCAAAGCGCTGCCCGTGCGGCCGCCCGCAGCGTTCCAGTCCAACGTCGAGTTGATCGCGCTGAAAGCCGGCGAAACGCGCGAGTTCCGCAACACGCTGTTCGTCGACAACGAACAGGCCGAAGCGCAACTCATCGTTGGCTTGACGCCGTTCTCGCAATTGATTCCGGGCCTGAAATATCTCGTCGGCTATCCCTACGGCTGCATCGAACAGACCACGTCGAAGTTGATGCCGATGTATGTCCTCAAGAAGTTGAACGCGCTCGATCCGGCCTTGTTGGAACTTGCATCGCCCGTCGACAATATCCTTCTCGACGGCGTCGACCGCCTGTTCACGATGCAGACCCCGAACGGCGGCCTGTCGATGTGGCCCGGCGGCTCGCAGACCTACGACTACGGGTCGGTCTACGGACTGCATTTCCTGACCCTGCTGCACAACGGACGCGACGTGCCGGTGCCGGAGAAATCGTACGAGGCGCTGCGCCAGTATGTCAGCTCGGTTGCATATGCGCCTGGCAAGGACGATCTCGGCGATCTGTTCGTGCGGGCATACGCGCTGTACGTGCTCGCCCTGGGCGGCGACACACAGGCCGTCGAACAGGTCCGCCGGTTCGACGCGCTGACGATGCCGCGCGAGGCGCGATACCTGCTCGCCGCCGCGCTCGCGATCGGCGCGAACGACCCGGAACGCGTGAAAATGTATCTCTCGACGGCCCCGGCGACGCCGCACTCGGACCGCGAATGCGGCGGCGCGCTCAACAGCGAGATCCGCAACAAGGCCCTCGAACTGCTCGCGCTACATCAGATGAAGACCGATCCCGTTTCCGAAGCCCAGACGGCCAAAGACCTGCTCGAATACATGGCCAAGCATCCCTATACGACCACGCAGGAAATGTCCATGGTCGTGACTGCGCTAGTCATGTACCTCAAGGATCTGCCCAATAATCCCGACGCCGCGAAGGCCATCGTCACGGCTGGCGGCGAACAGCAGACCATCGCGGGAGCAAACACGTTCAAGTCCGATAAGAAGGGACCCGGAACCGTCTTTACGGTAGCCAACGCCGGGCAAACCGACATATTCGTCACGTTGACCACGCGTGGCGTGCCCACGGGCGAAGTGCCCGCCGAAGACCAAGGCGGCCTGAAAGTCCGGCGCAAGATCTACTTGCCGTCATCCGACGAAGCGCCGGGCAACGCCTACCGGCAAGGCGCGAGCTACGTGGTCGGCCTCGAATTCGAGTGCGAGAAAGATCTGCAAAACGTGCTCGTCGCCGACCTGTTGCCTGCCGGATTCGAGATCGAGAATCCCCGCCTACAGCCCGACGCCGCGCCGTCCCCGAAGTTCCGAAAAAGCATCAAGGCCGACAACATCGACGTGCGCGACGACCGGCTGCTGCTCGCGTTCGATACGCTCAAAGGCGGTTCGAGCGCATTCTACTACGTCGTGCGGGCCGTCACGCCGGGCACCTACCAATACCCGTCGATGGAAAGCGAATGCATGTACGATCCCTCGATCCGTTCGCGGACGTCTACGGGCACAATGGAGGTCAAGTGAAGGAATGCGGCGACCGGCAGCGGCGATTTGAACGCTCGCGCGACGGCGGGTCTTGAAACTGCGTGCTGGCTGCGGTAGTACTGCGACAACGCAAATGTGTCTCGGAGGTAGTCGGATTTCCCGAACGGGGCCTCTCTTGAACAGCATCGAGTCTTGTGGTACATTTTGAGACGTGGACAACGCAGTCCGGTGCGAGGGAAGGCCATTCTTGAGTTCCACGTCCCGCACCTATTGGCTTTCGGCGTCTATCGGTTTTCAAAGGAAGGTATTGACATGCCACTCCTCAATCTTGAGCTTCAGAATATAGGCCCGTTCCAGAAGATCAATTTCGATTTCGACGAACAAGTCAACCTCTTTGTGGGGCCTAACAACTGCGGAAAGTCCACCGTGCTCTGGGCGCTTGCGGATATCGCCGTATGCCCTTTCTGTTTTCCAGCGAAACTGCTCGGAGAAAAGCAAAACAGGTTTTCGGTAGGTTACAGGGGTGCGACGTCAGATGGAGCGGTCCTGCAAGGTGAGTTGCCCATTTCTGAAGAGCGCGATGGAGAGACGTATTGGGGATTCATCCAATTAGTTTCTCAGATCGAGTATTCATGCTTTATACCCGCTCTCCGCCGCGGCACGGATTTCCGGTCGAAAGGAGCAATCGCAGGGGGGGCGAAACTGGAGCGGATGCGTCCGCCAAGGATGTGGTCTCGCGTCGGGACTCATTTCTTGCGCGCATAAGACAACTACAGGAAATGGGGCGCTCCGAGGAGGCAACGAGACTGGGGGCAGTTCTCGGTCGCGGAGTCGACGCGATGCAAATGGAAGACACGGAACTCATCCAGGCGATTATCGACCTCGATTACCAATCCTATCGCGAAAAACGGCCCGAAATCCGCAAGATCATTGAAAAGATCGGGAGTACGGTCTCTGAGATTACGGAGGGGTTCCCCGTCGAATTCATGGGAGTCGAAAAAGATGAGAGGGGCCTCTTTCCGAAGTTCAAGACATGTGACGGCGCGTTCCCCTTGAATACCTTAAGCCAGGGGACACAGTCGTTGGTACAATGGCTTGGACATTTCCTGATAAACTTCGCGAAGCACTACGACTTCCCGAAGGATCTTGAGTCCAAACCCGCAGTGCTCATCATTGATGAGATTGACGCGCACCTGCATCCTGCCTGGCAACGCCGGATACTTCCGGTCCTTACCAAGTCTTTCCCGCGCCTCCAGATCTTTTGCAGTTCGCACTCGCCGCTGATGCCTGGCGGCCTAAAAGCTGGACAGGTCCACCTTCTTTCGCGAGATGACAAGAATCGCGTCGTCGTTGCCCGCAACACGGAGGACATCGACGGGTGGTCGTCCGATGAGATCCTTCGCGGTCTAATGGGCGTTCCCGAGCCGGTCGACCTGAAGACCGCCGATCAACTCGAAAGACTTCAGGCGTTGCGCCGAAAAGGAAGCCTCTCGAAGAAGGAGGCCGATGACCTCGAATCTCTGCGCAAGGATGTCGGCGCCAAGTTCTCAAAAGGACCCGCTACGGAAGAGATTCTGGCCATGGTTGCCAAGGTAACGGCACCCGCCCATTCCGGACGGAAGACCAATGGGAACCGTAGTCGCCATGCTACGAAGTCGGTCAAGTGAGGTCAGAGGGTGCACTACGTACCCAAAGGTAAAGAGCCAGCAGCGCTGGCCGGCGTCCGTGCCAAGCATACTCCACGGTGGGTCGACTACTACAAGCACCACCTGGGCAAGGAACCGACGCACAGCCATTGGCGCCGTTTCGCCAAAGAACTCGGCAAGGAGTTCCACGACCTGTGCGGGTACTGTGAACAGAGGTGCAAAGGCGAAGTTGATCACTTTCGGTCAAAATCGAAATCTCCGGATAAAGTCTATCGATGGAACAACTGGGTCTTTGCGTGTCATGACTGTAATGGCGCCAAGGGAGAGAAATGGCCCAAGATGGGCTATGTATTTCCCTGTGACGCACCCACCTTGGGTCGAAGTCCGGAAGACTACTTCACGTTCGACACCATGACCGGCGAAATCCTGCCCAGATCCGCCCTCAACAAGGCAGAGACAGACAAGGCTTGGCAAATGATTGACGATCTGAAACTGTGTGGGAGCCATCATCTCAAGAGTCGAATAGACAGGCTGGTTCTGCTAAAGGAAGCCGTAAAGGCTGCCCAAGAAGACAAGATTTGGCTGAAACCAGTCTTCGAATTGATGACATCTCGGACATCACCCCATTCCAGCATCGTCCGCCTTTATCTCAGAGAGCAGCGATTGTTCGAGCCAGATTCCGGCGCCAGGAAGTGAGATAAGACAGGTACAGTTACCATTTCTTTCACTTCGCCGCAGAAGGATGTTTCGCCCTGTAGTCTTTCGGGCGGCGCCGCTGCGGTAGTACCGCGCAACGAAAATGTGCCACCGAATTCCGGTACAACCGGGCGCGGCACATTGTCAACGAGTCGCGACAACACGAAGAGAAAACCCTTGCGAAAGACAGGGGATTCTGCTATATTGTTTTTGCTGTGAAGAGAAGCGGGCAGATGGTTGGGATGAATTCTTCGGTAAGCCAATTGCGCGCATGATCCTGGCGATGGATGGATCCGTCCATCGGATTCGTTTGGGGTTGTGTTGTGCAATTGTTGCGACTTAAACGGTTCATGTAGACACGACAACCAGTTGGGAGGAAAGCCATGAAAAAGTGCCTGTGTATTGCTGCTGTGTGTGTTTTTTTGATTGCCTGCTTGTCTGCGGTCGCTCAGGCGCCTGCGGCGGCGCCGACCGTCAAGGGCAGCATGAAAATCGATTTCAAGAGTCGCCTCCAGGTCAATGACGCCGGGATGCCTCAGCCGGAGGTGGTCGATACGTACGCCGTCGATTTGACGGTTGCGGACAGCCTGCTGTTCCAGGGAAATATCATCTATCTTCCCCCGATCTTTTCTTCCGTCCTGGGCCGCGAAACGCAGGCGTCGAAGTTGGACTACAAGCTTGATCTGTCGGTTCGCAATCCTGCCAATCTGTCCGAGGTGAAACGTATCGGTCGGATGGTGGGTGGCGTGCCCATCGACCGCAATGGCGTCTATGACTATAGCAAGGGGACGCTTCGGATCGCGGTGGATGCCATGGGTAAAGCATCTGGTTTCGAGAGCCCGTTTGGCGGACTGGCTGCCGGAAAGCCGCCCAAGGTGGGCAGTACGTTGGAAAAGGCGAAGAAGCAGGCGCTTACCATGACGCGGTCGGTTAAAGGCAAAACGATCAAGTTGGTGGTAACCGATTACGACAAGATGGCGCTAACCGGCCTTTCCTTGGCGGCCGGCCCGCTGAAAACCTATCCCGATACCACCGTGAACGGCGAATTGCTCTATGATTACGAGCGAAGCGCCTGGTATTTCAATGCGTTTACGATGACCTATCAAGTCGACGGAAAAGCGGTTACAGACAAGTTGTCGGGCAACATCAAATGGGTTGAATCGCCGCAGCGCAAGTCGAACGGCGAGGGCGAATATCAGTTCGACGTACGTGCAAACGAACCGGAAGTAAAGCAAGGCGAAGCGGCGGTTTTCGCGGCTCCCGACGACGAATCCGCGTTTTTTGCCACCGATACTACTTTGCCCTCGCTTACGGGGAAAGCCAAGTACAAAGACACCATGCGAGGCGAATCGGTAATCGCGTCGAATGTTACGGTCGATCTCGTTGGGAACAATCTGACGAAACAGCAAGTGGTCAATCTGACGAAGTTGCTGTGGTTTGTCAGCGTGATTCCGATGAACTCGGAGTGAGTATTTGACCAACCGAATCGGGGAAAAGCCATGCTTTTCCCCGATTCGTTGTGTTGAGCGAGCGTGCGGAACTATCTTGCCGCGCCGTTGTCCAGCGCTGGAAATCATTTGGGGCGGCCAGTTTCAAATTCAGCTTTTCGTATTCGTTGCGTTATTGAACGCACGAAGCTGCGGCCTACCCCGTCGGCGGCTGAAGCGCTCGCGAAATCTCGTCCCGGATCGAATGCACGTTGTACGCTCGTTGTGCCCGGATGTGGACGAGCGGTAGTGCCGCAGCCTGAAACACCTTGTCGACGAATGCGTCGCGCAACTTCCGATCCGCTCGATCGTGACTCGCGTCATCCAGTTCGATGCCCAGCAACGGGCGCATCGTTTTTGCATCGCAAACCACAAAATCCACGTGTTTTTGGCTGATCCGCCCTCGGTAGGCATAGTTTTCGTTCGGACGGCTTACGAAAAATAGGTCTGTTAATCCCACCTTCGGACAAATCACCATGCCGTCTCCGGCGGCAGACTGCAACACGTGAAAAAATGACCCCTCCGCCGCTGACAGAAAATCATCTCGTACGCGATATGGCAACGATCGTTTGTGTTCGGTCCTCGCAAAGATTTTTGAAAGAAGTGCGAATAGACAACCCCGGTTTTGCTTCGGTTCATTCGCCATCTCATTCTCCTCGTCAACGTGCCGCGCCCGGTTCCACGGCGAGTGCGAGTGTAGCATGTTCATGTGGCCTCCTCCAGCGCCCGGCCTCTTTGAGAACTCGAGCGGCGGATTGGAAAGACGACGTCATTTCTTGGGTGAATGAGCTTCCTTTTCGAGTGCGGCGAAAATCGCCTCGACCTCCTTGTCGTCCGGCAGCATTACGCGGAAGTCCAAAGGCCCGTGAACTTGTACGACATCCCGAGAAAGCACCATTTTCACAAGGCGTTCGCCTAGCCATGCATATTCCTGTGGACGATTTGCGGTGTATTCTCTGTACTGGTCGTTGCTGATAATCAGCGAGTTGGCTCGCCCCTCGGCCTCGGCCACGATGGCAACATCGGCCCGCAGCTTGCCAGTAATCTCGACAAAATAGTAAGTGTAGGATAATATGTCGTTATAGCGTTTGAGATAATGGGGATTTTTGAAGTGGTGAGGCGTCGATGCGTCGAAAAAACACAGGAAGTCGATCTCGTTATGGAGCAGCCAATTAACGATGGCCAGCAATATCCTTATATCGGGTTCCGTGTCGTTTAGCCATATAACGTTTGTTCCATCGATGAGTACGAATCTCTTGTTGTCGCGGGCAATCGGCTTTGGGGAGTGAACTGTTCTTGCCTCGGCTTCTTGCAGAGATTGTGCGGGCTGAGGGTTTAGCGTTGGGGGGCGCACATTCGTTGTGCACTCATGGCGCTTTGCCTCTCGTTTGGCTATTACGTTTTCGATCCCGCGCCGAAACAGGTAGATGCCCGCCACAAATGCCGTAGCAGCAACTAAAAACGTAAGCGCGTTCCAGAACCAATAGGCGTAAACAGGCGCCACAACGATAAGCGTGAAGCCGACACTTCCAGCAATGCCCATCTCTGCGAAGGCGGAAGCCTTTTTCCACGCAACGAAAGCAAGCAGCAGTAGTAGAACTAACGTTAGTAAAAGATCCATCGTTACGATCGCTCCACATTTCCTTGTCAAAGAGTACAACCGGCGCTTTCGTGGTTTCAAGAGCCGTACACGATTCGCACTAGCGTCATGTTATATGCCCCTCTATTTTACTGCGCGGCGAGAATGAAGCCTGGCGTCTGTACGCTTGAAGCGCATCTCGCTGTATAATGAGGCAATCCCGTAACGGAGCGCAAACACCCACGGGTGCGAGCTTGACGACGATAGCATTCAAGGTATTGAAGCCTGCGGCGGCTACTTTTCATGAAAAGACGGCATTGGAAAATCCTTGGCGCGATGCTGCTGGCGTTGGCGTTGGTGTTGGCGGCGGCGATTACGGTGCTCTGGCCGTTGTCGCCGGGGCCGTATCTGCATCGGGCGGTTTCGGGCGAAATTTTGGACCGGTGCGGGCGTCCGTTGTATGCGTTTCTGAGCGGCGACCAGCAATGGCGGTTCGAGCGTTCGCTCGACGAACTTGGGCCGCGCATCGTTCAAGCTACGATTGCGGCGGAGGACAAGCGGTTCTACCGTCATCACGGAGTCGATTGGCGCGCCGTGGTTCGGGCCGCATGGCGGAACGTTGCGCGGCGGCGGGTCGTGTCGGGTGCGTCGACAATCACGATGCAGGTCGTGAAACCGTTTGTTGGCAATGGTGGGTTCCGCTTCGCTCCACCCACCCTACGTAAACTTTGGCAGGCCGCGCAGGCTGTCCGGCTTGAACGCGCATCCACGAAGGACGAAATCCTCGATGCGTATTTGAACTCGGCGCCTTACGGTTTGAATCTGTCGGGTGTCGAAGCGGCGGCGCGGCGGTATTTCGGCAAACCGGCGCGCGAACTGACTCCGGCGGAAGCGGCGCTGTTGGCCGGGCTGCCGAAATCGCCGACGGCCCTCATGCCGTTGCGCAACCCGAACGGCGCGCGGGCGCGGCGCGATTACGTCCTCGGACGCATGCGGGACGAAGGCTTTCTGACGCGGGCGGAATACGACGAGGCGCGCAATCAGCCCGTGCGCGTGCAATGGCATGCGTTCCTCGATTCGGCCCCGCACTTTGCCATGCGTTATCGCGCCGAGGCGCTCGAGCACGGGCGCGTACACAGCACGCTCGATGCCGCAATCCAGGAGACCGCCGAACGGTTGGCCGCCAACGGCATGAAGCGTTACGGCGGGCGCGGCGGGATCTCGAATACGGCCATCATCGTGGCCGACGTGCCCGAAGCGCGCATCTTGGCGTGGGTCGGGTCAGGCGGTTTCTATTCGACGCCCGGCGGCGGGCAGGTCGATGCGGCCCGCGCGTTACGCTCGCCGGGTTCGGCGCTCAAGCCGTTCACCTACGCGCTCGCCATGGAAAAGAACCTCCTGTACGCCAGCGAGACGTTGTTCGACGAATCGCTCGATTACGGTCGTTACCAGGCGGAGAACTTCAACCGCGAATACATGGGCATGGTCTCCGCCTCGTACGCGCTCTCGCACAGTCTGAATGTCCCCGCCGTAAACGTATTGAACCGCGTCGGCCTCAATCCTATGTATGTCCTCCTGCATCGCGCGGGTCTGACGACGTTGACCCGGCCCGCCGAGGAATACGGGCTTGGCCTCACGCTGGGCAGTTGCGAAGTCCGGCTGGACGAACTCACGGCCGCGTACCGCATGCTGGCCGCGCTCGGCGAATACCGTCCGTTGCGCGACACCGAAACCCGTCCCGAATCCGCGCCCGTCCGTTTGCTGTCGCGCGGCGTCTGCCTCAAGATTTACGCGATGCTCGAACAGACGCTGCCCGGCGAATTCGACCGAGAACTCGTTCGTGCCGACGGCGGCGCGACGCGCGCATGCTGGAAGACCGGCACCTCGAGCGGACGCCGCGATGCGTGGGCTTTCGTCTTCAACGCGCAATACGTCGTCGGCGTCTGGATGGGCAACAACAACAGCGCCTCTTCCGATCAACTCGTGGGCATGCACGCCGCGCTGCCACTCGCGGCAAGAGTATTTCGCGCGTTACCGAAATCGAGTGCGCCCGACTGGCCCGATCCGGGCGACGACCTTCGGGAAGTCCGCGTCTGCGCCGTCAGCGGCATGCCCGCCACCGAGTTCTGCCCCGAAGCCGCCGAAGAATGGCTACCCCGCGAGCAGTGCGTCAACCGCACCTGCGGCATGCATGGACCAGGCGCCCGCGAAAGCCGACCCGGCGGCGCGAAGGACTGGAATCTCGCCCGCGCGAACAACCCCCTTCCCTTAAGGGGCAATCAAGGGGAGAGTTCGCAGCAACCCACGAACGCACCGCGCATCCTCGATCCGCCCAACGACGCCGAGTTCGTATTGACCGGCGAAAAGGCCGGCGACCGCATCGCGCTACGCTCGTCCGTCGACCTCGACAGCGCCGTCCATTGGTATCTCGACAACCGTTACCTTGGCGCATCGCAACCCGGTGCTCCGCTCCGCGTCGACCTGACTCAAGGGACGCATTCCCTCGCATGCATGACCGATGTCGGCGCCATCGACACCGTCAATTTCAGCGTCCGCCTCCCCGAAGCCCATCTCAAGTTCCAGGGCGGCTAAACAAGGAATTGTAGGCCGTAGGCCGTAGGCTGTAGACTGTAGGAACCGCGACTTGTATTTCCTACAGCCCATTGAAAGGAGATTCCGACCATGCCCAGGACCGCTATTCTACCGACGATCGATTGGAAGGCCGTATTCGCGAGCGGCCAGGATTATGCCAAATGGCTTGCCAACGGCGAGTCGCCCGAAAACCAGTCCCAGATGGAAGCCGCGCGGCTGGCGTTGGCGCTCGAACCGCAGATCGTCGCGGCGCTTGGCGCATTGCCCCGGCCCGTACACGTGATTGCCATTGCCGAAGACTGGTGCGGCGACGTCGTCCGCCACGCGCCCGTGCTGCAACGGCTCGCCGAGGCCGCGCCGAACTTGCGCGTCCGCTACATTCGCCGCGACCAGTGGCCCGACGTTTTCGCGCGTTTCTTGACAAACGGCGGCGAGGCCGTCCCCAAGTTCATCTTCCTGAACGACGCGTTCGTGGAATGCGGCAGTTGGGGGCCTATGCCGGACGCGTGTCGCGAACTTATTGCGCGCGGCAAGGCATGCGGCGACGTCGGCGCCGCCCGAAAGAAGGTACACGGATTCTACGAGGCCGACTCGAACCGGCGCATGGTAGTCTCCGAACTCATGCACCTGATCGACATCGCATCGAGCCGCGAACCGTAAAAGGAACTGGAGGCTGTAGGAACTGCGACTTGTGTTTCCTACAGTCGAGTAGGCTCTTGTTCCAGATCCCCTTTGCTGGTAATATCCGCTTGACCGGAGTAGTACCAGGACGGAGGCGCTATGAGGGATCGAAAAGGGTTCACGCTGATCGAGCTGCTTGTTGTCATTGCCATCATCGGTATTCTGGCGGCGATCCTGTTGCCTGCCCTTTCGCGCGCACGCGAGTCCGCGCGACGTTCGACTTGCCAGAACAATCTGAAGCAAATCGGCATCATCTTGAAGATGTACGCCAACGAGAGTAACGGCCAAGTCTTCCCGCCAATCAAGACCACTTCGTGTTACGGGCAGACGTCTCTCGGATTGATTTTTCGCGTCGAGGCGCTCTATCCCGAATATCTCACGGACCTGGAAGTCTTGGTGTGTCCGAGCAACGCGGCGGGCAGCACGGCCCTCGCGTTATGGGACGAGGGCAAGACGCTCGGGGAAAACTATCCGTTCGCCACCCACGTGCCGAACGGGAAGGTCGAGCCTTGCGAGATCTATGAACACCCGTACGAATACCTCGGCTGGGCCGTCGAGGCGTGGATGACGCAATCCGAAGACGCCATGGGCGCGGGGACGGACGATAATATTTCCAACCTCAAAGTCTTGCTCAACGACCCAGACCCGAAGTTCGCCACCGAGACCGCCGAGAAGGATTGGGACGTACTTCCCGGCTCGGGAAATGCGCATGGAAAAACCGTCTACCGGATACGCGAGGGCATCGAGCGCTTCATGGTTACCGATATCAACAATCCGGCATCGTCATCCACCGCGCAATCCGAACTCGCGGTGATATGGGATCAAATCGCCGGCATTTTCGATCCCGAGGGCGGTTCGTCGGCCAGCGAAATTGCGCGGGATGTCGCACGCTTCAACCACATCCCCGGCGGCAGCAACGTGCTATTCATGGACGGCCACGTCGAGTTCATGAAGTATCTCGGATCATGGGAAGGCCGTTTTCCCGTCACCGAAGGCGCGATGGCCTTCATCGAATTGGTCAAGCGCCACTGAACGCTTGTACGCGCCTTCAAGCCGGTACGGTAAGAATCTCCGATTCGGTCATTTCTATGCCCAACGCCGCCAATTCCGTGAGGAAGGCATCCGGCTGTTCCAAGATTCGTTCCGGCGCGTAGACGCCGCCGGGCATGCCGTCGAAGCGGCCCGTGGCCAGCCATTTCGCGGCCAGATAGGCAGGCATGGATGTAATATCGGCGATGTGGCCCACGTATAGGAAATGCTTGCAGACCGTCGCGTTCCCTTGCTTTCCGAAAATCTCGACGCGCCCGACCGACTTGTCGATCCCCGGCGACGAGAACCAGCCTTCGATACGATGGAAAAGCCGCGCCAGCCGCGCACGCCGCGCATGCGTCGTAAACAGTCCAAGCGCGCTCATGAATTTAACCAAGCCGACGATGTAGTTCGGTTTAACGCCGCCGTGCAGCGTCACCTCGCGCAGACCCGGCAGGTTCCTCGGCAGCGTGACCGACTCGGCATGACCCGTGTAGTAAACCCACGTCGCGCCGATGGGCGGCGGAAACTCGACCCACTTGCGGCCCTCACCGGTCTTCACGCGCACCTCGTGCCCGTCCATCCATTGCAGCGTCGTGCCGTTGAAGATGTGGAACAGGTGCATCAAATTCGACATACCCACGCTTTCCGCCGAACCCGCGCACCAATTGACGTGGATCGCGAAAGGGTTCGGGACCGCGTTGTAGCCTTTTCGCGCGAGGATTTGCGTCAGACCCGGCGAATTGCCGAAACCGGTCAGGATTTTCACGTTTGCCGCGCGCGCCTGGTCCTCGATCGTTATGACGTCCAGATACGCGTCGTAATCGTCCGCGATCGACACGTACGGCACGCCCGCCTCGACCGCGCACGACGCCATCGGTTTCTCGAACCGGTAGAACGGACCGATGTACGAGATCGCCACATCGCATCCACGCATCGCCGCTACGACCGTCTCCGGCGATTCCGCATCGCAACGCGCCGCCGTGAATCGCGCGCCGTATTGCGCCGCGAGTCCACGCGCCTTCTCGACGTTCAAGTCCGCGAGGACAATCCCGTCGATATCTCCATCCGCTTCGAGCCGCTTCAATAACGGCCCAGCCATATCCGCGCATCCGCCCAGCACACACATCCGCATATCGAATCCCTCCTCCCGCCATCATAGACGACTCCAAGGGGACATTCCAACGTCTCGTGCTCGTTGAGATCCATCCAACCCTCGATAGGAATTAAGAATAATAACTCTTTGGAGAAATTGGCGGCCTTGGCCGCAGCCTGATAATGTATAAACTCCAGTCGCAGGCTGTCAGCCTGTGAAGGATGGATGTTTACGGCCGATTTCTCGCAGACGGACAGTCTGCGCCACGAGTTGCGATGATTCTTTCACAACCTTCGAGACAAGGCGTAACGTTGCGCAGCATCTTGATCGGCCTCGTGCTGATCCCTGCGAACGCGTTTTGGGTCGTGCTCACGGAGATCATGTGGCTGTCGGGCCAGCCGGCGACGATCAGCCTATTCTACAACGTCATTTTCATTCTCGTGCCGATTGTGGCCGTCAATCTCGCCGTGAAACGTTGGCGTCCGCAATGGGCGCTCCAGCCGCCGGAACTGCTCGTCATCTACACGATGCTGTGTCTCGGCACTGCCATGTGCGGCGTGGACCTGATTACGATTCTCGTGCCAATCATGTCGCACGTGCATCGGTACGCGCCCGTCGAGGGCCGTTACGTCGAGATCATGCGATACTTGCCCGACTGGCTGGTCGTACGCGATCCGGTGGCCCTCGAAAGCACCTATGTCGGCCAGGAGTCCATCTACAAATACGCGAACTGGCGGCCATGGCTCGGCCCCGTGGCGTGGTGGTCCGTGTTTATCATGGCGATGTGCGCCGTGATGTGGGGGATGAACCTGATCCTCCGGCGGCAATGGACCGAGAACGAGAAACTCTCGTATCCGATTATTCAAGTGCCGATGATGCTCGCGGCGGAACCGGAGCGGCTGTTCACGAGCAAGCTCTTCTGGGCCGGCTGCACGATTGCCGCCGTCATCGACGTCACCAACGGTCTGCACGTGCTCTATCCGCTCTTCCCCAAAATCCCCGTCGTGTATATCGTCAACATTCAGGACTTCTTTCCGGAACGGCCCTGGAACGACATGGGGGGGACATGGGTGTCGCTGTATCCGTTTGCGATCGGCATGGCCTTCTTGATGCCGACGGACCTGGCGTTTTCGTGCTGGTTCTTTTTCATATTCTGGAAATTGCAACTCGTCGGGGCGTCGTACATGGGCATGCACGGGATGCCGGGTTTTCCCTTCGTCGCCGAGCAGACCGCGGGCGGCTATTACGCGATCGCGCTGCTCGCGCTGTGGGTCACGCGGCGGCACCTCGCACGTGTCGCGCGCATGCTCATGGGGCGCGCCGTCGACCGCGAGACGCCGGGCGAACGTTTCGAGATGTGGCTGGCGGTCGCGTTGATGGCGGGCGGCATGGCGTTCCTCGTTTACTTCTGTCTGCGCGCGGGGATGACGTTGTCGATCGTGCTCATCCTGTTTGGGCTGTATTTCCTCCTCTCGATTGCGATTACGCGCATGCGCGCCGAGTTGGGGCCGGTCTCGCACGACCTGCATCACGTCGGCCCGCAACTTCAGATCCTCCGATTCCTCGGCATGACCGAAATGCCCAAGGACTATCCGAGCGATACGGTCATGTTCGGATTCTTCAACTTCTTCAACCGCGCCTACCGCGCGCATCCGATGCCGCACGGACTCGAGGCGTTCGCAATCGCCGAGCGCCTCAAATTCAGCCACATGCGGTATCTGGCCGCGATGGGCGTCGCGATTCCCGCCGGGATCTTCTCTGCGTTCTGGGCCATGCTCTGGATGTTGAACAAGTACGGCGCAACGCAGACCATCGGGCCGGGCGAGTGGTTCGGACGCGAGGCGTGGCTCGAAGTCGACCGATGGTTCACCGCACCCGAATCGAGCCAAATGGCCCCAACGTTCGCAATCCTGATCGGACTCGTGTTCTCGCTCGGGCTGGCTGCGTTGCGCATGAATTTCAGATGGTGGCCGCTGCATCCAGTCGGCTACGCCATCAGCGGCTCGTGGTCCATGGACCAACTCTGGACCGCGATCATGGTCGCATGGCTGATCAAATCGCTGTTGCTCAAATATGGCGGCGCAAAGGCGTACAAACCCGCCGTGCCCTTTTTCGTAGGCTTGATTATCGGCGAGTTCATGGTCGGGAGCTTTTGGAACCTCTACGGTGTTATCATGGAGGTCCGGGTATATCATTTCTGGCCGTACTAGCGTTATGGCTTTGTTGACGAGGTGGACGAGGTGAACAAAATGGACCAGCCGAAACGTTTGCTAGTTGGGGCGATGGGAATCGTGTTGTGTTTGGCGTTGTGTGGCGTTGCGTGGGCGCAGTCGCCGCCGACAGCGGGACTCTTGCGTGCCGGATTGCCGGGCGAGGACGCCGAGTTGGCCGCTACGCTGGCCAAGACCCTCGAACGCGCGGGATACGCCGTGCAGGATCTGAACGCGGACGCGTTGTGCGACGCCAAGCGTCTCGACGCGGCAACGTTGGCCGTACTCGTTCTGCCCAACGCGGCGGTATTGCCCGCGGCGTCGGTCGCGTCGATTCGCGCGTATCTCGAAGCGGGCGGCGACATCATCGCGCTGAATGCGCCCTTGTGGCGGGCGCTGCTGATCCATCCGCACGGCGCGTGGATCACGACCGAGCAGTATGCGCGCGACATGCTCGCCGAACCGCCGGATCACGCCTTGTTCGCGTTCCAACCGGATGAGGTGGCCGCATGGCAGCGCGCGTTCTTCCCTGAAGACGCGAAGGCCACGTACGAGAGCGTCGCCGAAGGCCCCGTGCCCGGCGCTCGCTCGCTGCACGCCGTCGTCGAGGATTTGCGCAACTGGGACAATTTCGGGCCTGCGCACTTGGATGCGCCGTTTCCCGAAGGCCAGACGTTGACGGTCTTCTCAGCGAAAGGCGGACCGCAGACGCGCAGTCTCGCTATCGAGTGGCAGGAAAAGGACGGCGCGCGTTGGATTGCGACTGTGCCGCTGACGACGGAATGGCGGCGCTATGTCCTCGCGCCCGAAGACTTCAAATATTGGGAAAGCGTCGCGTCGCGTGCCGGCGACCGCCTGCATCCGGAAAACGCGGTGCGAATGAACATTGGCCTCGCGTTCACGCACACCGGCGCGGCCCCAGGTCGGCACGAGTTCTGGGTGTCGGCGTTCGGCACGGCGGCGCTCACGCCGGAACGCCAGGAGGCGCTCGTCAAACCCGCGATCCCGCAAATGGATCTTTTGGCGCCATCGTACAAGTTCTTCGATTCGACCGGCGTGGCACGGCTGTACGCGCGCGACGATCAGAAAGTCGTGACGGATGCCGCGTTCGCCGTACCGCCTGCCATCCGCTCGATACAACCCCGGCCCGGCGGCGGCGGTTTCGACAAGGGGCGTTCATGGCGCTATATCCCGCTGCTCGAGACCGCTTCGGCAGAAGGCGCGTGGCGTGGTGCGCCAGCCGTGTTGATGGTTCACGCGAGCGAACCGTTCAAGGGCGGACAATGGGCCTCGTTCGGCATCGAAGACGCGGCGTGGTACAAGACGGAGGCTGTGCAATCGAGCATCGAATCCGTCGCGCGTACCATGCAACGCGGCGTCTATCTGATTGACGGCGGCGCGAACTACTACACCTACTTCGATGATCAGGCAATGCTGCTCGGCGTGCGCGCGGTTAATATCAGTCCGATCAGTCCGATCGCCTGTACCGCGCGAATCCAAGTCGTAGACGCCGATACCGGCGTCGAAGTCGTTGTGAAGGAATGGCCCATCGCGCTCGATGCCAACGCCGAAGCGAAAGTCTCCGAGGCGTGGAAACCGGAAACGTGGCCCGCGAACGGCTTCAAAATCACGTCGCAACTCGTCATGGACGGCACGGTGATCGACGAGGTGTCGCACGAGGCGCACGTGTGGCGTCCGAAACCCACTCCATCGTTCATCGCGATTGCCAACGGCGATTTCGTCCTCGACGGCAAACGGTGGCGTGCCAACGGCGTCAACTACATGCCCTCGTCGGGCATCGGGATCGAGGACAACAACTATTTCGAACAATGGATCGGCGCGCGCGCCTACGACCCCGAGATCATCGAACGCGATCTGCGCCACTGCAAAGACATGGGCATCAACTCGGTCAGCATCTTCATCTACGTGCAGTCGATCGACGCGCAGAACTTGCTCGACTTGCTCCGGCGGCTCGATACGCTCGGAATGAAGGCGAATCTTTCGTTGCGCCCCGGCACGATCGGCGATTTCAACTGGCCGGGACTACAATCGATCATCCAGTACTACCGCCTGTGGCAACACGACGCCCTCTTCGCGTACGACATCGACTGGGAGCCGCTGTGGATGACGCATAAAGAACGCGCGAAATGGGACCGCGCATGGAACGCATGGATCGTCGAGCGCTACGGTTCCATCGAAAACGCCGAGAAGGACTGGAGCATGCCCGCGCCGCGCGACGCTTCGGGCGCAATCATGAATCCGCTGGACGACCAACTCCAGAAAGACGGCGATTGGCGCGTCATGGCCGCCGCATACCGTCGCTTCCTCGATACGCTCCTATACACGAGTTACAGCGATATCCGAGCGAAGATCCGCGCCATCGATCCGCGCCACTTCGTTAGCTTCCGCATGACCGAAGCCGGCGACCCGACGATGAGTTGGGGCGGCGTCGTGCCCTACGATTTCCCATACCTCGCCGCAGCGGTCGATATCCTCGAACCGGAAGGTTACGGACGCATCGGCGATTGGGAAAAGGTCAAGCCCGGCTGGTTCGAATACGAATACGCCCGGTTATGGGCGCCTGACAAACCGATGCTCTGGGCCGAAGCCGGCGTCAGCGCGTGGGACGTTGGTTCGGCGTGCGCGCCCCCGAAACAACTACAATACCAAGGCGACTATCTCCGCACATTCTATCGCATGATGACCTCGAGCGGAGCCGACGGCATCTTCTGGTGGTGGTATCCCGGAGGGCTTCGTGTCGGCGAAAACAGCGACTACGGGATCGTCGAATGCGACGGGACGGACCGGGATTCCACGCGCGCGATCCGCGAGAACACGCAACCCCTCGTCGAAGGGCCAGACGCCAAACCCGTCGACACATGGATCGAGATTGACCGCGACCTCCATGCCACAGGCGTATACGGCATCTATAGCGATGTCAAAGACCAGTTCTGGAAAGCCATCGACGAAGGCAAGACGCCCGGCCTGCGCACGCCCGGCACCGGGACGACTTCAGCCAACTGCCCGCTGCTCGCCGTCGGCAATGTGCCGTGCAACGGGACCAATCCGCCGAAATACCTCGATGGCCTGTTTGACCGCATCGCGATCCAAGATCGTCAAGGGCGCTGGCGCGACATAGCCAAAGGCGACTCCGTCGAAATCGCGAAGGACAAACCCGTCCTAGCGCGCGCGACGTTCATCAATCTCGGCGAGGCCACATGGTTGAGCGAAGGCGAAGGCGCGGTAGTCGTCACCGCCCAAGGCGCAACGAAAGCCGAGACGCCCCTCCCCAAACCCATGGCCCGCACCGAATCCGCCATGGACCTCGAAGTAATCCTGGCACCCGCAGGACTCGCCCAAGCCCAATCCGTTACCCTCGGTTTCGAAGCACGGGGCCGCACCCCTTTCGGCGAACGATTCAACGTGTTCCTGACGCCGTAGGTTCGATGATCTCGCCAAGGCTTTAGGCTGTAGGAAGGAAGCCTACAGCCTAAAGCCTAGTACTGCGACAGCGAAATGGGTTCACTGCCACTGTCTACTTCCAGAACGTCGGGGAGTTCATCCCGCTCGATTTCGATGAGTTCGACGATTGTCCATCCCGTGCTTTCCCGGGTCAACACAAAGATAATCTGGGAGATCGGCATTGTCCCGCTCATAAGTTCCAAGGGGGCCACTCGTATCTTGCCAGCCTTTTCTTCGTATTTCATTTTGTCGGCACGGAGAGTTAGACCCATAGTTAAACCGTCCCTCATATCTTTAGTCAACCTCTCTTTCGTGCCACCGTCCGGCGTCGAGAAGTTCTCGGAAAAGAAGGTCATCAACTGTGCCAGATCCCCCTTCTCCCAGGCTTTCAGAAAGCGCGTGAAAAATGCTACGGCATCCAGAGGCACATTGGCTGCGGCGCTGTCGGGCGCCGTCGCCGGTACGTCGGCGTTTTCGGTAGCCGCAAGGGACGCAACCGGCGTTTCTTTCTTGCTCTCCAAGGGGGCCGGTGGAGCAGGTCGAGGCTTGGCAACAATAGGGGGAGCGCCATTGGGAGTCTTTGCCGCTTTCTGGCTTGGCATGGCCCACCACATGCCCATGCCGCCGGCCAGGCATATGGCAAGGATGAGGATCCCCACCAACGTTCTCTTTTTCACGGCTCGCATACCTGTTCCTTGTTCAGGCCACTTCGACTTCGCGCATCTTCAGCCCGCGATACGCGACCTTCCCGATTCCCCGCGCTTCACATTTTGCCATCATCCGGCTTTCCTGCGGGTCCAGCCCCAACTGTTCCGCGCCAAAGGCGTCGAGGGCGACCGGATCGGTTCCTGCGGCCACGATTCCCTTGAGAAGCACGTCCGACAGGTCGCCGCCCGTAGGCCCGCCCTTGGTGATCACGCGCAACGCGTCCAAGACGGACAGGCGTGGTTTCATAAAACCAGCCAGATCCGCAAGGCAGGTGGGAAGGTCTTTATGCCACAGGTAGCGCGTCCCTGCAGCCACCCCCATGTAATTTTTCATGCAGGCGGACACTTTAGTCAGGGCGTGCTGTTTGAGCACCGGCACATTGATCACGAGATCGGACTCCACGATCTCTGCATAAAGAGGCCATACAGCCAGCCGATCCCCATTGATGTCAAAGTCTCTTGGGGTGCAGTTGTCCAAGTAAACGATTTCGCCCCCGGCGGCTTTGACCGGCTCCACAATACCGCTGCTCGCATAAGCAATCCGCACGCCAAAACACGAGTTGTCGCCCACCTTGACCTGCTTGGCGCCGGCCTCCAGACACAGCCTGACAAGCGTGCCAACCACGTCCGGATTGGTATTGGCCGCTTGCTCCGGGCCGGTACGAAAACCTATGTTGGGTTTAATCCACACCACGTCGCCGCGCTTGACGAACCGGCTCATCCCACCGAGATTTGCCATCGCCTGTTCGGTCAATTTTACGGCCATACGTTTAATATCGTCGTGGGACGGTTCGAGCGTGGGCGGCTTCCAGCGGGCGATGGAGATTTCCGTCTCGGCAGGGGGACTTGACGCGGCCTCCTGTGAAACCGCATACCGTGCAAGGCCCAGCGCGCCGCTCGCCAGCACCGTGGCCTTCAAGAACTGTCGGCGGCTCCGTTCCTCCATGAAACTACTCCTCGCTCGTGCCGTTAGGTTTCAAGCGTCCACGGGCTGCGCATCGACCGCGACAGCTTCTTATTGGCCTCGTCGTCGTTGAGAAACTGCTCGGTGTCGGGATTCCATTGCAGCTTGCGGCCGAGTTGAAGTGCAATGTTGCCCATGTGGCAGATCGTAGCCGTTCGATGTCCCACTTCCGCAGGCGCGTAAGTCTCTTCCCGGCTCTTGACGCAATCGAGAAAATCCCGTTGCTCGCCTCCGGCGCAGGTTCGCGCGTGAACTTCGTCCGCGCCGATTTCGGACTTGGCGATCTTGGCCGAACTCGTTTCAAATGTCGCCCAAGGGCATTGCACCCATCCGTCCGTCCCTTCGACGCGAATCGAAGCGTCTATGGCACTCTTGCAGATAAGGGTTACTCCATTTGCATATTGATACGTCAGTTCCCATTCGATGGCCGAGTTGAACAGGCCGCCCTCTGCGAATCGTCCATGTCCTTCGACGCTGATGGGGCCGGTGCGGTCGGTCCCGTTTGCCCATTGGGCGATGTCGTTGAAATGCGAGCCCCAGTCGGTCAGCGTTCCTCCCGCATAATCGAGGATATAGCGAAAGGTATTGTGACACCGCGGCTTGGTATAGGGCGCATCCGGCGCCTGGCCGAGCCACATGTCGTAATTGAAGTCCTTCGGGATCGGCATCGTCTTGAACGGCGGATTCACATCAGTGCCGCCGAAGTTCTGGAAGATCTCCGTGCGGATCGTGTGCACCTTGCCGATGCGGCCATTCCTCACAAGCTCCCACAGCCGCACCATGTTCGGCAGCGACCGGAGTTCCGTGCCGGTCATGAAGATGCGCGACCGCTGCTTGATAACGTCGCTTAGAATACGGCCTTCCCGGATAGTCAACGACATCGGTTTCTCGCAAAACACGTCTTTCCCTGCGTTGGCCGCCGCAACCGCAATCGGCACATGCCAATGGTCCGGCGTCGAGACGACGACCGCATCAATGTCTTTTCGGGCGATGATATCCCGCCAGTCGCCGGTCGTCAGGCAACTCCGGTAAGCGGCTGCGGAAGGTTCTCTGGCATACGCTTGCATCGCCATGTGCGCACTACGCAGGCGCGTCTCGTGAACATCGCACAAGGCCAGTACCTGCACATCGGGTTGCGCCATGAACCGCTTCAGGTTCTTGAGCCGCCCCTCCGTGCCCAGTCCAATGAAACCGAGCGAAATGCGATTGCTGGGAGCCACAGCGCCGTCCGCACCCAAAGCCGACGCAGGGATGATGGCCGGAAACCCCCACGCGACACCCGCCAGTGCTCCCCCTGCACATTTCAAGAAACGCCGCCGCGGTATTTTGCAAGACTTGGCCATTGTTTTCATACATACCGATGTTACTTGAAAAACCCAGTTTATTCAAACGGAGTAATTCGGCGCAGGCATACGTCTTGACCCGTGGCGTGGCCTCTGAGTAGAATTCCGCCGACAGAAACCGCGACGGCTCTACCTGAAGAAACGGAGTAGCGGCATGTGTTTTCCGGTCTGGCGGAAAGGTGTGGGCCTCATTACAGCGGTTCTTGTTTTTGGGGTAGCGGGCGCAGGTGGATGGCTGTATCTGCGAGACGACGCCATTAAGGTCCGGCCGGACGCCACGCCGGACGATTACAGTGTCGTGCCCGCGATGTTGTGGGCTACGGGTCATGGCCTATCGTTCACGATGGATCCGCTGAAGCAATGCGAGCCTTTTCTGATGCAGCAGCAAGACCAACTCGATCCCTCGGCCATTCCCGCCGACGTCAAGTGTTTTCCGGCAGGATCCAAATTTGTCTATGATAGGGCCAACCTCCACTATATGGTGGGCATCGTATGGCGGTTGTTCGGCGTGTCGTGGTCGAATCTCAAGGGTCTTCTTGCGGTCATATTCGCAATTGTTGCGGTGCTAACCTATGGTATTTTCCGCTTGGGCATGAACCGTGGGCTGAGTCTGGTGGGCACGGTCCTCGCGATGACTTCTCCGGTCATGCTGCGAGAAGCGGCGTGGCTGCGCAGTATCTGCAAAGCCCCGTTCATCCTCGCAAGTATTCTGATCGTCGGATATATTCTCACGACCCAATTGCGTCCGCGCGCGCTGCTATTTCTGGCGCTGCTGACGGGCCTCGTCATTGGCACAGGACTGGGCTTCCGTCAGGACCCGATAATTTGCCTGCCGCCGGCATTGGTTGCGGTGGCGGTCGGTGCACGAATCGGCGCCAAGCATCATCTATGGTACCGGCTGCTGGCCTGTCTTCTGATGATCGCGGCGTTTACGGCCTCCGCATGGCCCTCGTTGCGCATGACGCGCGATACCGGTGGAAACAACGCTTTCTACTTGGCCCAGGGCTTCGCGGCGACCTATTTCGAGACGGCCAATCTGACGCCGCCGTTTTATACCTTCGCGAGTGGCGCCGACGATTATCTGGTCCACGGCCTGATAAGCGATTATGCGAAAAAACAGCGCTCGTTAGTTATAGACGATTATTCGAGTGTTAGCGCAATGGGCCTGGCCCGTTTCGTCGCCATGCTTCAATGTGCGCCCAGCAGGGTAATCTCCGCTCCTGCCGAAACCTTCATCGTATCTCGAACGAACGACTTGGGGTTCTGGACGCACAAGGCGGAGCTTATCGCGCGCCGACTGGTCATGGACCTCTACGAAACATTTCCCGGCGACGCAATTACTCGATGGTATGGGGCCGTGCTGCGTGTGGTTCGCGGGCTGCAAGTTAGCAAATCCGCGGAGGAAAACACGGAAGCGTTCCAAACCGTCCTCTATTTGCACCGGCCCTTGGCCGAGCATCTCGACTACTATGGGCATTGGTACGCGATTGCCGCTATCGTGGTTATCAGTTCGCAGAGTCCCTGGCTGGCGCTATGCATCTTGACGTTGTTGCTGTATTTTTGCGGGTATACGAGCCTTGGATTTCAGGTGCGGCATGCCTTTCACCTCAGTTTTCTCGCTATCTGGTTTCCGTTGTTCTTGTTAAGCATGGCCGGACGAGGCGCTCGCCAGGCTCTTCGTGCGGGCACGGGCGAAAGGGCGTGGAACGTCCGCAAATGGCTGCCTTACGCGGGGCGTATGACGGCGTTTGGCGCGGTGGCCTTCTTTGCATTGGCCGCACCGCTGTATGCGGCAAGACTGTACCAGCACGGTCGTGTGCATGAAATCCACGACCGGTACGTTCGTGCCGACCTCGAACCGCTGCCGTTCAAGATGCTGGAACGGGACGGGCATACCGTTTGTATGCCGGACGCATTTCCCGCTTTTCAAGAATCCATACTGGATAAAGCGCATGAATATCTGGCCAGTCTGACTATTCCATCCGTTACAGAACCCATCGTTCGATCGGAATATGTCGTGCTGGAAATGGAAGTCCAGGGCGCTACGATCGACCTTTCGTATCAGCGCAGTCGCGTCGTGTTCCCTTATTGCGCGCCGAAAACGTCCAAGGACGCCACGGTGCGCCTCTTTGTCCCCGTGTTCAGGTATGCGGACTCGTATGCGGCGCGCGAAACGTCCGCCGTATCATTCATGTTCGATGGTTTCAACCTGGAACCCGGCGTCAACGTGAAGAACGTGTACCGGGTACGCAATGCGAAAGATTTCCCGATCCTATTGACGGTGTGCATGTCCAACGACATGGAAGAAACAGGGTGGTGCTATACGCTGCCGCGACTAGTCCCCTGGAGCGGGTAAGAAATGACGAGAATACGTTACCCCATGTTGGGTCTCATGTGCGCGATTGCCCTCGCGATGGCCACGCCCAATCTCTCGGCGCAATCTTCGGATTCACCTGCGTGGCCGGATCGGAGCACCGAATCGAATACGGCTCCGTTGAACTGCGCTTCGGGTCAGCCGATTTCCACGTTGCCCATACTTGCCGCCATGCCGGATACGGTCATGTTTGCCCTTGCGTTTCCGCCTTTGCCCACACTGTGCGACAAACTGCTGGCGCTTTCGGCGCGATTTCCGCAAGATGCCGAACGCGTTGTCCTCGCCAATGCACTCGTGAAGGCCGCTTTGGGCACTGACCTTCGCGGGATTGCCGAGTTTATGTCGACGAAAGGCTTCGCGCCGAACGCCCCCTGCGGCGTGTTCATGGATCTCGACGCTACTGCCGAAGATGCGGCGGACGTGGTGCAAAAATGCGCCAAGGCCGCGCAGGAAAATGCGCTGACTCCGGCAATGAACTATCATCCACCGGCCATGCTTGCGATGTTCGGTGTGACCAATCCGGAAACCGCCGAAGCCGCCGTCCGGGAAGTACTCCTGCGCAATGCCCGCCCCGTGCAGGCCGATAATCGAAGAAGCGATATCGAATCGAACCTGCGCTGGATGGGCGACGACTTGGCCTACTGCGCGCGGGGCAGTTGGCTTTACATCACCAATTCGGAAGCCTTGTTCAAGGCCACAGTGGCAAAGCAAGCCGAGCCGAATGACATGCGTTACGGCACAAATGCGTGTCCCGCCACCACGCCCGACGACATCGTGTTATTGACCCGGCTGGATCGGGTGACAGCCAGTATGCCCGATCTTCTTGCCATGTTGAGTTACGCCGGACGAATGGCCACCTTCCTCAATTGGGCTCAGCCAACCGGTGAAACGCAACGGCGTTTTCGCGACTTCTACGCCCCCAAGACTGGCGCGGATCCGCTCATTACAACGCTGTCCATCAACCACGAGCGCGTGGAAGTCACTTCGCGTTTGGACCTCGCGGCACACCCCGGGTTCGCGCGGCCGCCCGCCAACCGGCCCCGCTCAGGACTGTCTAAACTCATAGCCCCAGGCAACCTGTTGTCCGCCTATATCGACTGGGGCGATTCGCTCGTTGCCGCTGCCGACAATTGCCTACCCCTCATCCCGATCGAGATACGCGACTACTATATGGGAAGTCTCCGCCGTGTGCTCGAACAATTCGCAAGCGGTGAGGCCGCAGTCGGCATCCACTCCGGCACGCCACCCGTTATTCAGCTTTTCGCCGCTGTGGCCAATCCCGTCGAGGCCGCAAGCTTGCTTCGGCAGTATCTCGAAACCGCGAGCATAACCGGGCTTGATCGCGAAGTTTGGCGCCTGCCACTGGGAACCTTGGATTTGTACTGCACATTGGAAGGCGGCGTTCTCGTCGCGGTAAACGTCAAGGACCAATTGCCGGCATTGTGCGACGCCGTTCGGACTGGCGGCAGCGCTCCCTTCTACGCCAATCTCAATCCCCCCATCATGCCGGACGAATCGTTATTCGTCTTTTCGTTGAACACATTGCCCACCGCGCCCATCGTCTCTGCCATGTCGGCATTCGGGATCCAATCCGACGCCGCAATAGCGCAATGGTTCACGCCTGTCCGCGAAATCCGCGCAGGAAAGACTATCGAGCGCCAATGGCAGACCCAGTTTCTTACATTTTATCTCAACCCGTGAATTCCACCGGCACTTGAGAAGCATCCGCTACGACGTCGAAGGATTACCATTCCCGTTCCCCGATCCGCAGGTAAGGGGGCGAGTTTTCGCGCGGGCAGGTGAGGAGCGGGTATCGGGAGTTTGATTTCATTGCGTTTTCGTTCGACTGGGGCGTGCGATCTTTTTGCTTGACATATCAAGACTGT
>CAIYET010000625.1 GCA_903925285.1 Candidatus Hydrogenedentota bacterium | reverse complement strand
TGTACAGTACGGACGACCGGGGCCGCCTCGTTGCCGGACGCATCGGACACGTTGTACGTAAGGGTATACGTCCCAAGAGCCGACGTGTTGACACTGCCGGTCGCTACAACGTTGTGCGTGATATCGCCATCGCAATTGTCCAGCGCCGTCGCACCGGCATCCGTGTAAGATGCGCCGAACTCGACCGTGGTCTCGTCCGTACCCGACAACGTGATAACAGGTTTCGTCGTGTCGACGACATGTACAGTACGGACGACTGGAATCGCCTCGTTGCCGGACGCATCGGACACGTTGTAGGTCAGGGTATACGCCCCGACAGCCGACGTGTTGACCGTGCCAGTCGCTACAACGTTGTGCGTGATATCGCCATCGCAATTGTCCAGCGCCGTCGCACCAGCATCGGTGTAAGATGCGCCGAACTCGTTCGTGGTCTCGTCCGGCCCCGACAACGTGATAACAGGTTTCGTCGTGTCGACGACATGGACTATTCGCTCGACGGGGTCTGCTTCATTGCCGGAGGCGTCCGTTACGGTGAACCTCAAGGTGTATGTGCCCAGGACGGATGTGTTCACGTTGTCGAGCACGACTATCAAGGCCGTGACATCGCCGTCATAATTATCGTGCGCCGTCGCACCGTCGTCGGAGTAGACCGCGCCAAACTCGATGCTGCTCTCTGCCGGGCCGGACAACGTGATAACGGGTTTCATGGTGTCGACAACATAGACCGTCCGCTCGACGGGGTCTGCCGCGTTGCCTGCGGTATCCGACACGTTGAATACCAGGGTGTAGGCGCCCAAAACCGACGTATTCACGCTTCCGGTCATCACAATCATGGCGGAGAGGTCGCCATCGTGATTATCCGTGGCCGTTGCACCCGGGTCGGTGTAATGTGAACCGACTTCTACGGACGGCTCCAAAGGCTCCCGTAGCGAGATCACGGGCTTCTCCGTATCGGGCGCCAAGCCGACGTTCAACACGGCCTCGTTGCTCACGGCGTTACCCAAGTAGTTGCTGGCGCGGTTGCTCACGGTACAGGCATAAAAGCCCGAATCCCCGTCCTGGCATGAAGCGATCGCGAAAACGCTTTGCGTAGCCCCAGGGATCGGCACATCATTTTTTTTCCACTGATAGGACAAGGGTGGCGTGCCGGCAGCGGCGACGGTGAAAGTGAAGCTCTGGCCTGGCACCACGGCGCCGCCGCCGGGCTGTTGGATGATACTCGGCTTCACATCGGGATCGAGGAAATCCAGAATGCCATTCCCGTTGCTGTCGCCTTGGCCGTCGATGGCATCGGGAACGCCGTCGCCATCGGAATCCGTGAAGGTCTCCAACGGAAACACCCCATCGGTCTTGAGACGGTAGTACTCCGTGGGCTGAATGAAGGTCGCCTTTTGCGCGATGAGGTAGTTCACGATGTTGTCGAACTCGGCGAAGTTCGCCAGGAAGCTATCGAAGGCGGGATGAAGTTGCAGGACCAGGTACTCATACGCGGTCGCGGTCAAATACTGCTGCACGAACTTCGCATAGTCCGGCACGCCTACGACGGTTACCTCGATATCGACTCCCGTATGTTCGAGCACCATCTTCGAGCATCCGCTGGTCGTGCCAAACAACCACACCTGCACGTCCGATGACTCATTGACGACGGTCGTGGTCGTGGCGTCTATCCAGTTGAATGGCGCGCCGAAAGCCGTCAGAGGGAATCCGAGGATCTCGCGCGAGAGGGTCAAGCCGGTCTCCAGATGCCCCTTTTGATGGTCGTAAGAGGTATTGAAGAACTCCTTCCAGTCCGTTCCCTGCGAATAGGTCCCCTCCAGATGGTCATAGCCGTGCTGCCAGAATTCGACGAATCCCGTGTCGTGTACCGCCTTCGTGTATTCGACATACTGGGCAAGGCCATTGTCTCCCGGCGGAGTCGGTGGCTCGGGGAAGTTGATATCCAAGCTGCCGGTTATGATGCCAATGGAGGTCTTGATCCGCTTGTCGATAATGTAGTTGACATAATACCGCCAAAGGTCGCTGATCACATTCGGATCCCATTCGCGGCGCTGCCAGTCATCGGCCTTGAGAATGATGAACTGGTTGAACAGAAGGAGCGCGGCGGACTTTTGGGTAAGCACCGTGCCATTATGTGAAACGGTGACGGTAACCAGCGCGTAACCGGGCTCGAGCAGGGCGGACGGGGGCTCATACGTCACCGTGGCGCCGTGGCCGGTGATCGTGCCTTCCGTGGCCGTCCATTGATAAGACCACAGCGGGTTATACGCCTCTCCGGGCATGACGTGCAATACAACGGATTGTCCGGAACGAACCATATTCGTCTCGGGCACAACCGTAAGAGATTGGGGAGCCATTTCGTGCAGATAGTTTGGCACGCCGTCGCCATTCAGCGCGTCGGGCACACCGTCTCCGTCGCTGTCCTGGCTCAGATAGTCTGGTGCGCCATCGTGGTTCGTATCTCTCGGGTGAGTCGGGTCGGCACCCGCTTCAATGGCGTCGGGGATATCATCCCCGTCGCTGTCCGAGTCAAAAAAATTGGGGATCCCGTCCTGGTCGGAATCGCCCGGCCCTTCGACGGAATCCGGGATGCCATCGCCATCGGAATCGGTCGCTACGTCCAGCGGCAGGACACCGTCGTGTTTGAGACGATAGTACTCTGTGGGCTGAATGAAGGTGACTTTCTGGGCGATCAGGAAGTCGATGATATTCTGGAACTGGGTGAAATTGGCCACGAACGTGTCGAAATCGGGATGGTGTTGGAGCACGAGGTACTCGGGTGTGGCCGAATAGGACTGAACGAACCGGGCATAGTCCGGCAAACCCGCTTGGACGGGCTCAATGTCGGTTGTAGACAGGCCGAGCACCATCTTCGTGCAGTCGGCCGTCCGGCCGAATATCCACGCTTGGATATCCGGTGACTCGTTGATAACGCGCGTCGTGGTGGCATCGACCGCGTTGAACGGCGCACCGAAGGCCGTCATTGTAAATCCGAGTTGTTGCCGCACGAGGGTCTGGGCTGATGCAAGATGCTGCGTCTGATAGTCGTAGGACGTATTGCTGAATTCACTCCAACCGCTTCCCTGAAGATGGTCATACCCGTGATTCCAGAACTCGACCATCCCCGTGTCGTGCACCGCCTTGCTGTAGGCCACAAATGCCGCAAACCCGCCGTCGCTCGGCGGCGCCGGCGG
>CAIYET010000624.1 GCA_903925285.1 Candidatus Hydrogenedentota bacterium | reverse complement strand
TTCCTTCCTACAGCCTACAGCCTAAAGCCTAAAGCCTTTTTCATCCTTCATCCTTCATCCTTTTCCTCACGCCTCCGTCTCCAATTCGATATCGAGTGCGAAGTGGTGCTCGCCCGTACGCGGGCACTTCGCGAGCCACTCCCCTTTCGGAGAAACCACCCCGGTCGAGGCATTGACGGCGCCCTTGGGAAGCGCCGCGTTAGCCGTGACGATATAGAGATTGCTTTCCATGGCGCGCAAGACCAGATTCGACTCATGATACGGCGTGTGGATCTGGCTTCCGCCTGAATTGATGCCGTGAAAGACGACTTGCGCCCCCATCTTGCCCAGCTTATACGTCAGACGCGGATCGGGATACGGTCCACAGCCCGGCGTGACCCACAGGTCGTTGCAGATCAGGCAACCGAACGTGACGCCATGATGGTTGAACACGCGCAACTCCTCACCAGGCCGGCAAAACTTCCGATCACCGTCCGTCGGGACCAGTTTCTCATGCGTACCGACGAGCTTACCGTTGTCGCCATATACGCGGCTCTGAATGAACGTCTCGCCGTCTTCCTTCGCACCCGTACCGATGATCGCCGTCACATACGCCAACCGACACGCCGTTGCAATCTGACGCCACGCCTTCCGCACCGCCTTGTCGCTGAAATCACCGTGATACCCGGTCAGGCTCATTTCCGGAAACACAATGAAATCGCAATCGCTCATCGCGATATAATGCAACACCTTCTCCAGATTGTCGTCCAAACTCGGGGTAACAAGCATTTGCACCCCCGATACCCGTATCGTAGCCATAAAATATCCTCCGTCCGCAGTCCACAAATGGATCTTACCACACACACCGGATCCAGCGACAATTTGACAGGCGCGCGGCGTAGCCGGTAATCTAGGAGGCCGTAGGCTTTAGGCTTTAGGCTTTAGGTTGTTTGTAGTTCCTACAGCCTAAAGCCTACAGCCTCACTTCCTACAGCCTACAGTTCGTATGTGTGTAGTGTCGGAACAATTGGAAGACGAGGCGAAGGCGATACATGGCTAGAGAACGCAAGAAAAAACATCCGTTGGCGGGCGTGCAGATGACCGGCGCGGATATGATTGTCCAGATCCTGGCCGACGAGGCCGTCGGTGCGCTGTTCGGCTACAACGGCGGACAGATCCTCCCGACCTTCGATGCCTTGTATAGGTACAACGCGGCCCACGGGCCGAAGGAACAATTGCATCTCGTCGTACCCGCCAACGAACAAGGCGCGGGGTTCATGGCGTCGGGGTACGCACGGGCCACGGGCAAGGTCGGCGTATTCGTCGCAACATCAGGACCGGGCGCTACGAATTGCACGACGCCCATCCGCGACGCCATGGCCGATTCGACTCCGCTGGTCCTGATCACCGGCCAAGTTCCCACGCACGCCATCGGCTCGGATGCGTTCCAGGAGGCGCCGGTGTTCAATTTCATGGGCGCATGCACGAAGCACGTGTTCATGGTGTCGAACCCGGAAGAACTCGAAGCGACGATCCGCACGGCGTTCGACATCGCCCGAAGCGGGCGTCCCGGCCCGGTCGTGGTCGATGTGCCCAAAGACATGCAGAACTACACCGGACCTTTCCATGGCGAGGGCCGTCTCGACCGGCGCGGATATGACGCGCGAGTGGCCGCGTTGCGCGAGGCGCGGATTCCGCATCCCGATGCGGACGCCTTCTTTCAACTCCTGAGCAAGTCGCAACGCCCGTTGCTGTACGTCGGCGGCGGCGTCATCGGCAGCGGCGCGTCGAAGGAACTGCGCGCGTTCGTGGACCGGTTTCGCATTCCGGTCGTGACGACGTTGATGGGGATCGGCGCAATCGACACGACCCACGAGTTATGCCTGCGGATGCTGGGCATGCACGGGACCGCCTATGCGAACTACGCGGTCGAGGACTGTGATTTTCTGATCGCCGTCGGCGCGCGTTTCGACGACCGCGTCGCGGGCAAAGTCTCCGAGTTCGCGCCGCATGCCAAGATCGCGCACATCGACATCGACGACGCCGAAATTGGCAAGGTCAAGCAGCCCGATTGGGCGCATGTCGGCGATGCGAAGATGGCGTTAAAGGACCTCATCGAGGCCGGTAAAAGTTTCCGCCGCGAGTTTGGCCCGTGGACGCGCCATGTCGTGAAAATGAAGAAGGAACACGCGCTCGACTACAACCGCGATGGCGCCTTGATCCAGCCCGAATTCGTGATCCAGACGCTCAACGAAATGACGCGCGGCAACGCAATCGTCTGCACCGGCGTCGGCCAGCACCAAATGTGGGCCGCACAGTATTTCGATTTTCATCAGCCGCGCACATTCATTGCCTCGGGCAGCATGGGCACGATGGGCTTCGGCCTGCCTGCCTCCATCGGCGCGCAACTGGGCTGTCCGGACAAAATGGTCATCGATGTGGACGGCGACGGCAGCATGCGCATGAACATCGGCGAACTCGAAACCGCCACCAGCTACAACGTGCCCGTCAAAGTCCTCTTGCTAAACAACAGCGGCGACGGCATGGTGCTGCAATGGCAGCGCCTATTCTACGGACACCGCTACTCCGGCACCGACAAGTCGCTCCGCAAAAAGGATTTCGTCAAGACCGCCGAGGCGGACGGTTTCACCTTCGCGCGCCGCGTCACCGAAAAGGCGCAGGTCAAAAAGGCGCTCGACGCGTGGCTCAACCACAAAGGACCGGCCTTCCTCGACGTCATGACCGACCAAGACGCCGACGTGTTCCCGATGGTCGGCCCCGGCAAGGGCTACAAGGAAATGATCACCGGACCGTATATCCCCTCGCGCGAGGAACCGCGCCCCGAAAAAGTCGAAACGACCGACTTGAACGAACTGTAGTCCGGCTCCCTTGAGCGCGCCGAAAGTGCGATCGCGTTCCGACAACCCCAATTGTGGGAAACGTGGAATTCGCTCTTTGCACGCGCCATGCCCTTGGCCATAGAATGGCTCAGGTGAACGGAAAGGAAACTTGGCGATGCACCTTCAGCACACGATCAAGGCGGTTATTCGATCGGGGGATCAGTCCGGCTACGTAGCCGAATGTGTTGAGATACCCGTTGTCACGCAAGGCGCGACGCTTGACGAGACCGTCGCAAATCTGTGCGAGGCCGTCGAACTCCACCTCGAAGGAGAGAATTTGACGGAAATGGGGTTGGCCGCGAGCCCGACGGTAGTCATCACGATGGAGTTGGAAGCCGTGCATGCCTAGTCTGCGCCGTATGCCGGGGCGAGCCGTGTTGGCTGTTTTCCAGTCATTCGGATTCGAGGTGGAGTCTCGGAAAGGAAGCCACGTGAAGTTGCGGCGAGTAGGGCCCAATGGCGAACGGCAAACGCTCACTATTCCGAATCATGCCGAACTCGACACCGGAACTTTGCGCGCCATAATCCGCCAAGCAGCCCGCTACGTTGCCACGGACGAACTCGATCGGCATTTCTACCGTTGAGCCTGAAAGAAGCAACGGGATAGGGTTGTGGAACAAATTCCACAAGCAGCCTACAGCCTTCAAAACACCACACGTCGGCCTTCCCGCGCGGCTTGGTATGCGCCGAGGATCATCTCGACCGCCACGCGCCCGTCATAGCCCGTCGCGGCAGGCGGTGTTTCGTTGATCAGGCTGTCAACCCATGGCCTCGGCACGGCTTGGATGCGGCAACCGTGGCCCGCCGGGATTGGGATGCCAAGGTCGCGCCATTGCCCTTCGTTATACTTGAACATCTTCACCGCGATCCCGCCCGGTAGCCGCGAATCGCACGACGGGGCGTCGCCGTGGTTCTGAATCACACAACCTTTTTCGCCATAGATCTCCGTCGTGTTTTCCGCCGCCATGACGGTCGAACTATTGAAAATGATACCCATCTCGCCATGCGCGAACCGGAACACGGCAACGCCATTGTCGTCCGGCGCAATGTTCGTAATGACGTTGTCGATCTCGGCGATCACGCTGACCGGCTTGCCGAGGATCCAATGGAACCAGTCCGCAGGATGCGTCGCGTCATCCATGAACATGCCCATGTTCTTGTCCGCTTCGACGTGCCAATGCGTCGGGCCGTTCACGAACGAGTCCATGAGCAGTACGCCGATGCAGTGGCGGCGGCGAATGACGGCAATCCGGCCCAGTTCGCCCGACTGCACGATCTCGCGCATCTTGATATTCGCAGGATCGTGCCGCATCTGGAACGCCACCGCCAACATCACGCCCGCCTTGTCAGCCGCCGCAATCATACGGTCGCAATCATCGAGCGACAGCGCCATCGGCTTCTGGCAAAGGATGTGTTTGCCCGCCTGCGCCGCCGCGACGCACAACTCCGCGTGCCGACTCGTCTCGCTACCGACCATGACCGCTTGCACGTTCGGATCGTTCAACACGTCCTCGACATGCGGCGAATAGCGCATACCCGCGCCGTCGCACACGCCTCTCCCCCGCTCCTCGTTATCGTCGTACGCCGCAACGAGGCGAACATCGTCGAAGCTCTTCATCACGTCGACATACGCACCAACATGCCCATGCGCGAAACTCAATACCCCGATTCCAATACGTGCTTTCATGCTTCACTCCCGAGGCGCATGTAAAGGTCATGCGCGCACGATAAAACGACACGAGGGACGCGAGCGTTTGTCGTTTCATCGACCGGCGCTTGCGTCCCTCACGCCATGTGTGGTGTGTAGGCCTAATCGATTCGTTCAGGCCGTAGTGGGCGTTTGGTCTTGGTCCTCGGCGGCTTTTCGGCCTTGGGGATTAGCGGTCCGTCTTCCACGGGTCGACGGTATTTCCACGCCGGATCCCGGAATTCCCCCGGCTGGATGGTTTGGTGAATCAACGTGTGTTGCGAGTTGGGTATCAGCGACGTCCCTTCGAGTTCGTTGTACCGTTTCTCCTGTTCGGTCGTGATCGGGCCGGGTTCGTCCGGCAAGACGCTGCACGTCAGGAATATCATGAGTTCCGTCCGTTGCTTCGTAATGTTGTTGGTGCGGAACAACAGATTCACAAGCGGAATATCGCCCAGAATCGGCGTTTTCGTAACGCCATGTGTGTCAGTTAACTGGCGTAACCCGCCGATGTAAATCGTCTGGCCATTCGCGGAACGCAACGTAGTCTTTGTCTGCCGCTTGTCCGTCGTCGGAGGGGCGCCAACGACGTTATTCGCGGCTAAGGTGCTTGCCGTCACATCGAGATCGGTAACAATGTATTCATCGTGCGAGACGGCTGGCGTCACGTTCAATATGATACCGACTTCCTTGAAGGCGGTACTGGTCATCGGCGGCCCCGTGGTCGCCTGCTGGCTAAGCTCATAGGGAATCTCTTGGGTGATATTGATCGCGGCCTTTTTGTTCTCCACCGAAACGATGAGAGGACTCGCCAACAGTTTGGCGTTGTTGGCCTGAACTTGGCCCTGGATGGCGGCATTGATGGCGGTGTGGGCTGTAAGCAGTCCAAATGTGACTGTGCTATTACTACTGGTAGCCGCAGTAGCTTGAGTAGGAGATACGGCGGACGAGAGTGCGGTCATTCCCAAACCGGTCAGGGTACCGGCGAAGCCAGTGAGCGCATTGCACACCCATTGAGCGCCGGTCTGCCCGTTGTCCGCCAACTTGGCCTCCACGATCATCGTCTCGATGTTCACCTGTTTTACCGGCGTATCGAGTTTGGCGATGAGTTCCCTGATCTGTTCGATGACCACCGGTACGTCGGTAATCACGAGCGTCCGGCTCCGTACGTCGACCGCGGCGCTACCGATGTCTTTGCTCTTCATGGCCATCACAAGCGGCAGAAGGGTTTCGGGATCCGAATTGTTGATCTTGATCGCCTCGGTGACGGTGGGCGTAGCGGGTTTGGCGATATCGAGATCGTGCGCGAGCTTCTCGAGTTCGGCAATACGCATTTCGGGGCCGGCAAGGATCAGCGTGTTCGTCTGCTTGTCCGTCGAGATCGATATGAGGTTGTCGTCGGGCGTTCCCTTGATGACATCCTGAAGAGTCTTCTGAAGGTCTTCGACCTTCGCACTTTCGAGCTTCACCATGAGCGTCTTGCGCTTCGCCGCCACCGCTTCTTCGTATGGAACAATCCTGTAGATGCCTTCTTCCTGGATAATGCCGAGGTTGTTCATGCGCAGGACGGTGTCGATGGCTTTGCGCAAGGTGATGTTCTTGAGATTGGCAGTGACAACCCCCTTGAGTTGCGTTCCGGCAATCACATTGATCTGCGCCTTCTGTGCCAGAAGCGCCACGACGTTCGTGAGGTCCATTTCGCGCAAGTCGATGCTGACGACTTGCTCCATCGGATCGCCGACGAACGGCAGCGGCTCTTCCGCAGGCGTCTCGGTTTTGCCTTCGGCTTTCTTATTGGACTCCTGCTTGATTTCCGCAGGCACGGCCTGAGCGTCCACTTGCTTGGGCGTCGTGACTAAGCCGCCTTCCGCAGGATTGGGGGGCATCCCGGCTATGCCGGATAGGAGTTGTTTCATGCGGCCCACTGCCTCGACCCCTCCGGTCGGCTTGCGCTCTTCGCTCGAGCGTTTTGGCGGTGGCGGCGGTTCCTTGGCGTCACCGGCTTGTGCCTCAGGCTTCGCGCCCTCCGAAGATGGCGGCGGCGGTTCCTTGGCGTCACCGGCTTGTGCCTCAGGCTGCGCGCCCTCCGAAGACGGCGGTGGCGGTTCGGGCGAGCCACCTGCTTCCGTTGGGGGCGGACTCTCCGGTGCAATCTGGGCCAGGCGCGCCAGAGGGGGCAACCGCAATTCGACTTCCGACGCCTTTACCATTTCAAGATCCCGCGCAAGGTCTTGGACGCGTTGCGCGACGGGCGCGGCGGATGGGACCGATTTCTGCTGGTTCGCAAGGATCATGAATCCGTCGCGCACGCGCGATGAAACGACCATGCTGGCCGCACTCGCGGTGCGGGCGGCCGCTCTTACGCGCGACACGCCGTTACCCAGCCATCGGGAACCGGATTCTTGCACTTCTTTTCGTACCGCTTCGAGCGTGGCTTTCGTCTTGTTCGCCAGATCGATATTCTTCGCATCGAGGACAGGTTGCGTGGGCGGATTCGCCTGACCGTTTGTAATCGTCACACGGATGTGGCCGTCGCCGCGCTCCATGACGTAGCGTCCCGGACCCGCGAGATCCGCGACGACGCGGGACACATATTGCGGTTCGACGGTGAAAAGGCTTGTACGCACTTGCTGGACGATGGCCTGTTTCGCGGGTACGAACACGCGGCCGGCTTGCAGATTGACCGCGCCCTCGATATCCAGAACGATTTTCTTCCCATCTTCGGTTGTGAACGCTTTGCAGGTGGGCTGGCCGGTGATTTCGACGGTCAAGACGACTTGCGCCTCGGAACCATCCACATGGATGTCCGTAAGCGCCTCCGCCCGCGACGCGCTTTCAACCAGCGTCTCTGCGTCCGCGCGGCCAAGCCGTTCGAGCGAGGCGCGAGCCACTTCGCGTTTGCGCTGATCCAGGACGTCGGGACTAAGCGCCGCCGCCACCATCGTCAGCACCATGAAGACAGCCGCCCAGCCGCCTATCAAGCGCACGGGCTTCTTCGTGCGCCCGCGTAGATGCATCGAGATCATGAATCACAACTCCTTCAGTTCGACCTGGATTTCGGAGTCCCCAACCTTGAACGTCACCGCGTTTTTCTCGATCTTTTCAACGCGCGTTCCGTCGGGGTATTCGTATCCGGGATAGACGACTTCGTTATCGACCACTGCCAGCGGGCGCACCTTGTCCCACAGAATACCCGCAACGACTTTGTTCATGATTTGCAGGACGGTCGGCGACTGCGCCGATGTCTCGTCCGACGTCTCGCCTTCCTTCTTCTTCGTGACCGTACCCACCAATGCGGCGAGCGGATCGCGCGGCATCTTCTCGCGCTCATAGTCGAAATCGACTTCTTTGATGCCGGTCAGCAATTCGTCGATATTCACCTCGGCCTTCTTCATGACTGACTCGGGCTTTTGGGTGTCGGCAACCGCACCGGACGCGAGCGTCGTGGCGCCCGCGCCGCTGGTCTTCGCGGCCGGTTTGCCCCCCGAGAACTGATACACGAGGACCCCCACCAGAACTACGCCCAGTATGGCGGCAACGATCAACTGCTTTTTCTGTTGTTCGTTCACGACTTTTTCTCGTTCTCGCTGGGTTGAATGAAACGATATGTGCTCAGCGTGAAGGAAGCCTGGGCGACCCCATCTTCCTCCTTTCCGATATTCAACTCGGATATTTTGAGATACCGCTGGAACCGTTCGAGCCGATTGATGAAGCCGACAATCTGATGGAAATTGCCTCTTGCGATCACGCTATAGGGGATCGTCTCCTTCTTCTGGTCGCTCACGCGCGGCAATTGCGACAGTTCCACGCGAAGCCCAATCTCCCCCGCGAATCCCTCGAATTGCTTGAGAAGCGTGGGGATTTCACGGCTTTCAGGCAGGCGCTGCTCGAATTGCGAGGTCAGTTCCTGCATCTTGGCCGCTTCGGTACGCAGAGCGTCGATATTCTTCTCGGTCGTGCGGGCCAGACTGAGGTCGCTCACGACCACGGCGTCCGCCGAAACGATTTCCCGCATCTTGGCTTCCTGTTGCGCGTAGACGACGAAATAGAACCCTGCGCACAACGCGACCGCGACACCCAGAATGATTGCGACGGCAATCCAGTCCTTCGGCGTGACCGTACCTTTCAGGAAGTCCATCATTTCTTGGGATCCTCGGCCTTCTTCGGCGGCTCCTTCTTTTCAGTAGCAAGGTATTCGAGGTTGAAACTGCGTACGCGATACCCCTTGAATTCGGTGTCGACCAGTTTGGGCAGACTCAACTGGAACATGCCCGCAAATTCGGGATCCTGCTCCATATTGAACGTCAACGGGTAAATGTCGTTGCTGCCGTCAGACCCCGTGATCACATACCCGCCGAGTTCCAACACGCGCTGTTTCACCGTAACCGCCTTCGTCTCTTGCTTGCCGGTCTCCTTGTTGAAAACCGTTTTCGTTTCTTGGGTGCTGCGCTCTTTCTCCGTGATGGCCGAATACCAAAAGTTGTCCGGCGTAAGACGACTGATGTTGAACAACTGTCGCGACCAGATGACCCGGTCGCTCACGATGTCCTGAATAATCGCAATCTTGTCGGCAAGCTCCATCTGCTGTTTGGTGAGGCGCTTGAACTCGTCGACAATGGCTTGGAGTCCTTCGAGTTCCTTCTTATGCCGGTCGAGTTCGGCCCTTTTCCCGACGATGCCGGCCTGCGTGTAAACCCAAAGGCTGCCCATTGCGCCAATCGCCAGCACCAATATCAGCACGCTCAGAATGTACGGCAATGGCGTCCGCTTGATCGGGCGCAGATGATAGGGAAGAAGGTTTACCGTAATCATAGTTCCGCCATCCCCCGCGCCGCCAGGCCGACGGCCACCATGAACTGCGCGGGATGTTCGTAAAGCGCTCCCATCTCGGATGCGTTGCCGAACGTCAACGCACTCTGCGCCGGGTTCGCCACTTCCACGCACTTCATGCCCAATTCTTCTTCCAGCGTCGAACGCACGATCATCAAGTGAGCAACGCCGCCGCTCAGGATCATGCGGTCGATCGGCGTTTCATAGAGTTCATGCTCGTAGAAGTCCAACGAACGCCGCAGTTCCGCGACCAGCTTGTTCAACGGTGCAACCAGGAGTTCCTGAATAGGCTTATCCGCGTCCTGCGACGGAACGACCGCCTTCGGCGTCTTGGGCGCTACATCGAACTCATCTTCGAACGGGTCCAACAGCGATGCATTCGGCGTCGCTTTTTGCTCCTGCACTTCGGACGGCGGAGTCTCCTGTGGTTGCGCCTCCGCTTCGTTTGCAGCGGCGCATAGCAGTTTTTCCGCCTCGTCGTAGTCGCACCGGCGTGCGCGCACGATCGCTTGAATGAACTCGCGTGAACCCCAGTTGATGTCGCGGATGAAATTCGAGACGCCGTCCTTGACAAAGTGAATGCTTGCCGACGTCAAACCGATATTGACCAACGCCACCGTCTCGCCGGTCTGGAGGAATCCGCAACTCTCCGCCGCGTCCGCCACCGCCAACGAATCGACGGTCAGAATGCCGTATTGAATTTCCGCAGCCGCAGCGATTTGAACGCGCGAATCGATGACCTCGTGCCGCGCCGCCACCAACAGCACTTTCAAAAGGCGATCGTTGCCTTCTGTCACACGTTCCAACAGACTCCAATCGAGAAAGACTTCCGAAAGATCATACGGGATATGCTGGCCTGCCTCTTTCTCGATCGCCGCACCAATGCGATCCTCAGGCATGTCCGCCAAACGCGGATACCGAATCACGACCGTTTGGCCGGGCAACGCCCCCACGACAAGACTCTGCGTGATGAAGATCGTGCGCAACGCATCGCGCACGGCGGCAGCATGGGCCGCGACGGGGTCGGTATTGATAAGGTTGCGATCCACCAAAGCCATGCCCGCACCATCCACATGCAGGCGACGCCCCGCGCGCGACATCTGCACCGCCTTCACGGAATGCGCGCCTATGTCGATGCCGACGGCCTTCTTTGGTTTACTGAAAAGCAACGAATTCTATGCTCCTGTCACCAGCAACACGCCCCAATTCATGTACGAACTCCTCATCAAACCACAAATACTTTACGCCCTTTCAAGCTTTGCACTTTACATCTTAGCAAATATTCTAGTTTTTGTCAACACTTTTCTTTGCCCATACATTAGGGGCCTTCATACTTACTTCACGGGCCAAGTACAACCACGGTCACGGTTCCAACCCCAGACTCCATACACACAAGCTTATCGGTTATCGCTTGTTATTACTTGACAAAAACTTCGCATTCAACTTGAATTGCATCGCCTCTATTTTAACATTTTATTCCTATTTGTCAAGAGATATTTTTATGACATGTTTTGTGTGGCTGTATAGCCATACAATTATGCGATCATAAGACCAGTAGCGGCATGTTCCGGCGGCCGTCACCACAACGGCGATGCGAATAATATGTCTCACTGCATATCGTACAGACACCCGCGACGGCGATCTGGCCTCGAGGTACGCCTGCTCCCGCCAATTGGGCCGCATTGGCATTCCACAGATCGAGATAGCGCCCTCGTACGGCCCATCCCGCCGCTGCAAAAGCCTTGGCGCGAGGCTCGTCCACCTCGTAGCAGCACGGGCCTGCCGATGGCCCGATCAACGCGTGTATGTCGCCAGGCGAAGCGCCATACGTTTTCTGCAGAAGCCGAACGGTCAAACCCGCAATCCCGCGTAGCGTACCTTCCCGGCCAGCATGTATTAAAGCTATGCAGCCGGTCTTCGGCTCGACGATGTATACCGGCACGCAGTCGGCCACGAATATCGCCAGCGGCAGGCCGCGCACGTTTGTAACCAGCGCATCCGTGGCCGGAAACGCGGGATGGTCCGTGCGAACGCCGCGCCCCCGGTCTGATTCGAGGGCAACGGCAATTTCAACGCCATGAACCTGGCTGCCACACACGAGGTCTTCGCCGTCGATACCGCACGCGACGCAAACGCGCGTGCGCGCAGCCTTGTCGCCACGCGAGCTGCAATCGCCGTCAGAAACCTCCGTCATCAGTGCCAGCGAAACGCCCAATTGCTCCAATTCATGAAACCGTACCATCGTCATTTCTCCAAACGACCGCGAACGCGGTCGAGTTCCTTTTGCGCATCAGTTTGGGCATCATCGAGCGCCTGCTCCGGCGTCTTCAGACCGTTCAACACATCGCTGACCGCATGGTCGAGCACGCCCATGAAATAGCCCTCTGCCGGCATGACAGGCCGTTGATGCGCCGCCGTGCGCAGGATATCGAAGAACATTGTCATATTTTCATCGCCCTTGACAAGATCCAGCGCCGAGCTAAAACGGTATCCGGGGAATTGCCCCGTACTCTGGACCATGGATTTGCCCATTTCGGGACTCGAACATAGCCACTTTATAAACTCGAACGCGGCCTCGGGATGGCGCGAACCACGCGGGATCCCCACGCACCAGCCTCCTATCCACGCGCTTTGGTCGGAACCCATCTTCGCAGGATACGGGAACGGCGCGACGCCGTAATCAAGGTCCGGCGCGTACTTCGCGAAGAAGCGCAGATTCGAGATATGACCCGCCGCCATCGCGATCTTGCCCCGAAGGAACGGACTGTCCGCCTCGTCGCCGAACCCTTCCGAGAAGCTGTTGATCGCCTCGAAACCGTATTCGTCCGCATAGGATTTCATCCAGCGCAACGCCTCGAGTACGTGCGGGTCTTCGCCACAGGTGATCCGTTCGCGCTGGTCGTCGTAGAGTTCGCCGCCGAAGGCCCAGCCCCACGTGAAGATCGAGTTCGGAAAACCAAATACGCCCCACGGGATAAAGCCGATCCGCGTCAGGCGGCCGTTCGCGTCGCGCCGGGTCAATTGCCGCGACAAACGGTCCAAGTCTTCAAGCGTCTTTGGCGGCCCGCCCTCGAGAAGACCCGCCTCGCGGAAAACCGCCCGGTTCCAGAACAGCGCAAAGTTCGGATCCGCGCAATACGTCAGCCCGAAAGTCTTGCCGCGAAACTGGCATTGCCGTGCGCACGGCGGCCAGAAATCGTCGTTGTGAACGCCGTACTTCGCCATGAGCGCATCGAGCGACTCGAGCGCCCCGCGCGCCGCCCATTCGCAGACCTGCGGACCGCCGACGATGGTACAGTCCGGCGGAATCCCCGCGCTGATCGACAGAAACAGCTTCTGGTTCGACGCAGGATTGTGCGGCACATACAACGTGCGGACCTGAATCGCCGGATGCGTGCGGTTGAAGACGTCGATGAGACGCCGCAGTTCCTCGCCCTCATCCCCCGGCCACGGTTGCCAGAACGTGATAATCGTCTTGCCCGCAGGCGGCACAGGCGGCGCACCGGTCAGCGAGTACAAAGCGGCCAGAACAACGACGGCTCCTACAATAGAGAGAAACGCACGAAAGGGAAAGGATGAAGGATGAAGGATGAAGGATGAATCTT
>CAIYET010000623.1 GCA_903925285.1 Candidatus Hydrogenedentota bacterium | reverse complement strand
CGAGTCCGACAACGGCAAACAGCACTCGCCAGGGCGTCCTGTAGCCGCCCAACGCGAGCCACAGACCTAGACCTTAATCAAGCGATCATTCTTTCCATTTTTGCGAGATTTGCAAGAAAACTCGAAACCGTTCCGTGTTTTTCGGGGTTTAAGTGATAGGGTACAGACATTCACCTAGACCAATACGGAGGATTTCGAGTGAAGACCAAGATAGGGCCCACGAGCCGTTCCCGCAAGCGCCGGTCGAAGGCTCAGGCAGCATGGCGTAAGGAATGGCGAAAGCGTCAACGACGCATCCAGCAACGGCTCGACAAAGAACACCGCGAGCCGGACGACGGCCTCAGTGGTGAGCAGCCGGTGATGCAAGGCGGGAACGTCGACTGCGTCATGGGCGAGCGTCACACCGGGACGGCGTACGGCGGTGTGGCCGTCATGCATCAGTTGGTGCGGGAGTTGGGGCTGGCCGAAGCCATTGATGAGCGGTTGCAGTTGCTCAAGCTTCATAAGCCCTATCACGAATCGGATCATGTACTGAACTTCGCCTACAACGCGTTGTGCGACGGTGATTGCCTGGAGGACATGGAATTGCGTCGCATGGATGAGGCGTACTTGGATGGGTTGGGAGCGCGACGGACGCCGGACCCGACAACGGCCGGAGATTTCTGTCGCCGATTCGAGGAGCACGATGTGCGCACCTTGCTCGACGTCTTTAATGAGACGCGACTGAAAGTCTGGCAACGTCAGCCGGCGTCGTTCTTTGAGGAGGCGTTGATCGACATGGACGGCACGCTGGTGGAAACGGGCGCCGAGAAGATGGAAGGCATCGATATCTCCTACAACGGCACCTGGGGATACCATGCGTTGGTCGTGTCACTAGCCAATACGGGGGAAGTTCTCTCGCTTGTGAATCGCAGTGGTAATCGGCCGAGTTATGAAGGAGCCGCTGCCGAAGCGGACAAGGTGATTGACTTGTGCCGGCGTGGGGGCTTCCGTCGCATTCGTTTGCGAGGCGACACGGACTTCACGCAGACGAAACATCTGGATCGCTGGGACACCTCCGGTGTGACGTTCGTGTTTGGTATGGATGCGACAATTCCGCGGCAAATCGACGCCGATGACCTGCCCGTCGCTTGTTGGCGAAGGCTGCGGCGGCCAGCGCGTTACACGGTGAAAACCCATCGCCGTCGCAAGCGGCCTCAGGTCAAAGAACGCATCGTACGCGAGCGTAAGTTCGAAAACGTGAGACTGGTGTCGGAGGACGTCGCCGAGATGGAGTACCGTCCGGTCGCGTGTCAGCAATCGTACCGCCTGATCATCCTCCGCAAGAACTTGGAACGTCGAGATGGACAAGGACGACTGTTCCCCGATTATGTTTACTTCTTCTATCTCACGAATGATCGCACGGCCACTCTTGAGCAGATTGTGTTCTCGGCGAACGATCGCTGCAATCAGGAGAATCTAAATGCACAACTCAAGAGTGATGTGTGTTCCTTGATCACGCCCGTTCACACGTTGGTCAGCAACTGGGCCTACATGGTCATGACCAGTCTGGCATGGAATCTCAAAGCCTGGTTGGCGTTGTGGCCAAAGACGAAGGGTCCGGCCAAAGAACAGGTCACCCAGCAGGCGCAACAGCAGCGTGTGCTGCGGATGGAGTTCAAGACCTTTGTGAATCACCTCATGCGACTCCCGGCGATTGTGGCACACACGGGCCGCCGCGTGATTGTACGCTTCATCAGTTGGACGCCTCTACAGCCTCTACTGTTCCGCGTGCTGGAAGCCTTCCGTCCCCGGCGATGTTAGCCGGTCACGCCGCGACGCGCGATAGCGCCGCACAAGAGTCGCCAGTTTGTTCGCTCGCGACGCCCCGCTCGCTAACCACCTAACCGCCCAACTCACACGCATGAATCACACACAACTCGATCCAGCCACCGGCCCACGACGGGGTCGCGCTGATACCGCGCGCCCCGCGAGCACCAATTTCGCAGCGCAGCGTTCGCTTGTTTAAGGCCTAGAAAGCCGAATCCTCAATACCAGCAGTTAAGCGGGACATTGATTCTTAAAGGATGTCATTGCGAACCGCGACAACTTCCTGGAACTGCAACGAGCGGAATACATTCGTTATGAGGACTTGCCT
>CAIYET010000622.1 GCA_903925285.1 Candidatus Hydrogenedentota bacterium | reverse complement strand
TCGTAGCAGGACAATTCCCAAACGGTGTGCTGTCTTGGCATTTGTCGATACCCGTTGATATGAACGCGGAAAGGCGGTTTGAATGAAACTGAACGATATCGTGAAGTTCGATGAGAAGGGTTTGGTCGCGGCGGTTATCCAGCATGTCGCGACCGGCCAATTGCTTATGTTGGGCTATATGAACGCGGAGTCGCTGGCGATTACGCTCGACGAGCGCCGGGCCTGTTTCTGGTCGCGGTCGCGGCAAAAGCTGTGGCGCAAGGGCGAGACGTCGGGCAATGTCCTCGAGGTCCTGGAGATTCGCGTCGATTGCGACGCCGACGCGCTCGTCCTGAAGTGCAACCCGGTCGGACCCACGTGTCACACGAATGAGACGAGTTGCTTCTATCGGAAAGTGGATTTCGACGGCGACGTAACGCTCGACGGCGACGGCGTCGCTACAATGTGATATGGAGTGCGGCGGCTGTGACGCCGCTTTGGATGCGTTGGTTTATATAAAGCGGCGTCGTTGCCGCCGCACTCCAAAAGAGTGGAGGATATGAAAATGGTTCACCCAACATTGGATGAGTTTCGGAAATTGGCACGGCAGGGCGGGTTGGTCCCGGTATACCGCGAGGTTCTTGCGGACCTCGAAACGCCGGTCACGGCATACATGAAAATTGCGCAGGACCAGTCCTACGCGTTTCTGTTGGAGAGCGTCGAGAAGGCCGACTCGATTGGCCGGTATTCGTTTCTCGGCGCGAATCCTTCGACGGTGTTTCGGTCGAAGGGCACGCAGATCACGCTAATCCGCGATGGGCGCGAGGGCCATTACGAGTCGCCGGACCCGCTCGGCGAACTGCGCAACCTCATGGCAACCTACAAGCCCGTATCCGTACCGGGACTCGACGGGTTCCATGGCGGCGCGGTCGGATACATGTCCTATGATCAGGCGCGATTTTTCGAGAAGTTGCCGGACAAGAATCCCGACCCGCTCAATCTGCCGGATCTGTATTTCATGATCACGGATACGATCCTCATCTTCGATCACGTAAGCAACAAGCTCATGATCGTATCCAACGCGCATATTCAAGGCAGCGTGGACACGGCCTACACGGAAGCGGTGGGCAAGATCGACGCGCTCGAACGCCAACTCCGGCGTCCGTTGGTGGTCCGTACCGAACGTCGGCAATCGGGCCATGTCGACGACGCGCCGAAATCGAGTTTCACACGCGAGGCGTTTTGCGACGCCGTGCGCAAGGCAAAGGACTACATCTGTGCGGGCGACATCTTCCAGGTCGTATTGTCGCAGCGCTTCGAGCGCGAGGTGTTTGCAAGCCCCCTCAGTCTGTACCGCGCGTTGCGCTCGATCAATCCGTCGCCCTACATGACGCTCGTGCAATACCCCGACATGGCGTTGATCGGGTCGAGTCCCGAAGTGATGACGCAGGTCAAGGGACGCCGCTGCATGGTGCGGCCCATCGCCGGGACGCGTCCGCGCGGCGCGACCGTCGACGAGGATGTGCAACTCGAAAAGGACCTCCTCGTGGACGAGAAGGAACTGGCCGAGCACATCATGCTCGTCGATCTCGGACGCAACGACGTCGGGCGCGTCAGCAAACCCGGCACGGTCGCGCCGGTGGCGTCGCGCATGATGGTTATCGAGCGTTACTCGCACGTCATGCATATCGTCAGCGAAGTCGCGGGCGAGATGAAGGACAGCGAAGACGCCTACTCGGCGCTGGCCGCCACGTTCCCGATGGGCACGGTCAGCGGCGCGCCCAAGATTCGCGCGATGGGGATCATCGACGAACTCGAACCGGTCCGTCGCGGGCCATACGCGGGCGGTTGCGGCTACATCAGCTACTCGGGCGACATGGATACCTGCATCGTTATCCGCACGATCGTCCTCAAAGACAACGTGGCCTATATCCAGGCCGGCGCGGGGATCGTCTACGACAGCGATCCCGAACGCGAATACGAAGAGACGGTCAACAAGGCGAAGGCGATGTTCCGTTCCGTCGAGTTCGCAGAGAAAGGGCTAGAATCATGATTCTCATCGTGGACAACTACGATTCATTTACCTACAATCTCGTGCAGTATTTCGGCGAACTCGATTCCGATATCCGCGTGTTCCGCAACGACGCCATCGACGTGGTCGGCATCCGCGCGCTCAAGCCGGACCGCATCATCGTGTCGCCGGGACCATGCTCGCCGAAGGAGGCGGGCATTTCGTGCGACGTGATTCGCGAACTCGGCCCCGATATTCCGTTGCTGGGCGTCTGCCTCGGCCACCAGGCGATTGGCGACGTGTTCGGCGGCGACGTCGTGCGCGCGGACCGGATCATGCACGGCAAGCTGAGCTGGATTCGCCACAACGGAAACGCCCTGTTCCAAGGCGTCGAATCGCCGTTCCAGGCCACGCGCTACCACTCGCTCATCATCCAACGCGACACATGTCCCGAAGCGCTCGAAATCACCGCCGAAACCGACGAAGGCGTAATCATGGGCGTGGCCCACAAGCAGTACCCGATATGGGGCGTCCAGTTCCATCCCGAAAGCATTCTCACGAAGTGCGGCAAACAGATAGTCCGCAACTTCATGAGCGTATGAGAGGCCTGCGCTTGCATCATGCTCAGGCGCGCACGCAGGAGCTGGATAACGTCGAACTCTCAGGCGGCAATTAGGTCGACATAGGGTTCGGGGTTTGGGGGCGCCCGTCTGCCAAACCCCGAACCCCTCTTCTCGTATCGGCTTCCCTCTTGCCACTTGAACCTAGAATCGGCAGTTGAACCACGAATCACACGAATCACACGAATGGGCAGGACTCACAAGTTGCTGCACGAAAGGCTCTTCCGACTGGCGTTGGCAACTGAGCGGCAGTTGAAATCATCTCACCCCTCGGGTGAAGGAATATTAATATTTCCTTCGCGTCTCGGAAGTTTTGTTGGGCGTTTTGCCTCAATGAGATAAAGCGCTGATTCATTCGTGTG
>CAIYET010000621.1 GCA_903925285.1 Candidatus Hydrogenedentota bacterium | reverse complement strand
CTGCAATTTGACATTAGTAAGTAGTTAGTATTGGAACACTGATGGCGTGCTACTTATTACTTACTACTGACTCCGAAAAGTAGAATGTCGCCAGGCGTGCTCACTATAATCCGAGATCGTTTTTGTTTCTCACTGTTCTCAGGAGTCTTGACTATGAATGCGATTGTGAAATGGGTGGCGTGTGCGGCGATAGTTGCCACAGTGGGATGCCAGGGCAAGGATACGACGCCGAATGCGAATCCCATCGAAAAGCGAATCAAAATTGGTTTCCTGGTCAAGCAGCCGGAGGAACCGTGGTTTCAGAACGAATGGAAGTTCGCACAGCAAGCCGCGGATAAGTATGGTTTCGACTTGGTCAAGATTGGCGCTACGGACGGCGAGAAAGTTCTTTCGGCGATCGACAATCTGGCCGCGCAGGGCGCGCAGGGATTCGTGATCTGTACGCCGGACGTTCGTCTTGGCCCGGCCATCGTGGCCAAGGCCAACGGCGCGAAGTTGAAGGTCTACAGCGTGGACGATCAGTTCACGGGCGCGGATGGCCAGTTCATGGATGTCCCATACATGGGGATTTCCGCGCGAGAGATTGGCGGCCAGGTGGGCCAGGCGCTGTACGACGAGTTCAAGCGGCGTAACTGGACTATCGACGAGACGGCCGCCTGTTGTGTGACGTTCGACGAATTGCATACCGCAAAGGAACGTACCGAGGGCGCAATTGCCGCGCTGACTGCCGCGGGCTTCCCTGCCGCCAAGATTCTCGAAACGCCGGAGAAGACGACGGATACCGAGGGATCGTTCAACGCGGCGAGCACGCTGTTGACGCAGCACCCGGAGGTGAAGCGGTGGCTGGTGTTCTCGATGAACGACGAGGGCGTGATGGGTGCGGTGCGTGCGATGGAAGGGCGCGGCTTCAATGCGGATACCGTTGCGGGCGTGGGTATCGGCGGAAGCACGTGCAAGGTCGAGTTCGAGAAGGCTACGCCGTCCGGGTTCTATGCGACATGCCTGATCAGTCCGTTGCGCCATGGCTTCGAAACGTCCGAATCCATGTACAAATGGATCAAGGACGGCGTCGTGCCGGCGAAGGATATCCGTACGAAGGGCTATATCATCACGCGCGAGAACTACAAGAAGGTCATGGCCGACCAAGGTCTCGATGAGTAGGAGAAAGGCGGCATCGTGAGCGAAGCCAAACGGACGGGGGTCTCATCGAGTATTCGGGCCGTCTGGGACAGCGCCGGAATGCTGGTTGTATTCCTGTTTCTCTTCGTGGTCTTGTCGGTGTTCGTGGACAACTTCTTGAGTTGGCCAAACATGATAGGGCTTGCGTTATCGGTGTCGATGGTCGGCATGGTCGCGTGCACGATGCTGTTGTGTTTGGCGTCGGGCGATTTCGACCTTTCGATCGAAGCCGTCGTGGCGTTTTCCGGCGTGCTTGCGGCAGTCGTCATCAATGCAACGGGCAGCGTTTGGTTGGGAATCGCGGCGGGAATCCTGGCAGGGGGCCTGGTAGGCCTCGTCAATGGGACGGTCATCGCGAAGCTGGGCATCAACGCGTTGATTACCACGCTGGCGACGATGCAGATCGTTCGCGGATTGGGTTTCATCGCGTCCGAGGGCAGGGCGGTCGGCGTGGCCAACGAAGCCTTCTATCCGTTGGGGATGGGCAGTTTTGTGCACATTCCAACAGGCGCCCGTATTATGGATATCCCCAATCCTGTAATCATAACCATCGTTTCGTTCATCGTATTCGGCGTGATCCTCAATAAGACGGCGTTTGGACGGGCTACGTTGGCCATCGGGGGCAACAAGGAGGCGGCGCGGCTGGCGGGCGTTGCGGTCAACCGCGTCAAGATTGCGATCTTCACGTTGCAGGGACTCATGGCTGGCTTCGCGGGCGTGATCCTGGCGTCACGGATGACCAGCGGCCAGCCCAATACCTCGGCGGGCTTTTCGTTGGATGTGATTTCGGCGTGCGTGTTGGGCGGGGTGTCGCTTTCGGGCGGCGTTGGAACGATGACCGGGACGGTGGTTGGGGTGCTGATCATGGGGACCGTCCAGAATGCGATGAACCTGCTCAACGTGCCGACGTTCTACCAATATGTGGCGCGCGGGGCCATCTTGCTTGCGGCGGTCCTTTTTGACCGGTTCAAGCAACGGATGAAGCG
>CAIYET010000620.1 GCA_903925285.1 Candidatus Hydrogenedentota bacterium | reverse complement strand
GTCATCGAATACCGTGGCAGCTTCCTCAAAATCAACATGATGTTTGCGCAGGTTGCTTTGGGCCTTCGTGGGATCCCATTCAAAATGTGGCTTCAAGTTTGTTTCCTGTCATTATACCCTTAACTCGGACGAAGCGGCCGCGTCCTGCTTTCGCATCCTTCATTCCCCGCTTGAGACTGCGATTGAGATCCGCGTTTCCTCTGATTTCTTCCATTTCAAATTCATCGGCAAACTGCGTTGATTCGATGTAGCGAAGGGCTGCGGTTTCGATGAAATTCGAGATTGGACGATTCTCGTGGCGTGCAAGAGTTTGGACCCGCTTATACGTCTCGTCGGGAAGCCGTAGCGTGATTATTTTGGACATTTATGGCCTCACGTTCTTAGCATCCATTGTCTACGGATAGAATACAGGCGATTACAGGGCATGTCAATGCATCGCGCACACGTGTTCAAGGTATTTCCGGGCTTCCGCGATGACGTCGGCGCGATCGACCCAGCGCTTGTAGACGAGCCGCATGGACAGCCCATATTCGTCCCCCACTTTGTATTGCGGCACGATGAGTTGGAAATCCCATGCGGGATTTTGTGCATCGCCCGAGGCGGTCGGGCCGCCACCGGATGGGGAGTGCGAGAAACGGATGCATGGACCGGACCGGAAAATGTAAATCAGCACGTTTGCGCCAACACGGCCATAGAAGAACGGGACCGAATACCGCAAGGGCGAAAGGTTGTTGAACAGCGTGCCTTCGCCGCCCGCGAATGGGATGTCGAGGTTGTCGGACTCGTGGCGGACGGAACTATCGCGCCCGTGTTCTTGCGTGCAGTATTGGGTCCAGACGGGCTTGTCGAGCGTGGATCCTGCGGCCAGGAAGTAGATGCTCTTGTCGAGCGGCGCATGGATGTATGACGCCCAGAACACGCCGAGCACGCCGCCTTCGAGATCGGCTTTGCGCGGGATGCAGCGGAACGTCATGTCGACGTAATTGGGGTCATGTACCTCGAATCGCGTCCAACTTTCGACGCCGTATACAGGCGTGGGCGGTTGATGGAGTTCGGCGGTCGTAGCGCTTATGCGCTGGAATTCCATCGGCGCGCGACGTGGCTCGAAGAAGACCGCGCCTTCGGACGGACGCGGCTTGATATCGAAGTAATGTTCGAGGTTCAGGCCGGCGTATGCGGGCACAAACGCGGATTGCGTGTCGTCCGGGATCCGCAGATCGAAGAGTCCGTTGTAGCCTGGCCGATGTTCGCCCAGCTCGCCATTGTCGCCGATGATGCAGACGATCCGCGAGGCCTCGATTGTGGCGTGTCCGCCCGCTTCTTCGTTCGCCGATAATAGTACTGCTAGTAACGTGATGGCGCTCATGACGTCTCCCTATTCACAAAGCTTACAACCTCTTCACGCGGATATTGCGAAACGCGACGAACGACGCGTGATCCTGTAACCCGATGAATCCATTACGGAGGCGTGCCCGTAGTTCGTCGCTTTGATCGAGGTCGGTATCCTGCACGACTTGTCCGTTGAGCACGGCCTTGAGATGCGCGCCGTTCAATGCGATCTCGATGGTATTCCACTCGCCGGCGGGTTTCGTCGCGTTGACTTTTGGGGCAACGACGGAGTAGACGGCTCCGGTGGTCTGATCGGTGACCGGCGTGCCCTCATCTCCCTGCAACTGGAATTCCATTCCAACTTTCGATTGGCGTCCGGCACGCGGCGCGCGCAGGTAGATGCCGCTGTTGCCACCCTTGTTGATTCTCCAATCGAGGCGCAGCACGAAGTCGTTATACCGGTCGCGTGTGTAGAGGCCGCCACCGCCCTCTGATTTCCACTGGATCGTACCATCGGTCACCGCGAAACCGTTTTGGTTCTTGCCGATTATCCACCAGCCGTCGAGCGTTTTGCCGTCGAACAACGAGACGAATCCGTCGGCTCGCTCCTGCTCGCTCAAGAGCGAGTTGTCCGGTGTCCACGGCAACGATTCGGCGGGATTCTTCATTGCGGCGTCGAGACTCGCGTACGAGGCCTCATCCGCCGGCAGGACGAAATGGAGGGCGGCGCGGCGGTCCAGTGGCGGGATTTGCCCTTCGAGCATCGCAGGCTTCTGGGTATCGTTCGCGGGAAGCTCTTTGACGACTTCGACATCGCCATCTGACTTCGCTGCAACGACAAGTTGTGGCGCCCTTTCGCGGAATGCCTCGAGCAAGGGGTTGAGATCGTGGCCTTCAATCCAGTATACGACACGATTTTCGCTCTTGAGTCCATCGGCGGCGGCGCGTGCCATCGCGAGGCATTTACCTGGATCGTCGAGGGCGCTGTTTGGCAGGACGCGGCATATACCGGTCATCCTTCGCCACGTCACCTGCTCGATAACGTCCTTGACAGCCTTGGCCGCGTCCGGCCGCAACGTGCCGTCATCGTTGTACGCCGACAACGTGAAGGCGACGGTATTGCCGCCTACCTCGGCGACATGGTCGAGGGCCTTGGCCAATTCATATGGCAACGCGTTCAGAGCGAGGAGATCCGGCACGCTAATCGCGCGCATCGTGAACAGGTTCTTTCCTTGCCACAATTGCCCGTCGCGAACGGACATCTTCTCCCTGTCGACAAGAAGCTGCGCCGAAGCAGGCGGCGCCAGAGCAGCGATCACGATTAGCAAGACAATTGCCGGGAGCAGAAAACGCATGGATATACCCTCCTTTCAAGAGAATCGTACCGCAACGATTCTAGCAATCCCCTTTGGCAACTTTCTACTTTTTTCGCCGAAAGAAGGAATCGTGAGTATTATCCGGATTCAGGTTGAAGGCTTCTCGCGATCGAAGTAACAGAGTACGCGCTGCTTGAGAGTATTGGCGTTGAGGCGCAAGGGTTCGGGGCGGATATCGGCTGGGTTGACGACTTTGATGATCTCGGTGAGTGCCGAGGCGTGCGGCAGGAGATCCGAAAGTTTGTTCGGCGCGCTCGCAATCAGTTCGAGATCGAACATGTTGCCCTCGTGATTCGGGAATAGTGCGAGGTAGAGCATATCCATCTCGACGAGTTCGCTGAAGAAATGGGTGCCGAGCGACACGTCGGGCACGAGATCTTCGCGCATGGCCACAATTTCGCACACGACCGAGATGGTGTTGATCTCGGCGAACGACACGGGCACGCCCAGCGAAGGCGTTGTCGTGCCCCAACGGCCCGGTCCAAGCAAGAGGATGTTGTTGGCCTTGTTTGGTGCGTCCACGTGGGTGAGTTGTCCGATGACGCGCGCTACACGGTAACGCTCGTTGATGGGCAAGTGGCCATAGACGTCCGGCACGACGCAGATGATTCGGTCGATGCTGTCGATGCGGCTCTGCCCGATAACCGGTCCGGATGACGACAGCACGAGATCCTCGGCGGGAATAGTTTCCGGCGGTTCCATGATCGGCAGCGAACTTTTCACTTGCAGCGGGCGGCATTGCACGAGGTTGATGCGGTAGTTCCCGTCGTCCAGAAAGTTGGCGGTAAACTCGATATCGATGGGATGATCATACGCGTCGCGCAACGTCGCGAGCATGGATCGCATGTCGTCCACAAACGGGGTGTCGGCGAGGAGTTCGTCGAAAGTCAGGAACCAGGAGAAGACATCGCGTTGGCCGCGTTCGCAGGCCTGGCGCTCGACCTGCTCGTCGCGCGACGCGAATAGGTGCACTGGAATCGCGGCGTCTTGCTGGACAACGGTCGCGAAATCGCTGCTGAAGAGTTGATTGGCTTCGAGGTCGATCACGTCGACGCGGCGTTGTGCGAACTGGCGAATCTTATCGAAACTGGATTCGGGACGTCGGTCCGGGGCGTTGAGTGCGACGACGCGCGTGTAATCGTCGTCGGAGCGGTCGACGGCGCGCGTGCCCAATCCGAAGACCAGACGCAGGAGGCCGGCTTCGGGATCGATGTACTCGTTCCATACGTATGGATTGAACGAGTATCCGACGCCCGCCGCATGCGGAAAATAGAAGGATCCGTGCGAGGCGCCGGAAACGCGCTGGATCAGCAAGGCCATCTGTTCGTCGCGGTCGAGCATGCCGCGTCGGGCACGATACGAGAGGGCCTTCTCGCTCATCGTACTGGCGTAAATCGTCCGCACGGCGCTGATGAAATCGGCCAGCCGCTTGTGACGCGAGCCTTGGTTGGCGCAGAAGACGCTGTCGTACTTGCCCGCGAAGGCGTTGCCGAAGTTGTCTTCGAGTAGACTGCTCGAGCGCACGATGATCGGGGATTGGCCGAAGTAGTCGAGCATGTCTTCGAATTCCCGTTCGATGTAGTCCGGAAACGTTCCGGTGAGGATGCGTTGGCGGCCCGTTTCGGCGCCTTCGAGGAACGCGGCAAGGTTTTTCTGTTTTTGCCGCCCCCACCAACAACCGTTTCGCACGAGAAAGGTGTAGAACACGTCCGAGCCGATGTAGAACGAATCATGCTCTTCGAGGCGTTCGGTCCAGCGTGGGTCCGAGCGTTTGAGAATGGCGCGTGCGATGAGCATGCCAGCCGCCTTACCGCCGATAAGGCCGGAGCCGATCATGCGGCTGCCGATCTCGACCACGTCTTGCAGACTCAAGTACCGTTCTGCCAGGCCGAGCACACGCCCGTCACGCGAAACGGCCATGCGCAAAAGCCGCTTGCATAATGCGTCGGCTTCGTCCGGCGGGCCGCCTCTCTTTATCGTACTGCGCCACGCAGCATGATTCTTGAGGACGTCCGCCGCGAGCGCGAAGGTTCGCTGCCACACGCCGATTAATGAACGCGTCCAGTCTGCGGGCAGGTTTGAGGCGGCGTGGAGCACCTCGGAGATGATGTAGCTCTCGCTGACGGGCTTGAACACATCGCCGTCCCACGCGTGAAGCATGTGCATGGTTGCCGAATAGCGATGCATGACTTTGAGGGGATATAGGTATAGTTTGTCTTTGTACCGGTAGAGATCGAGGAGGAGTTGGGTTGTCTCGGCGATGGGCGCGGTGGCGTGAACGGAGTGGTAATCGCGTAGGATTGCGAAGTAGGTAATCGTTTCGAGGTCGTAGAGATAGGGACAGGTCAGCATGAAGAAATTGCCAACCATCCGGTCGCTGTACCAATCCACGGCAAGGTCTGAAAGACAATCGAAGATGTAGTAGGCCCCGCGTCCCGCCACCTCGATGGTTCGATGGATTTCGTCAAGGAAGGTCTCGAATCCGTCTTCCGGATTCAACTCGCGGATTTCGATACCGTCTTCCGGTCCCAGCAGAGGCTCATGCTTGGCGAATCGGAAGTAGACGAGTTTGCGCCCTTGCGCGATAGCGGTAGCGCAGTAGGGACGGACGAAGGCGGCATAGTCCTGGACATCTACCACCTGGAAGACGATGTTGTCGCCGGGCATCAAGCCGCGCAACACGCGATCCAGACCGGGCAGCCCAGTGCTCAGTTTCGTATCGAAGGCCGACATGCGCTACTCCCGTTTCTTTAGGGCCATACAGCATACACGGCCTCCCCCGTCATGAGGGAGGCCGTGCAATGGTACCATAACGGTTCAGTGAACGTGGTTAGACGAGGCCTTGATCGAGCATGGCATCGGCCACCTTGACGTAGCCGGCGATGTTCGCACCAACCACGTAATTGCTTGGGAAACCATAGTCCGCTGCCGTTTCGAATGCCTGGCGATGGATGGATTCCATGATTTGGTGCAGTCGGCGGTCGACCTCTTCGCGCGGCCAGGAGACGTGTTGCGAGTTCTGGGCCATTTCGAGACCCGAAACCGCAACGCCGCCGGCGTTGGCGGCCTTGCCCGGTCCGTACAGGACCTGATTGTCGAGGAAGATTTTCACGCCGTCCGGATCGGTCGGCATGTTCGCGCCTTCGCTGACGAGAATGCAGCCGTTCTTGACCAACGCCGCAGCGTCGGGGCCGCTGATTTCGTTCTGCGTCGCGGACGGAAACGCACAGTCGCACTTAACGCTCCAAGGACGTGCGCCATCGAGGAATTTCGCGCCCTGGTATTTCTCGGCGTATTCGCTGATGCGGCCGCGTCGAACGTTTTTGATGTCCATCACGAACGCCAGCTTCTCGTCGTCGATACCGGCGGGATCGTATATCGTGCCGTTCGAGTCGGAAATCGTCACGACCTTGGCGCCGAGTTGGTTGAGCTTCTCGACGGTGTACTGGGCCACGTTGCCGGAGCCGGATACGGTGCAGGTCTTGCCGCGGATGTCCATGTCGCGCGTACCGAGCATGTTCTGCGCAAAGTAGACCGCGCCATAGCCAGTCGCTTCGGGACGTATCAGCGAACCGCCCCAGCTCAATGCCTTGCCGGTCAGCACGCCGGTGAATTCGTTGCGGATACGCTTGTACTGTCCGAAGAGGTAGCCGATCTCGCGTCCGCCAACGCCGATATCGCCCGCAGGCACGTCGGTATCGGGTCCGATATACTTGCACAGTTCCGTCATGAACGACTGGCAGAACCGCATGACTTCCATGTCCGACTTGCCTTTCGGGTCGAAATCGGAGCCGCCCTTGCCACCGCCCATCGGGAGGGTCGTCAGCGAGTTCTTGAATACCTGCTCGAACGCAAGGAACTTCAGGATGCCGAGATATACGGTTGGGTGGAATCGCAGACCGCCCTTGTAGGGCCCGATCGCGCTGTTGAACTGGATGCGGAACCCGCGGTTTACCTGAATGCGATTCTTGTCGTCCGTCCACGGCACGCGGAACATGATCGTCCGTTCCGGTTCCGTCAACCGTTCCAGAATACGGTTCTTCTCATACTCGGGGCGACGCGCGAATACGGGCTGGATCGAGTCCAGCACTTCCTTGACTGCCTGGTGGAATTCCGGTTCCGCCGGGTTGCGCTTTATGACCAGTTCCATGATGCTGTCTACATACGACACGTGACGTTCCTCCATGACTTCTAACGACCTTTGTTTTCCCCGACTCGCAGGTGGCCAAAGCCACGGTAACGGTATGTACCAGCCGGTTCGAAAGTATTGTAATGATTGTCCATATACTTGTCAAGCAGAAAAACATGGTGTAAATAGCAACGAATATATACGAAATTTGCGTGCGCTGTGCTTTGTTGTGATTTGTGTCACGGAATACAAACTGGAAGCATACGGCATATATGCCGTATAATGGATTCGTTGCGCAGAGGCGTGGCCAAGACGGCGTTGCCTTTCGGGCGTCTTCTGTGCAAGATCTCCAGGGACGGCGACGGAACCTGAAAGGAGCAGACCGAATGGGTGGGAAACGGGAACGGACGATGGTGGCCATTCTCCGAGTCTTGTACAACGCGTCGGGGCCTCTTGGCGCGGAACGGATCGCGTTGGACTTGCGCAATGCCGGCATGGACATCAGCGAACGCGGGGTACGCACGTATCTCGCGGAAGCCGACGCGTCCGAGTGGACTCAGAATCTTGGACGTCGCGGGCGTTTCCTGACCGACGCGGGCCGGTATGAAGTGGAGCATGCGTTGGTCTTCGACAAGGTGGGGTTCATCGCTGCGAAGGTGGACCAACTCGCGTACCAAATGACGCTGAATCCGGAGACGCGTAAGGGCAACGTCATTCTGAACACCGCCACGGTTAACCCGAAGGATCGCCGCGCGGCGCTGAATGCGATGCGACGCGTGTACGAGGCAAACCTCTGCATGGGACGCCTGCTGGCCGTGGCGTCGGCGGGTGAACATATCGGGCTGTTCCACGTGCCCAATGGGCGTTGCGGCATCGGGACGATTTGCAGCGTCAACATCAACGGCCTCTTACTGCGTGCGGGTATCGCGACGACTTCGCGGTTCGGCGGACTGCTCGAACTCAAGGACGGACGGCCACAGCGTTTCACTGAAATCATCAACTATGACGGTTCGTCGCTGGACCCGATCGAGGTATTCATTCGCGGGTTCATGACGAGCGTCGGCAAGGCCGCGAAGACCGGGTCGGGGATCATCGGCGCGAGTTTCCGCGAAGTGCCGGTGGCGGCCTTGCCCGAAGTGCGGCGCGTGGCCGTATTGTCCGAGCGACTCGGTCTCGGCGGCATTCTCGCACTCGGCGGCCCGAACCAGCCGTTGTTGGACGTCCCCGTCCAACAGGGACGCGCCGGGCTGATTGTTTGTGCTGGCCTGAACGTCATGGCAGCAGTAGTCGAAGAAGGGATCGTCACGACAAGCGCGGCCATGAGTTCGATGTGCGAATACGGCGCGCTAATCGACTACCGCGAAGTTTCGTAGGCAGAACCGGCAATATGGAACCTATGGGAATTTCGTACGTCCGCGCGGTTTTTTTGTGGCTGGGTTTGGGCGCGTGTTAAGATCGGGTGCATGAGTGCGTGTATCCAGGCGGAGCGGCTGAGTAAGCGCTATGGGGCCGTGCTTGCCGTTCAGGATCTGTCGTTCGAGGTCCAGACTGGCGAGATTATGGGGCTGTTGGGTCTGAACGGTGCCGGGAAAAGCACGACGCTTTACATGTTGACGGGCCTCGTGGCGCCGACTTCGGGCACGGTTTCGATCTTCGGCAAGCCGCTGGATAGTCAGTTTCTCGATATCGCGGCGCGGATCGGGGTACTCGTCGAGCGTCCGGTCTTTCACGATTACATGTCCGCGCGCGACAACCTTTCGATGTGTGCGCGGTTGGCGGGCCGCGAGGCGACCGTGGACCGCGCGTTGGAGCGGGTCGGTTTGCGTGACGTCTCGGGACGTCGGGTGGGGACGTTCTCGATGGGGATGCGGCAGCGTTTGGGTCTTGCTCAGGCGCTTTTGCTGGATCCCGAACTTCTTATCCTCGACGAGCCGGCCAACGGTCTCGACCCGGAAGCCACGCAGGAAATGATGCGCCTACTCAAGCGGCTCTCCGAGGAAAGCCAGGTGACGATCCTGATGTCGAGCCATATGCTGCACGAAGCGGAGACGCTGTGCGACCGGGTGGCGGTGCTGCATGAAGGACGGCTCGTGGCGTGCGACAGGACGCAGGCGGTGTTATCGTTCGATGAAACGCATGTGGACGTGTTGATGGATGCTCCGGAGGCCGCCGCGAAACGATTGCAGGGCCTGCCATGGATAGCGTCGCTCGAGGTCGACGTGGGACGTATCGCCGTAACGTTGCGCGAGCCGAATGCGCATCAACTGATCGCGTTCCTGGTCACGGCAGGGTATAAATTGACGGCGGTCATCCCGAGGCGGCGGACGTTGCAGGACTATTTCATGGATGTACTGCACAAAGGAGTTAGGAGTTAGGAGTTAGAATTCAGAATTTGGGTGGAGGATGAAGAATTGTTGTTTGGGCATCGCATGCGAAAGGTCTTATGATCTCTCATGATTAAGCGAATCGGACGCGCTTATCTGGTCGAAGTGGCCAAGGCTTCGCGGCGACGCTTTACTGTGGCGGGGCTTCTCCTCGTCGTTTTGGTGGTGGTCTGTCTGCCGCTGGCGAAACCGATCACGCACGGCAATCCGAGCGCCTATGCCTTTATCGCCTACGCCACGCCGTTGGCGCTTAATCTGGTCGGACTCCTCCTGCTCGTGATCTTTTCGTCAAGTCTGTTTGCGTCCGAATTCGGCGGGAGCATCTGGCTTGCGCTGGTCCGCCCCATCCACCGTTCGGATTTGCTCCTGGCGAAACTGGCGCTGGGCATGACCTACGCCTTTGTCATGACCGCTACAGTCGCTACGGCAAGCTGGGGGTTGGCCTACGGTTTCGGCGATCTCGAAGGCGTGACGTATGGCGGCGAGACGCTCTTTACGCAATCGGACATGGCTGTATGCTACATGTATGGCTTCTTGCTGGCGTTACTTCCTCAATTCGGTGCTGTTGCTTATGCTGTGTTTGTTTCTGTGTGTGTACGTTCAGCCACATCGGCACTTGGCGCGTCGGTCGGCATTTGGCTGCTGATGGATGTCGTCAAGCACCCGTTGCGCATTGCTCCCTACATCTTCACGAGCTATGTCGAGACGCCGTGGGAGGTGTTCTTGCGGCGTTGCGATGGCATCGATTCGGGCTGGTGGCCGGTCAGCGGTTATACGATTGCTACGTCACTGGCGTCGATAACCATATTCACGGTTCTTTCCGCGCTGGTCTTGGCGCGTCGCGACATTCGGGCATAATGGGGACGATTATCCTGTTATGTATGGGCGCGCTCACCCTTCAACGGCAGGACTTGCCGATCGACGTTTCACCGCCGGACCCGTTATCGGGACAAGTATCGACCAACTTTCGGTTGGCGGATATCGATGGCAACCAGCAACTGGACTTGGTTTTGCCGGACACGATCTTCTTGCAGGTGGACAAACGTTTTCAGACCGATCACCCTATTCCCATGTACGCCGTGGGCGAACGCGCCTATATGGACCTATGGAAAGGGGAACTATACTTCCGAACCGCCAATCGACTTGCCGTCGTGCGTTGGAGCAACGGCGCGTGGCAGGTCGAGCGCGAACAATCCATGAAATGGCCTTCGCCGACACCGGAAACCGGCGACGAGACCGCCTTTAGTGACACAAAGGCCGAGGTTGTGTTCGAGCGATTTCTGCATGACTTCGACACGGACGGAACGCCGGAAATCGTGTTGCCGGGCATTGACGGCCTCCACGTATACCATTCGGACGGCAAAACCTATGAAGAGAAGCCGTGTGCGGCAGTATTTCCGCCATTGCGCGTAGCCAACGCGCCCGCGTCGGCGTTGTGGCCCCCCGAGGCGCGGCGCATCGCATTTCCGGCGCGCGAGATGGCCTGCAAATACCTGTTGGATGCGAATCGGGCGACCATGTTGTCGCGCGAGACCGTGAGCGAACGGCAAAGCCGGTATCGCGTGACGACGTATACGCTGGATCCGGCCAATCGGTCGGAATGGACTTCGGAACCGATGTCGAACGAGATGCGCCCATGCCGTTTGGCCTCGGACGGGACCTTGGCGTTCGCGGGTGGGGATTGGGAGTTGTCGGAAGCGACTTCGTTGCCCGTGCCGGTATTCGAGACGCGCGCGACATTCGACCGTGGGAAGACGTGGCAGTCTTTTCGCGCGGTGTCATTTCGTCCGCAATGCCTGTTCGTTGACGCGGACGGGGACGGCCAACCCGACTTGGTCACGGAATCCATCGGCTTGCTCGAAGGCGGTATTCGCGAGTCGGTGAGCCGTTTTCTGAGCGCGCGTCAAATCGAACATACCGTCGCCATCCGTCTTCAGCACGACAAAACGTTCTCATCGAAACCCGAATGGCAGACGCGCCTGACGGTCGCGCTCGATGCGCCGCCGTTCCGCAACACCGAGTTTTTTCAACGTTATCAGGCAGGCGAGTTGATCGACCTGACGGGCGATTTCAACGGCGACCGCCGCCACGACCTCTTGGTACAAGACCGTATCGACCGGCTCGCCGTTTATCTGAGCAATTCGTCCGGGTTTGGGACCGCGGTCGACGCGACCATCGCCGTGGAACCCAACGCGCGATTCGCAGCCTGCGATGTCGACGGAGACGGACGTAGCGACGTGGTCGTATTCCCCGCGCCGGGCAAGCGCGTGGCACAGGTCTGGTTCAGCCGGGCGGCGACGCCATGAGTATCGTGTTGATGCTGTGCCTGTCGGCCCTGTTCGACGTCAAGACCATTCCGTTGCATACGCCGGATTCACACGTGTTCCTCGCGCACGCTGACCGCGATACACAGGCAGATGTCTTCGTGCTCGAGAAAGGTGCGCTCAACGTCTTCTCATCGCTGCACGACACCGTACGCACGATCCCTTTGCCGGACGGCACGACGGCGGTGGATATCGCGGATCTCGATAACGACGGTCAGACGGAGTTGGTCGCTATTTGCGGCGACCGTATTTTGTCGATACGGTTAGACGCGGAAGGAACGCCTGTACCGCACGATCTCTTCTCGCTACACACGCAACTGGCCGATCGGGAGTCAGGAAGTCCTTCCTCGAACGCGACGCCGTATCCGTTCGTCTTGACAATTCTGCGCGACGGGAAGACCTTGCTCGCCCTGCCCTGCGCGGAAACCTTCGAGTTGCGTGCGCCCGACGGAACAGTGGTAAACACGTATCCCATCGGCGAGAACGCACCGCGTCGTGCGTCGTTTGGCGCGCCGTTCCGCGCGTGGACCTCCGAGCCGCCGCGTCTGGGAGCGCACGACAGCATCGAGGGTGGCGTCAGCCGGACAGTGGCATTCGAGCCGGACCTGCCGGACGAACTCGAGGGCACGCCCGTCCACGCGCGGTCATTCCGGCACGGCACGCCCTCGCAAACGCGCGACGCGGCCCTGTTGGACCAGGAATCTTGGCCTTGGTTCCCCTTGATGATCGACGGACGCGACGACATGCGCGTGCTGCATGCCCAGGCGGAGCCGGGCTTCCGGGACACGGTCGTGCGCATCCAAGGCTACGCGGGAAAATCCGTCACAAGCCCGGAACGGCGCTATCCGGGCAGACTCGTTGCGTTGGAAGATGACTTGCCGGATTTCAACCATGACAGGTACGCCGATTTGCTCCTCTGGAACGCCCCCGACCCCGGGATGTCCGTCGGCGCCGCGACACGGGTCATCGCAGCAGGGACGTGGCCGGTAAGCCTGTCGGCGCACCTGTTCTCGCCGGAAAAGGGCCGCTACGAACCTGTCGCAGCAAGCCGCGTCACCTGCGCAGCGCCCATCGCATGGTTCCTGACGCCGGAAGAATCGGGTCCCGTACGTCATTGCATATTGCGGGATTTCGACGGCGACGGCCGCACGGACCTTGCGTGTGCCACCGCACCGAATCGATTCGTCGTCTGGCGTTATACCGAATCCGGTTTCTCCTTGACGCCTGATTACGACCACTCCTTCCCCGAATCCATAGTCGCGACCGCGTTCAAAGCCGATCTGGCCGGTAAAGGCAAGACCAGCCTCGGTCTGCGCACCGAACATGCGCTGTATATCCTCTTCGCGCCATCGAGCTAAGGGTCGTGCGCACACGCACGATAGCCGAATCTAAAAAGGGCTGTTGGCAACAAGACGCATAACGCGGCAACAACCAACGTCCTACGCGGCTGTTTCAGCGCCATTCGGGTGAGATCCGGAGAAGTACGCCGCCCTCGACATTGACAACATGCCGGAGCGACGTTCATCATACAAGGACAACGCATACAGGCTTTAGGCTGTAGGCAGTGCGCCTACAGCCTAAAGCCTAAAGCCTAAAGCCACGGGAGAATGGCCATGGGTAAGATCGGAATCGGAATCAATTTGGAATTCGTTCGGCATGACGACAAACCTTTCGAGTGGGGCGTCGAGAAAGCGGCTGAAATTGGGTACGAATATGTCGAGCCGATGGTGCACTGGGGTCGCGAACTGTTGAGCGAAGCAGGTTATTTCCACAGCGTGTCGATGCTCGATGACCCGCTTCGGATTCGCAGGGCGTGCGAAATCGTCGGCGTCAAGTTGTCGGGGCTGTCCGGGCACACGCCTCTGTGCAAGCCGGAGATCGGGACCGAATACTTGAAGCAGGCGATTCGGTTCGCAGCGGAATGCGGTGCGCCGGTCGTCAACACGGATGAGGGGCCGAAGCCGCGCTGGACGACCGAGGACGAGGATTTCGTGCTCATGCGGTACGTGTTGTACGAGGCGGCGTTGCTGGCAGAACCGCGCGGTATCCTCATCGGCATCGAGCCGCATCAGCAGTACAGCCAGACGCCGGCGGGTCTGGACCGCATCTCGCGGTTGGCGGGCAGTCCGGCCATTGGCATCAACTTCGATACGGGCAACAGTTTTCTGGCGGGCCAGGATCCGTACGCGTGGCTCGAAGCGGTGAAGGATCGGCTGGTTCACGTCCACGCGAAGGACATCTCGATCAAGCAATCGGAAGCGGAGCGCGGCAAGGTCACTGGCACGCCAGTCGGCTGCGCATGCGGCGACGGCGTCATCGACTGGGCGCGCGTGATCGCGATCTGCAAGACGGCCGAGCGTGACCTGATTTTGTCGGTCGAATGCGGGACTATCGAGCAGGCCGTGCGTAGCTTCGCACATCTGAAAACACTGCTCTGAGGCAAGGCTTCAGGCTTCAGGCTAGATCGCACTTCCTGAAGCCTGAAGCCTGAAGCCTGATGCCTGGAGAAAGGACTCGATGGCCAATTCCGACAGTCCGAATTGGATGCGCGTCGCCTACTGGTATCGCGTGGCCACCAAGGCCTACGAGATGCTGCCGTATTATGTCGCGCGCGGTGGGCACGCGTTTCCGCCCCTGCATTACTATTTCGAGATCACGCGCCGGTGCAACCTGCGTTGCGCGATGTGTCAGTATATCGAATGGCTGAGCGATACGCCTGTCGCGGTGCAGAAGGAAGGCGAGCTTACGACGGCGGAATGGGAACGCGTCATCGACGAGGTGCAGCGCCTGAGCCTGATTACGTTCACGGGCGGCGAACCGTTCTTGCGCGACGATTTTCTCGAACTCCTCGGACGCGCGGGTAAACGCACGCGCACGCATTTCATCACGAACGGCCTTTTGTTGGACGACGAACGCGTCGAGCGCGCCGTGGCGCTCGCTCCGAAGCGAGTAGGCGGGCTGGGTCTCAACTTCATCGGCACGTCGATCGAAGGACCGGCCGAGGTTCACGACGCGATCCGCGGTCTGCGCGGGGCGTTCGAGCGCACGACGGACGCGGTTCGGCGGGTAGCGGCGGCGCGGACACGGGCGGGGAAGGCGTGTCCTATGGTCCACGTCACCACGGTTATTCAGGCTGGGAACGTCGCGCATCTGCACGAGATGCCGCGCATCGTCAAACAGGCCGGCGCGGACGTGCTTAACCTCACGCTCGAGATTCGCACGCTCGATATCGCCGGTATAGGCACGTATTCGCCGGAATCACAGGATCCGGCCGCGATCCGATTTCCTTCAATCCCGGCAGATCAACTCGCGAAGGCGTTGCGGATGACGCGTGAAGCGGCAGCGCGCGAGGGCGTCGAGTTGCGCACGCCCGATATGCCCGACGACACGATCACCGACTACTACTCGTGCCGGATGCCGTTGCGCGATTTCCGTTGCGGCAGTCTGTGGTGCAACGTGATCGTCGGCGCGAAGGGCGACATTCACCCGTGCTGGTTGTTGCGCGTCGGCAATGTCCGTGAGAAGGGACTCCGTGCCGTGTGGAACGGCCCCGAAATGCGGGCGTTCCGTCGGCGGACGAAAAGCGGCCTTTATCCCGCGTGCGTCGGCTGCTGCTTTCTTGTCTATCGCGGCAAGAAGCGTGCATAATTTCCGCCGCATAAGGAACCAATCAGGCTTTAGGCTTTAGGCTTTAGGCTTTAGGCTGTAGGCTGTAGGCGCATTGCCTACAGCCTAAAGCCTAAAGCCTAAAGCCTCGGGAGACCGGCATGTTGCAAGGAGCGAAACCCCGTATACTCGTGGTCGGTAGCGCGAACGTTGACCTCGTGGCCACGGTCCCGCGCATTCCGAAGCCGGGCGAATCGCTAATTGGTTCATCGTTCAAGATCGTGCCGGGCGGCAAGGGCGCGAATCAGGCCGTGGCGGCGGCGCGTCTGGGCGCCGAGACCTATTTCGCAGGCTGCGTCGGTGCGGACACGTTCGGCGACATGCAGGGCGAGACGCTTGCACGCGAGGGCATCGACTTGACGTATCTGAAACGGCACCCGTCCGAACCGACGGGCACGGCCGTGATCCTCGTCGCGCAAACGGGACAGAATTCCATCGTCGTCGTGCCCGCCGCCAATCTCGGAATCCGCCCCGAGGACATTGCACGGCTCGAACCGATCATGGCATCGTTCGACGCGCTTTTGTTGCAACTCGAGATCCCGCTCGATACCGTCGAGGCGGCGCTCGAACTCGCGCGCAAGGCCGGTGTGCTTTCCATCCTCGACGCGGGGCCTGCACAACAGATCCCGGATTCGCTGCTCCGGTTGGCGGATATCGTTTCGCCCAACGAGACCGAAGCGGAAGCCTTGACGGGTATCGCCGTCGCGAATCCGGACGATGCCAGACACGCCGCGGAAAAACTGCTGGCGCGCGGCGCACGCATGGCGGTCATGAAACTGGGCGCACAAGGCGCGCTGTACTACGGCGATATGTGCGTTCACGTCCCCGCGTTTCCCATTGCGCCGGTCGATACCACGGCGGCGGGAGACGCGTTCACAGCGGCGCTGGCGTTCGCGTGGAAGCGGCTATCCCCGCGCGAGGCGTTGCAGTTTGCAAACGCCACCGGTGCGCTGGCCGCGACGGTCGCGGGCGCACAGCCTTCGATGCCGCCCTTCGATGGAGTAGAGGCGTTTCTGTGCGAACGAGGAGTATCCCTTTGAAGAAGATGATCTGTTCCGCGTCGGTGATGTGCGCCGATCTGCTGCATTTGGAAGAGAACATGAACGCCCTCGAAGCCGGTGGGTGCGACGAGTTGCATTTCGATATCATGGACGGCACGTTCGTGCCCAACTTCACGCTCGGCGTCGATTTCGTCAAGGCCGCCGTGCGCGCGTGCAAGCTCCCATGCAGCGTGCATCTGATGGTCGCGCGGCCCGAAGATTACATCGAGCGGTTCATCGACGCGGGCTGCAAGAGCGTCACGATTCACGTCGAATCATGCATCCATGCCCACGCCGTATTGATGCGCATCCGCAAAGCAGGCGCGTCGCCCGGCATCGCAATCAATCCAGCAACCCCGCTGACAAAACTCGACTATCTCATCGATCGAGCCGACCGCGTCATGCTCATGACCGTCGATCCGGGCTACGCGGGCCAGAAGATCCTTCCCGGCGCATACGACCGCGTGCGGATCCTGCGCGAGGTGCTTTCCTACCGCGAGTCCCGCGCGAAGATCGAGGTCGACGGCAACATCGATGTCCATCACGCCGCGTTGCTGTCAAAGGCCGGCGCGGAGATCTTCGTGCTGGGCAGTTCGAGCATCTTCAACGGCGGCGATCTCGGCGAAGCCCTGCGCGCGTTCCGCGAAGCCGTAGCCGTCGAACGCCAACTCGTGTAGCGCCCGCCTTATTGGCCGCTCGTATTCGACGCATCTCTCGGCAGACAATCGAAATAGGTATTGTCCTGCGGACCGAACCAGCCGACGCCCCATTGGCGGTCGTTGCCGTTGTAGACGTTGGTATCGATGGTCCAGTCGAAACGTTCGCTCGTGACGTGGCCGTCGCACCACAAAACGTTTGCGCGTCCGAAATGGCGGAAATGGATGCTTGGATTCGTGAATTCGCCGTCGTTGTCGCCGTGAGGATGCTCGAGCGAGACGTACAACGGCGGCTCGATGAAACTGTACTCGACGATGTAGCCGTCTTGCGGCATGGCGGCGTCTGCGAACATGACGACCTGCGCCGGGTTGCTCACGCGCACATCGAGCGTGGTCTCGGTCATCGACGCGGGATACGGATTCGAATAGGCCGTGCCGCCGATATAACTCGCGTTGTAACCGTAGCCGCCCGTGCCGCTCTCGAACGCGTTCGGGACCTCGCCCCGCCGCCGGAATTCGGTAAACACGGGACATTCCTTGACGCGCCCGTCGGGCAGGTATTCGGCCAACGGCCCCTTCTTGGGATCGAAACTCGAATCGGGGCCGGATGTCGCACGCACGCCATGCCAACGGATCTTCCCGCCAAACCCGACCATGATATCCGGCGCGGCGGGACAATACTGGCCGTTGCACTCCGAAGCGTACATGGCGCTGGCGAGGTAGAGTTGCCGGAGATTGTTCACGCATTGCACGGAGAGCGCCTGCTGCCGTGCGCGGCTCAACGCGGGTAGCAAGATCGCGGCGAGAATGGCGATGATGGCAATGACCACCAGCAACTCGATCAGCGTAAAACCCTTTTCCGCGCGCCGCGCCATGTTTTCCCCTAGGTCCTATACGTCCTATATGTCCTATACGTCCTATTCAATCCCATGATCGCTATCGTCGCGATCACCAGCATCCATGCGCCTGGCGCGAGAGGCATCGGCACATAATCGGCGGGAGAATAGCTCCCTTCTCCAAGAGGTTCCGTCATGGCGCTGTCGGCATACGCGGCCAGCGTAAACAACGACGCCATCTCAGAAACTTCGATAATGACGGACGCTCGACCACCCGCCGTCAGTACCTGTTCGCCGGGCGCGACAAGATCCGCATCGCCCGACACGATTTCGCCGTCAACGCAGAGGAGCGTAAGTGGAGTACCGTCGCGGACGGGATTGCCAAACGCGTCGCGCACAACGTTCGATACCAGCGTGACGCGAACGGGCACACCGGGTTCCGGTCTGCCAACCGTCCATCGAATCGTCGGAATGGGCGGCCCCGCGAAAAATGTATACGCGAACTCGCCGTACGCGGCGCCTTCCACCGATGTCGCCGTGACCATCGCGGAACCGCTGGCGGTGGACGCTTGCACGGTGAAATGGATGCTCCCGCCCGAAGCAAGCACTTGTATCCCCGGCTCGATTACGTCGGCATCGGCATCGAGGATCTCGCCCAACGTAATGGCCACGGTAATCCGTGTACCGTCCGCGATTGGATTCGCGAGGTCGTCGTGGATAACGTCGCTCGTAAACGAGGCCGTATTCGACAGCCCGACGGGAATGCCTGCGGCGGGATCGGCGTGCAGCACGATGGGGCCTTGCGGACCTTGTTGCGAACCCGTATCGCCGGAACCAAGCATCGACACCAAGACGAAAAGGCCCGGACGGCGGCTGCGGAACGTCACGCGATTGGCGACGGCGTTGACCGATACGTCCGATAGGTCCGACATCGAGTACGCGCCGTTTTCGTACCGATACGGCTGCAAGCCGTTCTCGTTCAGCCCGACGATTTCCGCCGCTGTGTAGTGCATAACCAACTCTGCGGCCTGGATGCCCGTCGCGATGAAGTCCGCTTCGCTGGAAACGAACTCGCGCACGCACGTGCTCTTGAACTGGCTCATCGAGGGCAACGGTGGACCGGGATCGTGAACTTTTTGGATATCCACCTTCGTGGACAAGGCGCGCCCATCCGCGGTGCGTTGATCGGCGGCGTACAAGCGTATCGCGTCGCCTCCAACATCCTGAGCCGTACCCAACAGCGTGCCCAAAGGGCTTCCGCCTTCCAACGCAGGGATCTCCAATGGCAAGACGGTACTTTCGGGACGATTCGGGTCCGTAAAGGAAATCAGCGTCTCGAATTCGTCCAACAATCCGTCGCCGTCGCTGTCGATGTCCGGGGCAACATCCGCTACGGCGTCGATGTCGGGCGAGCACATGCCCAATGCACCCATCGGCCTCGATATGTATGAACTCAGGCGGATAAACCGGAATTGGTCGAGATTGGCGGGCTGGTCGTTCACGTCGACGGCCCACGCAATATCGAAGGCATCGCCGCCCCCGCTCCGCTTGGTCAACCCGACCGCCTTCGGGTCGTCCGGACGCAAGTAGTTGTCGCGGTACGGCAAGGCCGTTGGATTGAGTTTCGCATAACCCCAGTTGTACTCCTTGGATGGATCGCCATTGAACAGATTCGGATTCCGAATGCTCCCCGCGAGATAATAGGGATGGCTCGGGTCATTTGTGGTACCCGCCGGTTCCGATACCGATGGGAACGGTGAATACGGGAAATTGCGGCTACCGGGAATCAGGTACCACGGACCGCTGGCGTTCTCTGCGATCTCGATAAGAGCAGGCTCCTCCCAGCGAACCTGCGGATTGCCGCCCGTCCAAAACGCGTTCGTGAACACGATACAGTCCAGCCCCATCGGATTGTTCGGATCGTCCGTCACGGGCGCGTCGAATTCGAGCACAAGTTGGCCGCCCGGCCCGCCCAAGCTGACGAGACTGTCGTTGTTCGGGGTGGAGGATCCGCCGCCCATGGGCGCGCCCAATGCCTTCGGCGGATCGGTGAACAACGCGCTCTTGCCCGCGTGATACGACACAACGTGGTTCGCCCACGGATTGCCAAACGCCACGCGCGCGACCAGCAGCAACGTTACGAATACACATCGTTTCATGGCCAAACCCTCCACGGAGGCTGTAGGAAGTGAGGCTTTAGGCTGTAGGAAGTGCACGTCCTACAGCCTACATACAGCCTAAAGCCTGCCATTTTATCTAGCAAAGTTTCCGGCGTCCCGCGAAAGCGAGCGCTCCCAGCAACGCAACGACACCCGGCACGCAACACACCGGCATCGGCTCGAACGTGTTCCGTGGCGCGTAAAGCTGCGTCGTGTGCGTGTGCCAGTCCGAGATGACCAACATCACGTCGCCCGTTTCCGGGTTATAACTCGGCGTGTAATTGTAGTGCCACGGATCGAGCGGGGCGCTGAGCGGGGTATAGGTGTCGACCAACTCGTGAGTCGTTGGATTGACGCGCTGGACGCCACCCGAGCCGCCAATCAGCACGTCGCCGTTCGACATGACCTCCGACGGACCGCTTGTAAAGAAGGCGTTCGCCGCACCGATGGCCGTCGCGTCCAAATCCCAACTCAGCGTGACGGACGTCTGAAACGCCAGCACAAGCGCGCTCGCATCCATCCGTTTGAGTTGCGCGGTGCTGTTCCAAGACGCGTCCAAGACGTAGGACATGGCGTAAACCGATGCGCGCATCGTGTCGATTGCCAGGCAGGCGCTGTAGGAATTGTCACCGGGCGCAAGCGTGGCGGGTTTCTGCATGACGGCGCGATAGCCGGCTGCGGGATTCAGCACATCGAATACGCCTAATTCCGATGTGGCCGTTGCCGCCATGCTGCCGCTGTCCATCAAGACGAGCGAGTCCGTCAGGAATACGCCGGCGTATTGGGAATAACCACCCGGATAGCCTGACGGTGCGATCTCGCTCGCCGGACTGTACGATTGCGGATTGTTCAAATCCAACAAGTAGAGTTTCTTGCTATACCCGGCAGCGAGCAGGACGGTATGCCCGTCGGGCGACAGCGCCATGAACCCCGGATCGCCCGCGTAACCTGTGGCGATGGCTTTGAAGGTATCCGCGCGGGGCAACGGCTCACGATAGATCGTACTGCCGTTCCAGACGAGTAGACAGCCGTCCGGAAGCGCTTTGACCGCCAAACCGGTCGCGGGCGACGACGGCGTAGGCGCGTTGAGCAGCGCCTCGAATTCGAGCGCACCGCATGACATCGAGAACAACAATAGGATACCGCTCAGAATAACCGTTGCGACTTTCAAACGATACATCATTTTCAATACTCCCCGTTCGCAAGTTCATACAAACAAAAGTAAACATTCGAGTCTTGTGCGATATTCGGGGGAAAAGCAATGGCAGGAACGTATGAGAGATTGTGAACGCCCACCGCAACCCTTCCGCGAAGTTGCCGCATAAATGAAATGTGTGGGCAGGTCTTCTGGCTTCCGGATCGTTCTACTCTCCACGTCTTCCCGTCCCTTGGGACAGTGACTTGGTGTGGATTTCGTTCCCGGTTACAGCAGCGCGACTGCGACGGATTTGCACCGTACTTCCCTTAGCCCGTTTTGTCTACCGCGCAACCACCTCCTTTTCGAGTTTCAACGATCACAGTATACGTCCACCCTGTCGCTAAGTCAATGGTTTTAATGTCCTTTTCATCCATCGCCAATCTACATACAATACTGTTACAGATAATAATAGTTGATTGTGTTAATTGAATCGCGCTCGTTAAGCCAGCTCTATACGGACGAGGTGTATTCGCGGTAGAAGGACTCGCACTCGTCGGCGGACATGTCGCCTTCGATCCATAGAATCCGAAATCGCGTGCGCACGGGGAATCCTGGCTTGAGGTCGGCATCGAAACACGCGCCGAAAAGGCCATACGCGCGCGTGCCGTAGACCAAACGGTCGGGTCCCGGATTGGCGGGATGGGTCATGTGGAGGACGGCATGGCGTTTGCCGCGAATCGTGGCGAGGCAGCAGACCCATTGCGCGCCGACTACGACATCGTCGCGTTGACGCCGCGCATTGTTGGGCAGCACGAATCGGGTCGACCATGGATGGCGGCATACCTCGTTCGCGAGGCGGATTTGTACGCCGGCATGGTGCGGGTCACCCTTCAAGCAGACCGGGCGATCCACCGCCGCAAGCCGCGAGTGCATGTCGAGTATTCGCGCCCCATAGCGTCCGCGCCGACACAACAAAGTGCGGAATTCCCGGAGAAACGGGCGGCCTTGTACGTCACACCAGTCCACTGCGAACGAATGTGCGGGTATCGCACCCGGTTCGGCCATCCATCCCGCGTGGCGCTGCGAGCAATCGGTCATGTGCCACGTATCGAAGACCTGTCCAGCCACTTCGGTGCGCCGCCAGCCGAGATGCAGGCCGCGCTGATGCGAGTCGAAGCCGCCCGGGCCTTTTGTGATGGGTTGTCGATCAGAGGCCTCGTACAGATGCGTGAAGACTTTACAGGTGTCGTGGTGCGAGCCGGGGTCATACGTTGGCGTCACCGTGGCCAGCCACGGGACGCCGTCGACGGACAACTCTGCGCACGGTTCCGCCGGGGAAACGGTTTCCTTTATCAGGGAACCATGGGCGATGCCGTAGAGTGTGACCGCCACTTTGCGCACGCAAACGTCTCCGAATCAAGGCATGGACTTCACATAGTCGGTGTATCGAGCTTGGCGGGGTCGAACGGTTGATCCTCGAATGCAAACTCAACCGCCGTCGTCGCGCCGCACAACAAGACAATCGAAAAATGCCGCAAACAGTCCGCATGGTCCCAGCGCCCTGTTTTCTACAAGTACAAAGATAGCACGATTCCGCCACCGATTCCAGTTGGCCAACGGATGTCCTTTCGCATCCATCTTATCGATGCACAGCCTCTAGGTTGAAATGAAGGGATGTGTCGGGTAGCATACATCTGGCGGAATTGGGTATATGGGTAAGCCAAAGATAGCGTATGTGTGCCAGCAATGCGGTGCGATTTCGACGCGCTGGGCAGGGCGCTGCCCCGATTGCGGGGACTGGAACGCGCTCGTCGAGGAAGCGGTTGTCGAAGACGGACCGCACCTGCGTGCCCCGTTCGCGACGGGGGCCGAACCGGTCGCGTTGACGGACCGCTCGATCGAGATGCCGCCGCGCCTTTCGACCGGCGACCCGGAATGCGACCGCGTGCTGGGGGGGGGCATCGTGGCTGGGTCGCTGACGCTCGTGGGCGGGGATCCCGGCATCGGGAAATCTACGCTCATGCTGCAAGTATCCCGCCATCTTGCCCATAGGGCAGGTAAGGTGCTGTACGTGTCCGGCGAGGAATCGTTCGATCAGACCCGGCTAAGGGCCAGGCGTCTCAATGCCTTGCACGACAACATTTTCCTGCTCACGGAAACGGCAGTGGATGTCATCCGTCGGCATATCGAAGACGGGGAATACGCCTTCGTCGTGATCGACTCGATTCAATCCGTCTACTCGTCGCAACTGCCGGCGGCGCCCGGCAGCGCGGGGCAGGTTCGCGCCTGCGCCAACGAGTTCTTGCGGCTGGCCAAGGGTCGAAACGTCCCCATTTTCCTGGTAGGCCATGTCACGAAGGAAGGCGCCATCGCGGGGCCACGACTCCTCGAACACCTCGTGGATACGGTTTTGTACTTCGAAGGGGAAGGGCGGCAGGCCTTGCGTATCCTGCGCGCCGTCAAGAACCGCTTCGGCTCGACCAACGAAATCGGCGTATTCGAGATGACCGAGGCGGGACTAATCGACGTACCCAATCCGAGCGCACTGTTCCTGGGCGAACGCCCACGCGGCGTCAGCGGTTCAATGGTTATGCCGAGCATAGAAGGGACGCGCCCGTTGCTGGTGGAAGTCCAGGCGCTGGTCTGTCCCACCACGTTCGGTTCACCGCGCCGTACGGTTACGGGACTTAATCCGAACCGGTTGGCGTTGATCCTGGCGGTGCTCGAAAAGCGGGCCGGTCTGCATTTCGCCGATAAGGACGTTTTTGCCAATGTAGTCGGCGGCGTCCGGCTGGATGAACCTGCGGCGGACTTGGCGGCGGCGATGGCGCTGGCGTCGAGCTTACGCGAGATCCCCGCCCCGCCGACCCTGGTGGCGTTCGGCGAGATCGGACTCGCGGGCGAAGTGCGCGCGGTGGATATGGCGCGCCAGCGCGTGGTGGAAGCCTCGAAGTTCGGCTTTACAACCTGTATTATACCGAAGGGATGCGCGACCGATGTCGAGACGAACGGCAACGCCGTGATTGCCGTCGGAAACGTGTGTCAGGCGATCGAATGGATGTGGGAGAGCGACTATGGAACCAACGCGGAAGCGTAAAACAAACGAGGATGTCTACCGGGAGGCGCTGCTCCTGATCTCGCCAGGAACACGTATCCGCGAGGCCATTTCCTCCATCCTCCAAAGCCGGACCGGCGCCCTGCTCTGCTTCGGCGACCCACAACGCCTCGGCGAACTCTCCGAGGGCGGGGTCAAACTCGAAGCGCCCTGTACGCCGCAACTCCTATACGAACTGTCCAAGATGGACGGCGCGATTATCCTGACAAAAGATGCGAGCCAAATCGTGTATGCGAACCGCTTCCTGAAGCCGGACACGTCGATCGCCTCCAACGAGACCGGCACGCGGCACCGCGCGGCGGAACGCATCGCGCGGCAGGGAAAATGTATGGCCGTGGCGGTTTCGGAGCGGCGTGCTAGCGTAACATTGTACATACACAATATGAAGCACGTTATGGACAGTATTCCTACGCTCCTCAATAAGGCTTGGCAAGTCATCCAGACCCTCGAAAAGTACATCATGGTGCTCAAGGAAACCTTGCAGGAACTCACGATTCGCGAGTTCCAGGACATGGTGACCATCTTCGACGTTTGCGGCGCGGTCCAGCGATACGAAATGGTGTTGCGCATCGCGCGCGAGGTGGACCCCTATATTCTCGAATTGGGTACGGAAGGGCGTCTTATTGCCCTGCAAGTGCGCGAGTTGATGCTGCCGGTCGAGCAGGCCGAGTTGGTGGTGAAAGACTACTATCGCGAGCGGACCGGCGCGGCCTGCGATCAGATGCGGGCCAAGATCGCCGAGATGACGCAATCGGAGTTGCTGAATATGGGCGCCATCAGCCAATCGCTGGGGTATGGCTCGAACCCGCGGTCGATCGATACCTACCTGTCGCCACGCGGCTACCGTGTCCTGACGACAACCCATCGGTTGCCGGCCCAGATCATCGACAACCTCGTCGACCGCTTCGGCTCGCTCAAGGAAATCCTGCGCGCCCCGAAGGACGAACTCGATGCGGTCGAAGGCGTCGGCGCCGTGCTGGCCGAGCGCGTGCGCGTGAGCCTCGACCTGTTACGCAGCCAGTTGGCCTTGGATCGGAGGTAGAATGCCTTACATTGAGGACTGTCCGATCATTATGCATCAGGAAGTCGCCCCGGACCATTTCCGGATCGCCGTGCGTACATCCGCTATCGCGCGCGAAGCCCGGGCGGGCCAATTCGCGATGTTGGCGGTCGCGGAGGGCATCTATCCCTTCCTCCGACGCCCGATGAGCTTCGAGCGGATCTTCCCCGACGGTGTCGCATTCCTATTCAAAGTCGAAGGAGAAGGAACGCGCCTGCTCGCCCGGCGCGCGGTCGGGCAGGTGTTGAGCGTTCAAGGGCCGCTGGGCCGTCCGTTCCCCGTCGAGACGCGTTTCGCGCGGCATATTATCGTAGCGGGCGGGATCGGCGTTGCGCCGTTTCCGGCCTTGGCAGACGCGATTGTCCGCGACTGTGGGAAGGTACCCGAACTGATCCTCGCGGCGCGTACGCGCGCCATGCTGCTGTGCGAAGCCGATTTTCGCCAAATCGGCTGCACGGTTCACGCCGCGACCGACGACGGTTCGGCGGGTGTCCAAGCTCTGGCGCACGAGGTTCTCGAGCGGTTGGCGCCGGGCGCGGACACGCGCGTGTACGCCTGCGGACCGATGGCGATGATGAAAGCGGTATCGGAAGTCGCGGTGCGGTCCGGCGCGGATTGCCAAGTGTCGCTCGAAGCGCAAATGGCCTGCGGCGACGGGGCCTGCCTCGGATGCGTAGTCGAGGCCAAATGCGAATTAGAGGGCGAGAAGATGTTGCGCGTCTGTGCCGACGGGCCGGTTTTCGACACGACGCTTATCGACTGGGACGCGCACAATTTGGCCTTCGACCGGTAGGAATTAGGAATTAGGAATTAGGAATTAGGAATGGCTGCGAATCTTGAGGTGAGCCTCGGCGGTCTTCGGATGAAAAATCCGGTGACTGTGGCGTCGGGCACGTTCGGCTACGGGCAGGAGTACGAACCGTACTACGACATATCGCAACTGGGCGCGGTAACGGTTAAGAGCATCAGCCTGAAGCCGCGCGCCGGCAACAAACCGCCGCGTCTGGTCGAGACGCCCGCCGGGCTGCTCAACGCGATCGGTTTGCAGAACGTTGGGCTTGACGTATACCTCGCCGAGAAGGCCCCGTATTTGCGTGAGCGTCACGCGACGATTATCGCGAACATCTATGGGCATTCGCCGGATGAATACGTTGAACTCGCGCGCCGGATCGATGCCGAGAACGCCGCCGATGCCCTCGAACTGAACCTGTCGTGTCCAAACGTGCATGATGCGCGCAAACGCGGTGGCGCGGCATTGGTGGCACAGGTGCCCGAGACGGTGGCGTTGTACACGCGCGCGGTTCGTTCAGCGACGAAGTTGCCGCTGATCGTCAAGCTGACGCCGAACGTGGCGGACATCTGCGAGCCGGCCCTCGCCGCGCAGGAAGCCGGGGCCGACGCCGTGTCGCTCATCAACACGTTGATGGGTATGGCCATCGACCCCGAAACGCGGCATGCACGACTTGCCAACATCGTCGGTGGACTCAGCGGTCCGGCCATCCGGCCCGTTGCGCTCAAGATGGTGTGGGACGTCGCCCGCGCGGTCAAGATTCCCGTCATCGGGATGGGCGGCATCTGCGACGCCTCGGACGCGGTGCAATTCTTGGTCGCAGGCGCGACGGCCGTTGCCGTGGGTTCGGTGTCGTTCAGAAATCCCCGCGCCGCCATCGAGATCGTCGACGGCATTGCGCGTTACCTCGAACGCCACCACATGACGGATATTCGCGAACTGATTGGTTCGCTGGTCGTTTAGACAGGAGACAACTATGCGCACGGAACTCATCACGGTATTGGATATGGACTCGCGTGAAGAGGCGCTTCGGGCAGTCGAACTCTGCGCGACATGCCAGTTTTTCAAGATTGGCTCGCAGTTGTTTACCCGTTGCGGACCGGAGATCGTGCGCGAGATCCTCGACATGGGAAGGAAGGTCTTCCTCGACCTGAAATTCCACGACATCCCAAACACCGTTGCAAAAGCGGCCAAAGGCGCCGCCGACATGGGCGCGTCCTTGTTCACGGTACATGCAATCGGCGGACGCCGCATGATTGAAGCGGCCCGCGTGGCCGTCGAAGGCACGGAGACTAAGATTCTCGCCGTGACCATCCTTACGAGTCTTTCCGACGAGATGTTGCGCCTCGAACTGGGCCTCCCCGAAACGACGTCCGAGGCTGTCGTGCGGCTCGCAAAACAGGCCGTCGAATCCGGCGCGCACGGACTCGTCAGTTCGCCCCACGAGATCGTCCTCGTGCGCGAGGCCGTCGGACTCAAACCCTTAATCGTCACGCCCGGAATCCGCCCCGCGTGGTCCACCGGCAAGGACGACCAAGTCCGCATCACCACCCCGCGCCAGGCCGCCGAAGCCGGCGCAAACTACATCGTGGTCGGACGTCCGATATTCAAGCACGAGAATCCCGCCGAAGCGGTGCGACTGATCCAAGAGGAGCTTGTCTAATGAACGCCGATGAAGTGATCGCCATTTTCAAACAATGCGGCGCTTTGCTCGATGGGCATTTCGTCTACACGAGCGGACGCCACGGGCGGCAGTTCCTGCAAGCCGCGCGCGTGTTGCAGTATCCTGAGTTCACTTCGCGTCTGTGCAACGCGCTTGCGGACCGGTTTCGTTCCGACGGCGTCGAACTGGTCGTCGGACCCGCCACTGGCGCAATCGTCATGGCCTACGAAACCGCGCGCGCACTCGAAGCCCGCGCAGCCTACACCGAAAAGGACGGCGACGGCGGCATGGCGCTCAAGCGCGGATTTACGCTCAAGGCCGGCGCACGCGTGTTGGTCGTCGAGGATATCATCACGACCGGCGGCTCCGTGCGAAAATCCGTCGAACACCTGCGTGCGCGCGGCGCAGACGTCGTTGGCGTCGGCGCATTGCTCGACCGGAGCGCGGGAGAGGCTGCATTCGATTGCCGCTTCGAAGCGCTCGCCGCCCTCGATATGGAAAGTTGGCCCCCCGATACCTGCGCGCTTTGCTCCGCAGGCGAACCCTTGGTCGAACCTGACGACCTTATCAACAAAGGATGAAGGACGAAGCAGCGGCGGAATTCAGAATTCAGGAGTCAGAATGAACGGAGGCGACAGCGTCATTCTAAAGCCGACGCGGAAGCCTTGCGCGCGGCGTTCTGACTCCTGACTCCTGACTCCTGAATTCCTTGGTTCATTCTTCATCCTTCTGCGCGAGAGGAATGTGCATCGATGCGGTTGTTGGACATATCTTTCCACGCGCCCGAAGAAAATCTCGCGTTCGACGAGATGCTGCTTGATGACGCCGAGAATGGCAAAGCCGGCGAGGCGTTACGGTTTTGGGAGAGTACGGCGTCCTTCGTGTGCCTCGGAGTCGCGCAAAACTGGCGTCACGAGATCTATGACCTGAACTGTGCCGACGATCACGTGCCAGTGCTGCGTCGCGCCTCCGGCGGCGGATGCGTGCTCCAGGGGCCGGGCTGTCTGAACTACGCGCTGGTGCTCGGCCACAAATACCGTACCGGCATCGAAACGGTACGCGGGTCTTACGGCTACATTCTTGGGCGGATCGCCGCCGTGTTGCAGCAGCAGGGCGTGCTCGTCCATCACGAAGGTATCTCCGATCTCGCGCTGGAAGGAAACAAGGTGTCCGGCAATTCCCAGAAACGACGCCGACAATTCATCCTTCATCACGGCACGCTGTTGTATGCGGTCGATCCAGACAAAATGGAGCGTTATCTGCGCGAGCCGGAGGGGCGTCCGCAGTATCGCGGCCCTCGCACGCATCGCGGTTTCGTAAGCGTGATTCCGCTTGATGCGCGCACGTTGCGCGAGGCGGTGTGCAAAGCCTTCGACATGGATTACCTGCCCGTCGAACCGGAACACGACGAGATTCGCGCCGCCCAGATACTCGCGCGAGAGAAGTACGCCGACCCGGACTGGATATATCGCCGCTGACCTTCGTAGCGCAGGCATCTTGCCTGCAAAACCCGGATTCTTGGCCTAATCGCAGCAGGCAAGATGCCCGCGCTACAGAGAATGCCGAACTTGTGTCAAACTGCAGAAGTCCACGCTATTTTGGAG
>CAIYET010000619.1 GCA_903925285.1 Candidatus Hydrogenedentota bacterium | reverse complement strand
CCCGACTTCGCGCGCGAGCACGCGCAACACGCCGTCCATGCCGCGCTTGCCCGAATCGTACGCCGACTGATTTTCCCAGCACTGCATGGCGCACTCGGTGTTGATGCCGATGACGCGTCCCCATTTTCGCTCGATCATCGACGGAACGAACGCCTTCGTCATGAACACATTGTGCAGCACGGACGCGCGGAACTGGCTCTCGTAATCCTCCGGCGCCTGCTCGAGCACATGCATCCATTTGTATTGAACGACCGCGTTGTCAACGATGATATCGACGGGGCCGAGCGCTTCGACGACGCGGTCGCGCATGATCAGGATCGAATCGAGATCCGTCACATCGGCCTGGACGACAACGCCGCGCGCGCCGCGGTCCTCGACTTCCTCGACAAGTTCGTACGCCTTCGTTTCATTTTGGTGGTAACAGACGGCGACATTCGCGCCGGCCTCGGCCAACGTGCGGACCATTTCGCGGCCCAACTCACCCGTCGCACCCGTGACAACCGCGACTTTGTCGCTAAGGTCGATGGAAAGCATTTTCGCTCCTCCTTCTATTGCGGATTCAACATCGCTACTCGCACCTCAATCTACAATCTACAATCTACAATCCGCAATCAGTAGCATACCGCTTGGTGGCCGCCGTCGACGCGCAACGTGACGCCGTTGATGTAGGCCGCTTCGGGCGACGCGAGGAAGACGCAGGCGTGGCCGATGTCTTCCGGCGTGCCGATGCGCCCGACCGGCACACGCGTCTTGAGAAACGCCGCGTTTTCGGGCTTGTCCCAATGGAACGCCGTCATCGGAGTGAGGATCATGCCCGGCGCGACGGCGTTGCAAGTGATGCCGTGCTTGCCGAGCGCGGTCGCGAAGCCGGCCATGGCCATTCGGAGCCCGCCCTTCGATGCGCCGTAATCGACCTGTGCCGGGCCTGTGACGTTCTCGGCGAGCGACGTGATGAAGACGACGCGTCCGCCGTCGCCTTGGGCGATCATGCGGCGCGCGGCAATCTGCGTGCAATGGAACGCGCCCGTCAAATTCACGTCGAGCGTCTGCTGCCACGTTTCCGGCGTCATGTCCATGACCTCGATGAATGGGCATATCCCGGCGTTGTTGACCAACACGTCGATGCGCCCGAAGACCGCGACGGCGCGCTCGATCATCGCTTCCACCTCGCTCCGGACCGAAACGTCGCACCGCACCCCGATCGCGTCTGCGGCGCCATGCGTTTTCAACTCGTTTGCCGCCTTGCTTGCCGCGTCCAAATCGAGATCGGCGACGACGAGGCGCGCGCCTTTCCGCGCGAAGCACGTCCCAATGCCGAAACCGATTCCGCGCGCGCCGCCCGTGACGATAACCACCTGTTCATTCATAACTCGACCTCCCATCAATGTACCGGCACGCGTATCCTGCCGTTCCGCGGGCCAACGATGCAACCTCTTTTGCCGCTTGTGCTATACTCCGCCGCGTGCGGGCGACGAGTCTGAAAGAGGAAATGCGTATGTGGAAGAAAATTCTGAAGATTGCCGTTGGTGTTGTGCTGACGCTGGTTGTGCTGCTTTGGGCGCACAAGGCGTACAAGGATGCCCATTATTTCGACAATTACGATCCCAGCGCGCCGCTGAACGTCACTGTGATTGAGACGAACGAGGTGAACAAGGAAACGCCGGAAAAGGGTTATGTGCTCACCAAGTTCACCTTCGATGGGTTCAAGGGCGAGAAGGTGCCTACGTTGATGTCTGTGCCACTCAAACGCACAGGCAAGAAACTCCCCGCCATCATCTTTCTGCACGGCATCGGCCAGAACAAGAACTTTCTGAAGGAGATTACGTCGCCGTTCAACCAGACGGGCTTTGTGTTCGTCAGTTTCGACCAGTACATGCAGGGCGAGCGCAAGTTGTCGGATAAGGCGGGGGTACTGGCCGGTCTCCGCGCCTTCGAGCAACGCCCCGCCAAGACTATCAACGAGACGCGGCGGCTCATCGATTATTTGTCGGCTCTTCCCGATATCGACCCCCAACGCATCTACCTCGTCGGCGCGAGCTACGGCGCCATCACGGGAAGCACGGTCATGGCCCGGGACAAGCGCCTGCGCGCGGGCATTTTGGTTTACGGCGGCGGCGATCTCGGTAAACTGCTCGATTCGTATGCCACCCATCTGGGCGTGGCCGTGGGCCTGCGCCTGATCGACGGCAAGAACGTCGATCCCGAAAAACCGCCTCTGCCCAAGCTGACCGCCTCGCAGGAACGCAAGGTCGGCGCTGTCATCGCCTGCGTCATACCCATCGCACGTTATTTCCTGGGTGTTGCGGACCCGATCCATTACGTCGCTCAAATCTCGCCGATGCCCGTCTATCTCCAAAACGGAAAATTCGACGTCCTCGTGCCGGCGCCTGCGGGCAAGGCGCTCCAAGACGCCGCCAAGGAACCAAAGAAAATCACGTGGTACGACTCGGACCATGTCGGCATCAATCTGGAAGATACCAAGCGCGTGTTGAGCGACGGACTGAAATGGCTCATCGAACAGGACGATCAATTCCGCGCGCCGGAAGAGAAAGTGAAAGATTTGCCGCTGTTTGAGATCGACAAGACCTGATTACGCACTGGGAGTATTTTGGATTTTGGAGTGTAGAAATCCAAAATTCAAAATCCTATACCGGCTTACTCGAAGTCGGTTCATAAGGACGAAGGGTGCGCCAAATGAAACTTAATCAAGTGAAGATTCAAGATTTTCGCGGAATTCGAGAAATGTCCTTGACATTTGACCAACAGCTTACCGTTCTTATCGGGGTAAACGGTTCAGGGAAAAGCAGTATCCTGGATTGTCTCGCCATATGCCTTTCATGGATGCTTAACAGAATTCGAACCCCGAGTGCTTCTGGAAGGCCTATCAGCGAGACCGATATCCGCAACAAAGCCGCCTATGCCCAAACCGAAATCCATGTAAAGGTGAGCGATCTTCTTGTACAATGGAGTCTTGCTAAATCTCGCAAGGGGCAAACGAAGACTAGCGAGAGCAATTTCCTGCAGCTCAAGACACTCACTGAAACGGTGCGAAACGCAGCCTCGGACAACCCACAAACGAGCCTGCCTTTAGCTGTATATTACGATATTGATCGCGCCGTGGATATTCCTCTGCGAATCAAGAAGCGCGCTTCCTTGTACGATCCCATATCCGCTTACGATGGTGCTTTGGACGCTGCCCATACCCAGTTCAGACCCTTTTTTGCATGGTTCAGAGAGCGCGAGGATATAGAAAATGAACGGCTAAGGCTTCTCGTCACCCGCGATGACGCGGCAAGCCTTCGCCAGAACCATTCACTTCCTTTTGACGACCCGCATTTGACTGCCGCGCGTCACGCGATTTACGCATTCCTTCCTGGATTCTCGAAACTGTGCGTCCGAAGATCTCCACTTCGCATGACGCTCTTGAAGGGTACGGAAGAACTTCAAGTCGATCAATTATCTGACGGTGAAAAGTGTCTGCTTGCGATGGTGGGTGATCTTGCGCGACGTCTGGCTATTGCCAACCAAACTCTAGAGAATCCTTTGCAGGGGCATGCCATCGTACTCATTGACGAGATAGACCTTCACTTGCATCCGGCCTGGCAACGTATTGTAATTCGTAAACTGACCGAAACTTTTCCTAATTGTCAGTTCATAATCACAACGCATTCGCCGCAAGTCATCGGGGAAGTCGATGCCCAATGCGTAAGAAGGTTAACCGCCGATCCGCAAAGGGGGATCGTTTGTTCAATTCCCGATCAGGCCCTTGGCCTGGACACATCCGAGATTCTCGAGGAATTGATGGGTGTCAACAGTCGCAATGAAGAGATTGCCGGTATGCTTACCGAAATCTTCCGGCTTATAGACATGGATCAATTCGAGCAAGCCAAAATGCAAATGGCACAAGTCAGAGAACGTGTCCGAGGCAGTATACCTGAGCTTGTCCGCGCCGAGTCGCTCCTGACGATGCTCGAACCAGAAAAAGGAGCGCAAGTGTGAGGGGATTCTCCAAGGGGCAAGAACCACATGAGCTCACCGAATATCGTGCTGAGCCTGACGCAGTCTATGACGGACCGCAATTTACCGCGGTGAAAGAGATCGTACGCGCACAGCTTCTTCAGGACCAGGGTTACCTGTGTGCGTATTGCATGAAGCGGATCAATTCCGGCGCGATGAAAGTGGAACATTGGCACAGCCAAACGCGATACCCACCGGAACAACTCGATTTCCAAAACATGCTGGGATGTTGCCTGGGCAACAAAGGTAATCCACCCGAAGCTCAACACTGTGACACGCGCAAAGGGGACTCGGATATCTCCTATAACCCAGCCAATCCGGCTCACCATACGCGTCTCGGAATTCATTACCTAGGCGACGGCAGAATCCGTTCAGACGATGCTGAGTTTGACCGCCAGATTAATGAAACCCTCAATCTGAACTATGCAAGGCTGCGAACTAACCGGAAAGCAGTAGTGGAGGCGGTGCGGTCAGAATTGAACAGGACTGCCGGTCATCGCACATGTGCGGAAATTCAACGCCTCCTCGATAGCTGGGAACGCACAAATGTCGAAGGCCGCTTGCCCGAATTCTGTGGTGTAGCCATTTACTTCCTGCAGAAACGACTTCAGAAGGCGCGATAAGAGTCATTTGATGGCAAAACAACGGTTGCGGAAGGCAAGAGAGAACAAAATCCCTATGGCAAAAAAAGGTTGAACAAGAGGGAACCCTTCGCTTGGCTTCAGGATTGTCGGCATCAAATCGAACATCGAACTACCGGCCATCTTATTGCCGTTACGAATACTCGTTTCCGTATCAGTTCCCTTTCCTATGGAGGCTAGTCCTATGATTCTGGCACTAATGATCGGATTTGTCGTTCAGGCCGGCGCGACGCTGCCGCAGTACTACGGGCATCCGGCCGTCGAGGATGCCAACGGCGTCGTCGCGCCGTGGTACACGGGACTCGACGGCCAACTGGATTTCCGCGTGCACGTCTCGATGGAGACGTTGAAACGCTATCCGTGGGTGGACGCAGACAAGGCTGTAATGGCGGCGCCGCATTTTGTGTACACGTCGATGTGGAGCATCGACGCCGACGGGGTTATCGGCACGCCGCCGTTGCAGGATTGGATGTGCGGGGACCTCGGCCAGCGGACGGTCAGCTTGATCAACAGTATGGCCGACTACTACCGCTACAGCGGCGATCCGAGCGCGCTGGCGTTTCTTACGCTCCAAGCGAATTATATTATCGACTACGCGCAAACGCCGCCGGATCATCCGTGGCCGAGTTTCCCGATCAGCGTGCCCACGAAGGGCAAGCCGTATGGGAAGTGCGATCCGCAAGGGTTCATCCAACTCGACTTGTCGGCGGACATCGGCGGGGCGATCCTGCGCGCGTACCAGATCACGGGCGACGCGCGTTATTTCGAGGCGGCGAAACATTGGGGCGACCTCTTGGCGCAACATTGCAACCGTACGCCCGGCCAAGCGCCGTGGGACCGCTACGCGAATCCCGAGCAGGTCTCGTGGAGCAACCAGCTTACCGGAAGCGTGACGTTCATCCTGCGCTTCCTCGACCAACTTATCCGCTTGGGTTACGGGGGCGCCGACGACGCGATCGTCCATGCGCGCGATGCCGGCCGCGTGTATCTCAATGACGTGCTGTTTGCGAAATGGGCTGCGCCCGACACGTGGGGCCGCTGTTATTGGGATTGGGAATGCCCGGTGTTGTCGCTTGTCAACGTCTGGGCCATGCAATACGTGATGGAACAGCGGCAGGCGTTTCCGTTGTGGAAGACCGACGTGCGCAACGTGTTGACGCTGATCCTCAACCGAACCGGGGTCGATCCGAATTCGGCGGCCGAGGTCTACAGCGGCGCGTGGGCGATGCCGGAATCGCCGAGTTGCTGCGGTACGTCGCTGTCGTACGGCCAGCAACTCAGCGCTGGCGCACTTGCGCAATATGCCGCATTGACGGGAGACGCATGGGCGCGGGAACTCGCGCGGCGGATGGCGATCCAAGGTTCGTATGACGCGCTCGACAACGGCGCCGTCATCGACGGGCTTATGGGCAATCCCATCGTCGCGACATCGTGGCTGAATATCATCCATCCGCTCGCGATGCGGTCTATGCTGCAGATCATGGGCTGGCTGCCTGAGTTGTTCGGACCGAACCGCGAAAACCATATCATGCGAAGTTCGGCGGAGGTCGTAAACGTAACGTACGACAAGGGCCGCATAACCTATAGAACCTTCGATGCGCCCGAACAGACGACCGGCGTGTTGCGGCTGGCCTTCGCACCGTCGCGCGTAACGGGCGACGGAAAGCCGCTTGAGCGGCGCGACGGCCTCGATGCGAACGGCTACATGATTGCCGCGCTCTCGAATGGCGATTGCATCGTAACGGTTCGTCACGACGGTATGGCCAACATCGCGATCGAAGGCGACGACCCACAGAAGATCGTCGAAGGCACGCAACTCTCCTACGCGGGGGCGTGGACCGATGGGCGCCTCGGCGAAGTTGCCGACGCGGCGGTTTCGTGTACGTTCGAAGGCAACCAAGTGCGGGTGATTGGCGGCGTCGAACCGGCGGGCGGTTTGGCGGACGTGTATCTCGACGGTGAAAAGCAGCGTGCGGGCATTGACTGCTGGAATCCGGCCGTGCGCGAACGTCAGACGCTGTTCGCGCGTAGCGGGCTAGCCGTCGGGTCGCACGAGTTGCGAGTCGTTGTGCGCGGCGCCAAGAATCTTATCGCGCAAGGAACGAAGATCCACATCGACGTCGTGCAGTATTCCGCCGCATCGGGCGAGAGTGGGTTCGGTGTTGGCGAAGGTTCGAAGGAGCCCCAACGCATGGTATTCGGATACGCGGGGCGCGAAGATGTGCATGACGCAGCCGACCATGCGTGGCGGCCCGCCACGGAATGGATTGTGCGCCTGGGCGTGGGCACGGACGTTGTCGTTGCGGCGTGGTGGACCACCGCCGTTGAAGAGGACATCGAAGGCACGGACTCGCCGACGTTGTACCGCTACGGCGTGCACGCGCCTGAATTCGTCGTCAACGCGACGGTAGCGCCCGGCATGTATCGCGCGACGCTGAAGTTTGCCGCAACGCGCGGATTCGACACGGCGCGAAACCGTGTCACGGTCCTCGTGAATGGCCAGCCCATGATCGAGAAACTCGATGTCGCCGCGAAGGCCGGCGGCGCGAACCGCGCGCTCGATATCGCGCTCAAGGATCTGAAGCCGCGCAACGGGGTCATCGAGTTTCGATTCATTGGCGGCGACAAGGATGCCGGCGTCGCCGGAGAGGCGTTTATTCAGGCGCTGGAAATCGCGCGCGCGGTGCCGTTCGAGAAAGACATCCTGGCGTTCGAGGAACAGGATCGCACGAATCCGCCGACGGCGGACACCGTGTTTTTCGTTGGCAGTTCGACGATACGCATCTGGGATTTGAAGCGATGTTTCCCAAAACTCGATGCGGTGAATCGTGGCTTCGGCGGCAGCCAATATAGCGAGATCGCGTACTATCTCGACCGCATCGTCACGCCGTACAAGCCCCAGATGGTCGTTCTGTATGCGGGCGACAACGATATCGCGGGCGGCAAATCGTCCGAAACCGTCTTCGCCGATTTCAGGGGCGTCGTCGAGCGCATCCGGCAGGCCGCGCCGAAGTCGCGCATCATCGTGCTGGCGATCAAGCCGTGTCCCGCGCGCTGGAAACTTTACCCCCTGATGAAAGACTTCAACGCCCGCGTGGCCGAATACGCCAAGGGCGACGCCGATATGGTCGTCATCGAAACGAGCGGCACGGTACTCGGTCCGGACGGCCAACCCAATCGCGCGTTGTTCAAACCCGACGGACTCCACCTCAATGAAACCGCTTACGACATCTGGACCGCACTCGTCTCGCCGCATCTGGGCAAAGTTGAGCAGTAAGCGATACGCTCGTTGTATAGGTAAGTGGGCCAGATGACTTATGGTTCCGCGCGGCAGGATTTCGATGATTTGGTTGCCGATCCAGGCCGTCGTGTATTCGACGTTGTCCACCGTCTTCTTTTCGATCTTGCAGGATAGATCGAAAGTCACCGTGCCGGTATCGCCTGGATCGAGCGAGGTCATTTCAACCTAACACGACAATGCTACGTTTTCGAAATCGGTACTTGTCCTTCCTGAAAATCTATAACGAGGACGAGTTTTCAGGGAGCACAGGTGTTGCCGGAAACCGAGCGCCTACCTATATCCGGCGCCATTTCGGATTTTCGGGTATAATACTGTACGGAACTTCAATCATGCCAGAGGAAACGTAGCCATGCGCCGTTGGATTATTTGGGGCGTTACGCTGGTCTTTGCGCTAGTTGGTTCTTCAGCCTTTGCGCTGACGGGTAGCGGCGATTCCGCGACCGTTATGCTGGAGACGGTGTCGCCGAAGCTCGAAAGTATGATAGCGGTGTCTGAGTCGTCTATCGGGGTTACCTTCAGTGAGCCGATGCTAGAACCAGGTGTTACGACGCCGGGCAATTATGTGGTCTCCGGGTTCGGCGTGGGCACATTGAGTCCGCATCCCACCGGGATAACGGTCGGCGAGCCGTATACGCTTACGTGGACCTCGGGCGGGACGTACGCCACAACCGTCACGGTGACAGCTACGGGCCTGCAAGATGCCGTGGGCAATCCGATTGACCCGGCGCACAATAGTGCTTGGGGAATGGGCCTTGGAGAACCGGTCCCTTTGTATGCCTGGCCGTTGGCACTGGCGCTATTGATTGCGGGTCTGCTTGTCCAGGTTTGGCGGCATAATCGCCTCAGCGCCGTGCTATTGCTTTTGTTGGCGACGCTTATCGCCGTGCCAGACGCGTTCGCTCAGGCGCCGTCTGTGTCGAGCGTTGTCGTCACGCAAAGTCCGAACGGCGCCGTCGGTACGAAGGTGGACATCACCTACGACCTCGTCGCGCCAACCGGCCCGTGCGCCGTAATGTTGTCCCTTTCGAAGAACGGCGGTGCAGACGGATTCAGCTACCCCATTACGCACTATGCCGGCGACATCTCAGGCGTTACGACTGGCACGGGTAAGCACATCGTGTGGGACATCCGGGCCGATTATCCCGAACTGAGCATTCCTCAGGCACGCATCCGCGTTACCGCAGACGATGCGGTCATCCCGCCGCCGTCGTTTGCCTGGGTCAAAACCTGGAGTGGAGGATATTCGAATGCAGATCGGGTGGCTGTGGATGCGGTGGGCAATATATATGTAGCGGGCGATTTTTCCGGCACTGTGGACTTTGATCCGGATCCAGTCAAGGTTGATTCGCATACTTCTTCCAATGGCTCCATTGACGCCTCCCTCAGCAAGTTCGATGCAAGCGGGAACCTGCTCTGGGTCAAGACCTGGGGCGGGGGGAGCGGCCGGGATGTCGCTTACGGTGTGGGCGTGGATAGTGCGGGTAATGCTTATGTGGTGGGCCCTTATCGGTATACTGTCGACTTCAACCCGGACCCGGTGCTCGATGACATCCATACATCCAATTATCCCGGCGAGAATAACATCTACCTCAGCAAGTTTGCCCCGGATGGAACCTTTCAGTGGGTGCGTACCTGGGGGCCGACGCCGGTTCCCGGCAAGGCTTCTTTTGGCGGCGAAGCCTATACCGTCGTTGTGGAAGGGAATTATCTCTATGTCGTCGGGGATTTTTCAGGGGACCAAGTGGACTTTAATCCATGGGGGAGCCATGACTGGCATACCAATCATCCTCCCAGTTCCGGCACGATTCAGTGGTTTGACGCCTTCCTCAGTAAGTTTGATTTAGAAGGCAGCTTCCAATGGGCCAAAACCTGGGGCGGCGAGGGCTATGACGACGGGCCGGGCGTGGCGGTGGATGGGACAGGCCATGTATACGTCGCCGGCATGTATGCCAGCCAAACCATCAACTTCGACCCGGCTGGCGGAAGCGGCGGGCTGGGTCATCCCGCGCACGACAGCGGTAGCATCGTTGACGTCTTCCTCAGCAAATTCGACGCTAGCGGCAACTTTCAATGGGTGAGAACCTGGGGCGGGCAAGGTACTGAGGATGCCATGGGACTTGTTGCCGTGGATGGGTTGAACAACGTTTATGTGGCCGGCCGGACTGCAAGCGTCAATTGTGACTTTAACCCGGGCGGCACTCCGGACATCCTTTCCACCAATGGCGGCCTAGACGCCTTCCTTAGCAAGTTCGATTCAAACGGGAACTTTCAATGGGCCAGAACCTGGGGCGGGAGCGGCAATGACGATGCCAGAGGCTTGGCCGTGGATTTGGCAGGCACTGTGTATGTGGCGGGAGTGTTTAGCGACACCATTGATTTCGATCCGGGCAGCAGCGGGGTTGACAACCATTCGTCGAACGGCCTACAGGAGGCCTATTTCAGCAAGTTCGATTCAATCGGGAACTTCCAATGGGCCAAAACCTGGGGCGGGAGCGGCAACGACACTTCCGGTGTTACCGTGGATAGGACGGATAGTGCGTACGCGTTCGGAAACTTCGTGGGCACCGTTGACTTTGACACCGGTAGTGAAGTTGACAATCATACGGCAGACGGCACAAGCGGCGCCTATCTCAGCAAGTTCGTATCCATCTCCCGTTGATGTAGTTCTTCTTTTCAGAAGACAAGCGAGGCGCGGCGGCTTGGTAGGCATTTCCCGAACAGCCTGAGGTTTTTGCAAATCCGTTGTGCTTTCCGAAAACTCGTCCTCATTGGCGGACAAGGATCCATTTTCGGCAGCGACAGGCTGAAATACTGGGCGTATCGAGGAGCGACAGTAGAAATTGTCGGCTATGTGATCGTTCCTGTCATGCGTTCGCCTTGGATGCGTTCGAGGCGGACGAGGACGAGTTTGTTCGCGCGGTCTTCTTCGGATTGGGCTAGGACTTGGATGTAGTTTGGGGTATAGCCCATCCAATGGCCCTTGTTACGTGTCTCGAAAAGGACTTCGAGGTCGCGTCCAAGGAACCGTTCCATGTAAGCGGACCATTTTGCTTCGGAGATGGCGCGGATACGCTCGCTGCGATAGTTCAGCACGTCTGGCGGGATTTTGTGCGGCATGCGCGAGGCGGGCGTATCCTCGCGGTCGGAATACTTGAACACGTGCGCGTAGGCGAGCTTCGAGTCTTCGAGGAAACGGCAGGTTTCGTCGAACTCGGCGTCCGTCTCGCCGGGGAATCCGACGAGGATGTCCGTGCCGAGGCACACGTCCGGCACGCGTGCCGCGATGCGGTCGATCCATGTGCGAAATTCGTTCGCGCCGTGGGTCCGGCCCATGCGGATAAGGACCGTCTCGGATCCGGATTGCAGCGGGATGTGCAGAAACGGTACGAGGGCATGCTTCGGGTCCGCCATGCGCGCGACGAGTTCGTCGTCGATGCCGCCGAGTTCGAGCGAGCCGACCCGGATGCGCTGGATGCCTTCGCATGCGTCGATGCCGTCGATCACGTCGATGAGGCGTTTGCCCCGGCACGCGTATGCGCCGACGTTCAGCCCCGTCACGACGACTTCGAGCGCGCCGTGGGCCGCGAGATGCCGCGCTTCCACGAGGATATCGTCCAACGGCCGCCCACGGCTCGCGCCGCGCGCGCGCGGTACGATGCAGAATGCGCAACTCGCGTTGCACCCGTCTTGGATCTTGATCTGCGGACGGCATACCGGCGGCATCGACGCGCGCGGCGGGATCGTGAAGGGTTCCGACGCGATCGGCGTCACGAGTGCGCGGGGGTCGTCCGAGCGTTTTTCGAACGTGCCGGGCAGCCAGGACGCGACCTCCAATTTGTTCGCGTTGCCGACGACGAGGTCCACGCCGGGAATCGCGGCCATGGCTTTGGGCCGGACCTGCACGTGGCAGCCGGTCACGACCAGGTAGGCCCGCGGGTTGCGCCGGATGAACGCGCGGACCGCCTTGCGCGATTTCGCGTCGGCCTCGCGTGTCACCGTGCATGTGTTTACGATGCAAAGGTCTGCGTCTTCGATGCTATCGACGAGGTCGTAGCCGGCGTCTTGGAGACTTTGCGCGAGGATTTCGGTTTCCGCGTGGTTCAGGCGGCAACCCAGCGTATGCAAGAAGGCCTTGGTCTTCATTGTGCCTCACGCCTCGTGTTCGCCGGTGAGCCAATGGCCTTGGACGCCGTTGATGCGCACGGTCACGATTTGGCCGACAGCCAACCCTTCGGCGGCGACGGATACGGGACGATACCCGTCGGTCCGTCCGCTCGACACGTTTTTGTGTTTGGGATGCGTGCCGTCGATGAGGATTTCCTGTTCGGTTCCGATGTAACGTGCCTTTTGTTCGGCGTTGATGGCGTCCTGCACGGCGATGAGGCGCGCGAGGCGGTCCTCTTTGACGGTGCGCGGGACGTCGTCCGGCCAGTCGGCGGCGCGTGTACCGGGACGCGGCGAATATTTGAACGAGAAGACTTGGCTGAACCGGACCTCGGTCATCACGCGCAACGTATCCTCGAATTCGGCGTCCGTCTCGGTCGGAAAACCGACGATGAGATCCGTGCTGATTTCGATGGCGGGATTCACGCGTTTCATGTAGCAGACCTTGTTCAGATACTCGGCGATAGCGTGACGCCGGTTCATCTTTTCGAGAACGCGGTCCGCGCCCGATTGCAGCGGCAGATGGAGGTAACTACAAATGTTCGAGCGCGCGGCCATGAGGTCCGACAGCGCGTCGTCCCAGTCCATCGGATGCGGCGACGTGAACCGGATGCGCCGCACGTCGAGTTGCGAAACCGCATCGAGCAGGTCGATGAAGCGCGTATCGCCCGCGCGGTACGCGTTCACGTTCTGGCCGAGCAGCCAGATTTCCTTCGCGCCCTTCGCGATCAGCGCGCGCGCCTCTTCGAGGATATTGTCCGGCTCGCGCGAGATCTCGCGCCCACGCGCCTGCGGTACGATGCAGAACGCGCAGCCGTTGCTGCACCCTTTGCTAATCGCGATGAACGCGATGCAGCCGTCGAGATGCCCGCGTTCGAGCCACTCGCCGGGGATGAAATTGTGGACGCGCCCGCGCACGTCCTGCCACTCGGTCCAGGCGATGCGTTCGCCGTGCTGGACCGCATCGAGCATCTCCGGCAGCCGGAACATCTGGTCCGGGCCGAAGACCATGTCCACGACGCGCGCCCGCCGCAAGATTGCTTCGCCCGACTGTTGCGCGACGCAGCCCGCTACGCCGACGATCAACGCCGGATTGCGCCGTTTCAGCTTATCGAGCATGCCTAGAAAACTGTAGACCTTGTTTTCCGGGTTGTGACGAACTGAACAGGTGTTGACCAAGATCAGGGAAGCGTCCCCGATTTCCTGCGTGCGCTCGAAACCGAGCGTCGACAAGATTTCCATCATCCGGAAACTGTCGTGCTCGTTCATCTGGCAGCCGTATGTTTGTATAAAGACTTTGCTATTCATAATAAGAGGGAATCATACCGGAAAATGGCGCCACGTGCGAAGTAGGCCGAAGACTGAACGAGCGGAGCAATCCGCTTCAGCTTACTTCTCGCTTTTCCGCGCTTCGAGATTTTGCCAACGCGCGTATAGCATTTCGCGGCGGCCTTTGGCGACCGCGAGTTGATCGAGAATTTTTTGGAAGCGCGTGTACTCCTGCTCATAGAAGCCGGGCGCGTGGATGACGGTTTCGAGGCGTTCGATTTCGGCTTCGGTATCGAGGATGGCCGGCTCGATGCCGGTAAGTTCTTTTTGTTCCTTGTAGGTGAGGCGGAGGACGTTGCGCACGGCGGAACGCGGCGTCGGTTTCGACTGCGCGGACGCATTGGACGCTTCGGCGGCCTGCTTCTCCTTGTACAAGAGATAGTCGCCATAGTTGCCCGTCATGAACACGAGTTGGTCGTTTCCCTCGAACACGATGAGATGCGTGCAGAGACGGTTTAGGAAATAACGGTCGTGGCTGACGATGAACGCGCAGCCGTCGAAGTCGAGAATGATCTCTTCGAGAATGCGTAGGGTCGGCAGATCGAGGTCGTTCGTCGGTTCGTCGAGCACGAGGACATTGCCGCCTTGGAGCAGGTTCTTCGCGAGGGCCATGCGGTTGCGTTCGCCGCCGGACAAGTTGTGCATGGGCATGCGAATGCTGTCGCGGTCGAACAGGAAATGTTCGAGATACGACGGTATGTAGATGCGGCGCTCGTTGACGGTCCAGTAATTCGCGCCGTTGGCGACGTAGTCGATGATCGTCTGGTTCGGATCGATGTCGTCGCGCATTTGGCCGACGTAGAGGAACTGCGTCGTGTCGCCGATGATTACGCGGCCCTTCTTCGGCGGTTCGAGTCCCATGAGCGCGCGCAGAAGCGTCGTCTTGCCGCAGCCGTTCGGGCCGATGACGCCGACGCGCATGCCGTGTTGGAGGATCATCGAGAAGTTCTTGAACAGGTAGTTTTTGTCGAACGCGACGCCGAGTTCCTCGATATCGAGGATGCGTTTGCCCAGGCGCGGCGGTTGCGGCAGTTCGAACGCGAACGAGCGATGTTTCTCCGGCGGGCCTTCGTCGACGAGATCGTCGAAACGCTGGAGCCGAGCCTTCTGCTTGCCCGTACGGGCCTTGGCGCCGCGCCGGACCCAGGCCAGTTCGCGGCACAGCATGCGTTGCCGGGCCTCTTCGGTCTTGCCGGTGACCGCCTCGATTTGCGATTTGTATTCGAGAAAACGTTCGTAGTTGCCTGGGAAGCTATAGATGCGGCGAAATTCGATCTCGACGATCCGCGTGACGATCTGTTCGAGGAAATACCGGTCGTGCGTGACCAGCACGCAACTCCCGCGATACGCGCCGAGGAACGATTCGATCCACTCGACGCTCTTCGTGTCGATGTGATTCGTCGGTTCATCGAGCATGAGCACGTCCGGCCGTGCGAGGATGGTCGCGGCCAGGTCCACGCGCCGCCGTTCGCCGCCCGATAGTGTGCCGACCGTGCGGTCGCGCGGCGGGAGATCGAGCGCGCCGGCGATCCGCTTGATATCGACATCGAGATCCCATGCGCCCGTGCAATCGAGTTCGTGTTGAAGAAATGCGTGACGCGATTCGAGTGTCCGCTGTTCCGAGTCCGAGAGGCCATGATGCGCGAGCCGTTGCGTCGCTTCCTCGTATTCGCGCATCAACGCCCGGATTTCCGACTGCGCCTCCTCGAGTACGCGACCGACCGTTGCGTCAGGGGCGAGTTGGCAGTCCTGCGTCAACAGCGCCGTCCGCAGGCCTTGACGCCGCGTGACCAACCCTTCGTCCGCCATGTCGCGACCCGCGAGAATCCGCATCAACGTCGATTTGCCGCACCCGTTGCGTCCGATAAGCCCGATCCGCTCGCCCTCGTGAATCGTCAACGACACGCCTTGCAACACCGGTTGCGACCCGTAGCCCTTCACAATGGACTGCGCGCTGAGAACCGCCTCGCCTATCGAACCTGTACCGGCCATAATCAATGTATCCAGGATGTATCCAAACGGGGATTGTCTAACATGGAGGGGGCGCAAGTCTAGCGGAAAGGCGACACGGTATCTGCCGGGCAGATGAAGAACGCCTGGGAATCTCTCTCTGGCCGTTGACCCTGTTAATCGGAATTACCCAGGAATTCCTGAACGGTAAGTTCCGCCGCCCGAATCAGACTTCGGAGAGTACCCTTGGCCACCTCCTTGTGCGCCGGAATAGCGAGTGTGGCAATGGAACCTTCTTTGGTCATGATAATGTGGCTACCTTGTTGTCGCGCAACGCTCCAGCCCAGCCGCTCGAAGGCAGCAACCACTTCGCGCCCGCTCAACGCAGGCAGCAGAGGCATCAGACCAGCACCTCGACTTGGCGTGTCTCGACGGTCAGCGGCATTCCGCGTTCCGCGCGCACTTCAAGACAGAGATGGATGGCTTCCTGGATGTTCTCAAGCGCTTCTTCGCGGGTTGTTCCTTGGCTGACGCACCCGGGTATAGATGGGCACTCGACAACCCATACCCCATCTTCGTCCCTGTCTACCGTAACATTGAACCTCATGCCTGAATCTCCACGTTACCCAACGCCATTGTAACCCGGAATGCCGCACATGGCAAACCGGCGAATTGCCTCATAATAAATCTACTCGAAATGGATTCGTTGCCTCACGGAAGAAATCTACTCGAAATAGGTCGATGGATTTGACCGGGCGGGACTGTTCTCCAGATAGAAACGGAGGTGGTCCCCATGAGGCTAACGATGG
>CAIYET010000618.1 GCA_903925285.1 Candidatus Hydrogenedentota bacterium | reverse complement strand
GAAATCCAGATTACGGTGCATATGGGCACCTGCGGCATCGCCGCCGGCGCGCGCGACGTTATGTCGGGTCTGATGGACGAACTGGGCACGGCAAATACAGATAACGTGACGTTGCGCCAGTCAGGCTGCGCGGGTCTATGCGACCGCGAGCCGATGTTCACGCTGACCGACAAAGTCGGCCAGACGTTCCGCTACGGCAGGTTGGACCGCAACAAGGTCCATCGGATCGTCCAGGAACACATCTTGTCGGGTAGTCCGGTTGTGGATTTCCTGATTTCCAGGTAACGGTTGGCGCTGTACGCGCTTGGATAACGGAAGCGCGCCGGCGTTGGACGCCGGGCGCCAATGGAAAAGGAGCATAACAGCATGGGCAAGAAACGTTCGCACATTCTCGTGTGCGCCGGTGCGGGATGCGTGGCCTCCGGAGCGCTCGAATTGAGCGCCGCCATTCAGACGGCACTTAAGAACGAGGGCCTGGCAGACGAAGTCAGCGTCATCGAAACCGGATGCCTGGGGCCTTGCGCCGTAGGACCGGTCATGGTGATCTATCCCGACGGCGTGTTTTATCAGGGCGTGAAGCCTGCCGACGCGGAAGAGGTGGTCAGGGAACATTTGTTGAAGGGCCGTATCGTCGAGCGCCTCGCGCACAAGTCGGTGTCGGCGGAGATCGTTCCGGCGCTGTCCGAAATCGGTTTCTTCCGCGAACAGACCAAAGTCGTGTTGCGCAACTGCGGCATCATCGACCCGACGAATATCGACGAGTACATCGCGCGCGACGGCTATCAGGCGCTTGCGAAAGTACTCACGGAAATGAAGCCCGAAGAAGTCGTCGATGTGGTGACGAAATCCGGTCTGCGCGGACGCGGCGGCGCGGGATTCAGCACGGGCATGAAATGGAACTTTACGCGCAAGGCGCCGGGCGACAAGAAATACGTCCTGTGCAACGCCGACGAAGGCGATCCGGGCGCGTTCATGGACCGCAGTGTCCTCGAGGGCGATCCGCACAGCGTGATCGAAGCGATGGCCATCGCCGCGTACTCGATTGGTTCCGACCAGGGCTACGTGTATGTCCGCGCCGAGTATCCGCTGGCAGTCGAACGTCTCGGCAAGGCCCTCGAACAGGCGCGCGAGTACGGTCTGCTCGGCGACGACATCATGGGCACGGGATTTAAGTTCGACCTCGAAATCCGCATGGGTTCCGGCGCGTTCGTGTGCGGCGAAGAGACCGCTTTGATGACCTCGATCGAAGGCAATCGCGGCGAACCGCGTCCGCGTCCGCCGTTCCCGGCGATCAAGGGCCTGTGGGGCAAGCCGAGTCTGCTCAACAACGTCGAGACCTATGCGAACATCCCGGTGATCATCATGAAGGGCGCCGAGTGGTACGCGTCGATGGGTACCGAGAAGAGCAAGGGCACGAAGGTGTTCGCGCTGGCCGGCGCGGTTAACAACACCGGTCTCGTCGAAATCCCGGTCGGCACGCCGCTGGGCAAGATCCTCTACGACATCGGCGGCGGCGTTCCCAACGGCAAGAAGTTCAAGGCGGCGCAGATGGGCGGCCCGTCCGGCGGCTGCATTCCGAAGGAACACCTGAACGTTCCGGTCGACTATGAATCCCTGACACAGCTTGGCGCGATCATGGGGTCGGGCGGGCTTATCGTCATGGACGAAGACACGTGCATGGTCGATATGGCGCGGTTCTTCCTCGATTTCGTGCAGGACGAGTCCTGCGGTAAGTGTCCGCCGTGCCGTATCGGCACCAAACGCATGCTCGAAATCGTCTCGCGCATCTGCAACGGCGAAGGCGTCGAGGGCGACGTCGAGAAGCTCATCGAACTCGGCGAGCAAATCAAGGAAACGGCGTTGTGCGGCCTTGGCCAGACCGCGCCCAATCCGGTGTTGTCGACCATCCGCCACTTCCGCGATGAATACGACGAACACATCCGGCAGAAGCATTGCCGCGCCGGTGTGTGTGCGGGTCTCGTGCTTGCGCCGTGCATGAGCGCGTGCCCCGCGAACGTGTACGTGCCGGGCTTCATCTCACTCGTGGGCGAAGGCCGTTACGCGGAAGCGCTCACGCTGCACCGCGACAGCAATCCGTTCGTATCGGTCTGCGCGCGCGTATGTTTCCACGCCTGCGAGGACAAGTGCCGCCGCAGCAATCTCGATCAATCCGTCGCGATCCGCGGCGTGAAACGGTTCATGGTCGAGCAGGAAACCACCGTGCAGGCCCCGACGGTTCGCGAGAACGCCGACAATGCCAAACGCAAGATCGCGGTGGTCGGCGCGGGTCCGGCGGGCTTGACGTGCGCGTATTTCCTGGCGCGGCTGGGCTATCGCCCGACGGTGTTCGAGGCCGAGTCGCAGGCGGGCGGCATGCTCATCCAGGCGATTCCGGCGTATCGGTTGCCGCGTGAAGAAGTGGCGCGTGAAATCCGCATGATCGAGAAGTTGGGCGTTACGATTAAGACCGGCGTGCGCTTGGGCAAGGAGTTCACGTTGCAAAGCCTGCACGACAAGGAAGGGTATGAGGTGGTGTTCGTCGCCGTGGGCGCTCCGAAGGGTTCCAGCCTGCGCATCGCGGGCGAAAATGCCGAGGGCGTCGCGGACGGCATGCGGTTCCTGCGCGAATATAACATGACGGGTAAGACGAAGGTTGGCAAGCACGTGGCGGTCATCGGCGGCGGCAACGCGGCCGTCGACGCGGCGCGCACGGCCCTGCGCCTCGGCGCGGAATCGGTCACGATTCTCTACCGCCGTACGCGCGAGGAAATGCCTGCGTACAAGGAAGAAATCGAAGAGGCCGAGCGCGAAGGCGTCGCGATTCAAACGCTCGTGGCCCCGGCCGAAATCGTCGTCGAGAACGGAAAAACCGTCGGCGTGAAATGTCACCGGATGTTCTTGGGCGAGTTCGACAAGAGCGGACGGCGGCGTCCAGAAGTCTCCGGCGACAATTCGTTCGTCGTCGAGGTGGACCAAGTGATCGCGGCCATCGGACAGTCGCTCGACACGGCGGAAGTCATGGACGGCGTCGCGTTGAAGCTCACACCGAGCAAGTACATCTGGGCAGACGTGATGTCGGCGCAGACCTCCGTGCCGTGGGTGTTCAGCGGCGGCGACGCGGCCATGGGCCCCTCGTCGGTCGCGGACGCAATCGGCGCGGGCGAACGCGCGGCGGTCGGCATCGACAAATTCCTGACTGGCGCGGAGCACGCGTTCTGGCGCGGCATCGAACAGGTGAGCGTCGAATTCGATCCCGATGCGGATCCCGTCGATTACCCGCGGACCAAAATGAAGATGATCCCGGTGAACAAGCGTACGAACAACTTCAACGAAGTGGAAGTTGCGTTGACGGAGGCAGCGGCGATGCGCGAAGCGAAGCGCTGCCTGCGTTGCGACTACCGCGCGACGTGCGAAGTATAACCCGGCAAGCGCCGTTTAAGGAGATGCGAAAACCATGCCAACTTTGACTGTTGACGATATCCGGGTAGAAGTCCCGGAAGGAACCTCGATCCTGGACGCCGCCAAGAAGGCCGGCGTCAAAATACCGAGCCTGTGCTACATGAAAGACGTGCAGGCAATCGGTGCGTGCCGCGTGTGCCTCGTGGAAGTCGAGGGCGCGCGGACCCTCGTCGCGTCGTGCGTCATGCCCGTGAACGAGGGCATGAAGGTCTACACGCAACGAAAGCGCGTCCGAGATGCCCGCAAGATGGTCGTCGAATTGCTGCTGTCCGATCACCAGGGCGACTGCCAGACTTGCGCGCGCAATGATGACTGCGAGTTGCAGGCGCTGGCCGGCGAACTGGGCATCCGCGACATCCGATTCCCCGGCGAGAAGAGCAAGAGCATCATCGACGATAGCACGCCCGCACTGGTGCGCGACAGCGGCAAGTGCATACTGTGTCGGCGTTGCGTGACGGTCTGCAAAGACATCCAAGGCGTTGGCGGACTGTTCGCCCAGAACCGGGGATTCGACACGGTTGTCGGACCGGCGTTCTGCGGCGACCTCGACGACGTCGTGTGCGTACAGTGCGGCCAATGCGGCGCGGTGTGCCCCGTCGGCGCGATTTCCGAAAATGACCAGATCGCGGAGGTGTGGGCGGCCCTCGAAGACCCGACGAAAACCGTCGTGGTGCAGACGGCCCCGGCAATCCGCGCGGCGCTCGGCGAATGCTTCGGCAACGCACCGGGCACGCTGGTGACCGGCAAGATGGTGAGCGCATTGCGGCGGTTGGGATTCGACGCGGTGTTCGACACGAACTTCGCCGCCGACCTCACGATCATCGAGGAAGGCACGGAACTGCTCATGCGCCTGAAGAAGGCGTTGGTGGACAAGCAGCCCGTCGCGCTTCCAATGTTTACGAGTTGCTCGCCGGGATGGATCAAGTTCCTCGAATACTTCTACCCGGAGATGCTGCCGCATCTGTCGACGTGCAAGTCGCCGCAACAGATGTTCGGCGCGCTCGCAAAGACATACTACGCCGAAAAGATCGGCAAGAAACCCGAAGACATGTTCGTCGTATCGATCATGCCCTGCACCGCGAAGAAGTTCGAGTGCGCACGCCCCGAAATGAATGCCAGCGGCGTGCGCGACGTGGATGTGGTGCTGACCACGCGCGAACTCGGACGAATGATCAAACAGGCCGGAATCGACTTCAATAGTCTGGTCGACGACAAGATGGATTCGCCCATGACCGAAGGTTCGGGCGCGGCGGACATCTTCGCAAACACGGGCGGCGTGATGGAAGCGGCGTTGCGCACGGTATACGAAATCGTGACGGGCAGACCGTTCCCGTTCGAGAACCTCCACGTAACGCCGATCGCCGGCCTCGAAGGCATCAAGGAAGCCGCAGTAACGTTCACCGAGACGGTGCCTGCGTGGTCCTTCCTCGAGGGCGTGACTGCGAAGGTCGCCGTGACCCACGGCCTCGGAAACATCCGCCAGTTGATCGAGCGCATCAAGTCCGGCGAGGCCACGTATCACTTCATCGAAGTGATGACCTGCCCCGGCGGATGCATCGGCGGCGGCGGCCAGCCGCGCATGACCGACAACAGCATACGCCTTGCCCGCATCGCGGCCATCTACAAAGAAGACGAGGGCAAGAAACTCCGCAAGTCGCACGAGAACCCCGATATTACGCTGATCTACAAAGAGTTCCTCGGCGACGCCAACGGCCACAAGGCTCACCAACTGCTCCATACAAAATACGTCGAGCGGTCGCGCGTGTAATCGCACTGCAAAGCAAAACAACGAGGCGCAAGGGCATCGGCCCTTGCGCCTCATCTGCTTGGCGGAATACTGAATGGCAATGGCGTCCGCTTCGCCACTGAGGGTGCGTTGGGATCCGATCTAGGCGGAAGTATTGACAAAACCGACGCCTAGAGTCGATAATGACCGCGGGTAATTGGTGTGGTATATTCTGTGGACGTAATGTCCGCTCGTCGGATGTTATCAACGTGTGATGTGAGTGCAGTCGAGCTGACGGGAGGCGTTAATACAGTGGACACGAAAATGTTTTCGCGGAAGCGTATTTACTGTGCGGGACCATTATTCAACGAGTCGGAAAAGCAAGAAATGAAACGACTTGCGGAAGCGCTCGAGAGCGCATCATATGGAACGTTTCTTCCGCATCGCGATGGCCTAGAGTTTTCGCAAGCCGCGAAATGTCTGCAAAAGAAGGGAATTCCTTCGGCGCTCGTGAACTCCGTACTATCTCGCGCGATTTTTGCCCTTGACGTTTTCCAGGTGGTCAACTGCCATGGCTTGGTTCTCAACATGAATGGGCGTGTACCAGACGAAGGCGCGATGGTTGAGGCCGGCATAGCCTGGGCAAATAACAAGAAAATCGTTATTTTCAAGAATGATGCACGCACGCTGCTCAACGGTTCCGATAACCCGTTGGTATTAGGCTTGAGCAATTTCTGTGCAACTGATTCTTGCGAGGGCGTGACTGCACGCTTCAATGAACTTTTCGCCGATGACACGGACGTTCCTGTCACCACATCAGCTCATGACCTGTCTTTCAAGACAATGGTAAAAAAAGGCGAGGAAATATACAGTCATATGGCCGGTGCACCGGACATGGAGGAGCTATGTCAAGTGCTGCTTGACCTTTTTGAACAGGAGTCCTCGCATGCCGGATCTTACCCTGCACGCCAAGCAGTATAAGGATACGCTTCAGTCACGTCAGACACCCTTTTGCGATAAAGATTTGCGTTTACCGTACGAACGAGATGCTCATCGCATTCTGTATTCCGATGCATTTCGCAGACTTCGCCATAAGGCTCAGGTCTTTTTCATACCGAACAATGATCATATTTGCACCAGGATTGAACACGTCCTTCACGTTTCGGCGGCAGCTTGCACAGTGGCCAGACGACTCAACCTGGATGTTGATCTGACGAACGCAATTGCCCTTGGTCACGATATTGGCCATGCACCTTTCGGTCACCACGGCGAGAAGGTGTTGTCCGACATCGCGAAGTTACAAAAAGTCAACGGGGGTAAGTTCCAGCACGAACTTCACGGTCTTCGCGTTGTGGACCGCCTCGCCAGACTTGACCGCGAGCCTGAACCTGGACTCAATCTTACCTATGCCGTAAGGGACGGTATCGTATCGCACTGCGGCGAGGACAAATCGACGGCTCTTGTTCCAAGCGATCCGACAACGAAGCAGTTGGAGGCAATTGCCGATAAGAATAATCTGACCGCCCCCGCCACATTCGAAGGATGTATCGTTCGACTTGTAGACAAGATGGTATACGCCGGACGTGACGTCGAGGACGCCTTGCAGGCGGGACTTATCGAGCTTGAACAGTTTCAGAAAGAACTCGGCAATGTCATCAAGGTCTTGGGCAAGACGAACGGTGAAATTGTCAACACGTTGGTAACAAATCTCATCGATAACGGTAGGGAAGGGGAAATCAAACTCTCGGATAATGTGGCGGCAGCTCTGGATGGGCTGAAGGACTGGAATACGAAAAAAATCTATGAGCACAAAGAGGTTGAACGCTATAAGCTCAATATAGAACAAGGGATGAAACATCTTTTTCAACAGTTGCTCGATGACGTGCAGGCTACCGAGCGGTTCAAGAGCGCACGTTTGCCTATGCCGCCGGGTGGCGTTCGAGCAATCCTCAAGCAATTCATCGCGAATTCGAAGTACAGCGAGAACGACGCAGACGCTCAAATCGTGCTTGATTTCATCGCTGGTATGACAGATAACTACCTCATCCGCAGTATCTCGGAACTCTTCCTTCCCATACCGATCGCGTAGGGGCCTCTCCGTTGCGCACGGCAACAGCATGAATATGGGCTCACCAATTACGCGGCAAAACGCAGGACCGGTAGGTAGAGAAAACGGGCGGAGTCCATAACGTTGACGAAGTTTCAAGACTCGTGTAACATACGAGTTCGCTCGTCTCAACTGCGAGATGTTCTTGGAGAATCGATGGGCAACCACATAAGAGGAGATCAGAAATGACGCGTAGTATTCTAGGGCTTGTTTCCATAGCTGTCGTTTGTTTAGGCTTGCAGGGCTGTCCTCCCGCCAACGTGCCTTCCGTGGCATGGTCCTACTTCCCGATCGAAAATTCCATCTGGGGACTTACCGTCAATAACACCGCCGACGGCGGATGTATCATCGGCGGCGGACACGACGCGCAATACGACATGTACGCACTCAAACTCGACGCACTCGGCGCAAAGACATGGGACAAAGCCTACTCGAACATAAGCCTGGAAGGTAGTCACTCCGAACTGTGGCGTTACGAGGCGCGCGGTCTGCAACAAACCGCCGACGGCGGATATATCATGCTCGGCGCCGGGCACACCGACGGCGACTTACTTCCGGAACGGTCGTTTCTTCTCGTCAAAACAGACGCGACGGGTAACGTTGCCTGGTCCCGGGCGTATGCGCCCGACAATCCCTACGACCCCGGCCACGCTTGCGTAAACAACTTGCCCGGTGCGCTCCAGGTCACCAGTGACGGCGGCTATATGGTCGTCGGGTCGTCGTATGTTGGCGCATACAATATTGCCAGTATCCTCAAGACCGACGCCGCCGGCAATCAACAATTCTGCAAGGTCATCAACGACAACGCAAGAGCCTACGACGAGGATATCACCGGCGGACAACAGACTGCGGACGGCGGCTATGTTCTCTGTGGGTACTCCGACAATGGCTCCCCTCACGGCAATCTGGCGCTGCTCATCAAACTGGACGATGACGGCAACCTCGAGATATCCAAGACCTACCAATATACCCCCGACAACCGTGGGGCCGAAGCATACGCCATTACCCAAACCGCCGACGGCGGATATGTCATCGGAGGCGAACTCATTAACGACATAACCAAAGCATCAACCTACGGATGCTGGTTGTCCAAAGTGGATGACGTCGGCAATGTCGAATGGATCCATGCCTACGGACACGCCACCACGATCCACTATCCCAATGCAATTAAGGAAACCCCCGAAGGAGATATCGTCGCCGCGGGAGCCATGAGCGCGGGTTCTATGGCGCTGGCCAAGTTCACCTCCGGCGGTGTTCTCCGGTGGAACTACGCCATGCCCGACACCATGCCAAATGTCACCGCCAACGCAATAGCCCTGACAGGCGACGGCGGCTGCATCATGGTCGGTTCAGGAATCAGCAGCGTCACTGTGATCGCCAAAGTGCGCTACGTATTCTAAGGCTACGCCATATAATCCAAACCCAAATCCGGATGAGCCTAATTATCGAATAACGTGTCCTATTCGGTGAGAGGTCTTTGGACCCGCACCGCGCGCAGGCACACGGCTGCGACGGCGACTGCGGCATAGAGCGAGGTACCTGCCAGGAAGGTAACTTGGATTCCGAGATTCATGGAAATCAAAGTGGCGCTTACGCTTCCGAGGACTGAACCGACGCCATTCATCCCCCATACCCAGCAGGTCATGTTAAGCCCTGAATCCCCGACGAGTCGCAGGACGCTCGGGAAGAGCATGCCCATAGGTGTGGCCAGAACGGCCAGAATAGCCGTGACCGCGAGGAACCGTACGACGAGAGGCGCGCCTTGGGTTGCGGCCAGGATCCCTGGAAGAATCGCCCAGATCGCGAGTTGTGCGCAACAAGATAGTATAGATAATGTTACCATGAACGTCCACAGACGTCCAGACGAGACTCGCCCCGCGAGCAGACTGCCAAACCCCGTGAAGGCCAGCATGGCGCACAAGGTAACGGCAAACGTGAGCGTCGGGTCGCCAAGCAAGACGAAGAGCCGCTGGAGAACCGCGATTTCGACGAGCATGTACGCTATCCCCAGCAGGAAACAGATGAGAAGAAATCCGAGTTGCAGAGCGCGGGCCTGTTGGCGGAACTCCTGACGGCGAAACAGCAACAATGGGGAGAGCATCAGGACGACCACGCACGTAAACGCCACAAAGAAGAGATCGACCAGGAGGTGAAATGCGTTCAATCGCATGTTGGCGGCTTGATTGGGATCGCCCCGTCCGATCAACGCCTTGAGGAAAGCGCGTGGCTTGGTCGCATGGAAGAAATAAGGCCGGTCATCGTGCAACGGGGAAAGGTCCAGCGGCTGCGCCGCCAAGAACGCACCACGGCGTTTCGGGTCCATAAGTTGGGCCACGCCTTCGGTCCAATCGTGAGGTGGTCCTTCCCGGGGCCAGACAAGGTCATATCCCAACAATTTACAGGTGTTTCGCGTCCGATCAATCATATCGGACGTGAGGGGATTCTTCGTGAACACCATGCATAGGCCCTTCATGACGGAGGTGCTCACGGGCGCCGTCATGACGACCATCATGTGGGCGCTGGGATTCTCGACGCCCTTATTTTGCATTGCCTGCGCCGCTGTACCCACGAGCCGAGTCATCTGATCGCCCCAGAGAGTGCTTGACACGGTGCAGCATGCGCCTGAGGGCGCGAGGCGATCCCAATAGGATTCGTACGCCTCGACGGTGTACAAGTAATTTTCCGAGAGGATATACGCACCTTGCGTGTTGGCAAGTTGGGTGTCGGCAAGCGAGGAAAAGATGAGATCGTAGCTTCCGGTGTCGCGATTGGCGAACGTGCGTCCGTTGTCGCACACGACCTCGACGCCCGGCAATCCGTAGACGTTCCCGGAGAATTTGCGGAACGGCCCGCGCATCGCTGCGACGGTGGTTGGATTGAGTTCGATTCCCGTCACATGGGGCACGCCAAAGAGCTTTGCCGCAAGAATGTCGCGCCCGCCGCCGGCTCCAATAACCAGCACCCGTTGAGCGTTGGCGATGTAGAACGGGATTGCCGTGATATCGTAACGCAGGTACTCGACCTTGCTGAAATCTCCATCGAAGGGCACGATGAACGCGGGCGCGCGGCCATCTTGGGTCAGGCGCAAATGCTCGGGTACGGGACCTGTGTAATTTTTGCTGGGGCGCCATCCGCGCCAACCCGGAAACTCCTCGATCTCGATACGCGAAAAATAATTCCATTTGGAGAACAGCACCTTGTGTACGGGGCCTTGGCGTCGGATATCGAGAAGGCTCCATTTGGACTGGCCTACTGCAAGGACCGCTACGACCAAGAGAGCGCCTGCCGCAATTACACGCAACCACTTGGGGCCTTCGCGATGCGGGATCAGGGAGGGCAGGAGGGCAAGTCCCGCGATCAAAAACGGCGTATTCAACCCGCCCAGCCACTGCAACGATGCCACCGCCAAGAGACACCCTGTGCTCGCGCCAAGCAAATCGCTGAAATAGAGTTTGTTTGCGCCCTCCGGCCGCGCGGCGAAGATGGTGGAAATGAACATGCTGCCGAGGAAGAACGGCGTGGCGGCTGCAAGAAAGGCAACGAAAATCCAATGGAGCTTGCCGATGGTTCCTTCCGCGCCCATCTCGCGCAAGGGAAGGGCCAATAGAATCCACGTCGCGGCGAGAACGCTCACGGCCAGCAAAATGGGCAAGATACCCAGGTTATGGGGCGAATGTGCAGAACCGATGCTCCGTTCGCGGAGGATCTGCGCGTACAAGCCTCCTAGACCAATACCAAACAAGGCGATGGCCAGCACAAAAAACGCCAGATGGTAGAAAGTCAGAATGGAAAACAGCCGGATCAGGTTGACCTCGAACAGCATAAGGGTCATGCTAACGAGGAAGATCCATATCGATTCACGAACGAGGGGTGCTTTTCCCGATGATGTCAACAATGCGTGGACCTCTTCTATAATCCATGGCTTCCCAAGCAGGCGCGCATCCAGTGTAACATCGCATACGCAGGCAGTCAAATGCCCGAATTGCCTCATAATAAATCTACTCGAAATGGATTCGTTGCCTCACGGAAGAAATCTACTCGAAATAGGTCGATGGATTTGACCGGGCGGGACTGTTCTCCAGATAGAAACGGAGGTGGTCCCCATGAGGCTAACGATGG
>CAIYET010000617.1 GCA_903925285.1 Candidatus Hydrogenedentota bacterium | reverse complement strand
TGCCGAATCTAAGGCAAATCGATGCCATGTTGTAGCGCCGACTTCAGCCGGTAGAACGCAAAAGCGCTCCGGCGAGACGGGGCTTGGCCGCATCTTCGCCGGAGCGTTTCCGAATCAATCAGCGGGAGCCATCCATGGGCCTGTCATTCCATTCGCCACGTTCGCCATTCGGAGGTTCCGGACGACCACGTTCCGGGCCTCCGGGACCGCGCATGTCATCGTCACGACGCGGGCCACGAGGTCTGTTTGGGGGCGGACCTTGGCGGTCGTCGGATTTGCCATATGCGGGCGGGCCTTCACGACGGCTCTGACCACGACCGTCTTGCGGACGCATCCGAGCATGGAAATCCATGAACTCCACCTGCGTAATCACGCCATCGCCATTTGCATCGAGGTCCTTGAAGCGTTGCACGAGATCAATCTGACGGCGGTCCCGTCCACCTTCTCCACGCTGCGGCGGACCTTCAGAACATTCCGCGTCACGTCCCCCGGGACGACGGTCGCGACCTTGCGGTCCTCTGAATCCATCGCCGGAACGCGGACCATCGGGCGCCTCGGCAGCCGACTGCGGCGGCACAGGTGGCGCATCGACCACGGCGGCCGGTGGCGGCGGCGGTGGCGGCTCTTGTGCGGTCGCGTACGGACACAGGAAGGCATACCCTCCAACTATCAGTAACGCCGCGACAAGGGGAACTGCGTTTCTTACGCTGTCTTTCAGTAGCGAACTCGTTTTCTTCATGGCTACATTCTCCTTTTTTTCGTTGTGACGTCAACGTGCTGTCCTCAGCTCTATCGCCGTCTCCTTCTTCATCTCGTTAGTGCAGAGACTGGCGCAGGGTGTTACGAAAAAGTTTACGAAGCGCCGGAAAATGGGCATGGAAGGCATTCACGGATTTTTCAGGGACGTGGTTTCGCCGGGATCGGCGCGGTGTTGGCGGTTTTTTCTTGCGGGGTGGGCATGGGCACTGTTAGGGGTTTTACGACGGCGGGTCTTTGCACGAGTTCGGACGCGTGCACGAGTTTGATCCCGTTCTTTTCGAGTTGTGGCAGCATGGTGACGAGCACTTGGGCTGTCGTGGCCCTAAAATGGCAGATGCCGATGGCCTGCCCGCGCTCTTTGGCCACATCCATTAGGTGATTGAATTGCCCGATAACGTAATTGGGTTCTTTGTTGTTGTCGAGAAACACGTCGCGCGTGCCGGCCGGGATTTCGTTTTTCAGTGCGAGGTCGAACGCGGTGGTGCGGGCGGTGGTCCGGCTGTCGATGAAATAGAGGCCGCGCCCGGCCAGGCACTTCATGAAGCGATTGACGGCGGCGGTATTGGCGGTTAATACCGATCCCATATGGTTGTTGACGCCGACAGCGCCGGGAACTTGGGCGAGATCGTCATCGAGCCGCTGCCGCATCTTGGTTTCGCTCATGTTGGTCGCGAGACGTCCGGGCGTTTCCTTGCTTTCCATCGGCATGTGAAGTATCACTTCGAAACCGAGTTCCTGCGCACGCTTGGCCGTGCGTGCTGCAAAAGGCGTGTTCGGAAGAATAGCGAGCGTGAGTTTCGGGTCGAGCGCGAGGAAGCTGTTGGTTGCGGGGCCGCCGTACCCGCCGTCGTCGACGATGAGCGCGATACGTGGAATTTCGTTGGGCGGCGTAGATACGCCGGTCAGCTTTCGGCCTAACTCCATATCTTCGAGGTCGGCGGAATCGAGGGGAAGATCCTCGATATTGGGAATCCCCGCATCCAGATTTTCTTGTCCGGGGCTTGCATGTAACGAGGGAAGCGTGCCGACGGACGGCTCTTCGTCAGGCGGCTCGACTTCGGTGCGGGTCAGGACGATGTCCAGGCAGGTGCGTCCGTCTAAGGAAGCGGTAAAGCTGGTTGTGCCACCGAGTCCGATGCTGGCGGCCACGCGAACCGTTCCGAGGCTTTGTTGGCTGGTTTCGCGGACTTGAGTCTCGATGGAATCGAGCGGCATACCTGCGGGACACGGTGCGCTCATGTGTATGTATTGCCAGATCGCATCGTTGTCTTCCTTGCGCTCGGGCGGCGTCATCACGATGTCGGCATTGGAAACGCCCTGGCTTTCTAGCCAAGCGTTCACGCCGCGCACCACGCGTTCGCATGCCTCGGAGAAGTCCGTTTTGGGCGGTTTCTCTTTGATATCGAGGACGATGAACTCGCGTTCGCCGAGCGACGCTACCGCCTTACGAACGGAATTCTCGAAAGAAGATTCGATGAGAGCGACATTGTACGGCTGCATACGGCGCGCGACCAGTTTTATCAGAGCCGAGCCGTCCATGGTCTCCGGGAGGTCCACATCGAATGTCACCGCCAGCCATGAGGCCTCTGCGTCCAAGTGCGGTTCTTGTTTCCCGCGCGCAATGCTCTCCTTGGGAACGCGGCAGTTGACCAATGCCTGCTCGAAGGTTTCGGCCAACGCGGTGGTCTGTTCGCGCAGATTCAAGGGACGCGATTTGACGTAATACTGGGCGAGCATGACGGCTGTCAGCGCCGCCACGATGCAGATCCCCAACCCTGCGGCAACGCGAATCCACGGGTGCGGCAATCCTGCCGGAACTGGCGTCGGTTCGGCTTCGGGAACACGCGGTTCGGTTTGGGGCGTTTCTGGTTTGATCATCAGAAATCCACCCATTCGACGATCCCGATATCGCATCCCAAGAACTGGCGTCCGATACGCGCGAAGTTGTCCGGGGCATCCGTCACGAGAAATCGCCTTCCCGGCGGCTGCTCGCCATCGGCTTCGATTCCCATGCTTTCCAGGATAGCCTCGACGGCGCACGCCGTGGCCTCGGCGCTGTCTACGAGCGCGACGGAGTGGCCCATGACTTCGGCGATGGCGTCGTGTAAGAGCGGATAGTGCGTGCATCCGAGGACGAGCGTATCGACGCCTTGCCGGATCATCGGTTCGAGATAGGTGCGCGCGATAATCCGGGGCGCCGCGCCCGAAGTCCAGCCTTCTTCGGCCAAGGGCACAAACAGCGGGCATGACTGAACGAAGACTTCGACATCGGGAGCATGCGCGTGGATGGCGTCTGGATATGCGCCGCTGCCGATGGTCCCTGCGGTTCCGATGACGCCGATCCGGCGGTTGCGGGTCGTGTTCAGTGCCGACACCGCGCCCGGCTCGATCACGCCGATGACGGGGATATCCAGATCGGCTTGCAGCGTATCGAGCGCGAACGCCGAGGCCGTGTTGCAGGCGACGATGAGCAATTTGACGCCTTCTTCGAGCAGGATGGCCGCGCACGACCGGGCGTATCGGATGACGGTATCGGCCGATTTGGTTCCGTAGGGGACGCGCGCCGTATCGCCCAGATAGATGAGCGATTCACTTGGGAGCCGCTGGGCGATTTGGCGCAGGACGGTCAGCCCCCCCACGCCGCTGTCGAAAATGCCTATCGCCGGTTGGTTCGTGGCCATGGGTCTTCAGGCTCCGCCGCCGACAATCCACCGGGAGTCGGGCTTGATGGGTCCGCTCAAGTCAAGATGAGCTGGAAAGCTTTCGTGCGGTGCGGTGCCTTCGACGAGAAACCGGACGTTGGCCACGCCGCCTTCTTTCGCGCCGCGCAGGGCGTCGTTGGCCAGCGTGTCGACGACGCCGTAGACCATCAAGGATTCGAGGGACGCGCTCCTGGCCTTTTTAAGCTCGCGCGTGAATTCGATGGAAAAATCGACGACTAATTGGCCGCCTTCGAGCATGTAGAGACCGCGGATGCGAGTCGAAGACGGCAAGATCGGCGTCAAAATATCGCGCGGGCCATGAATCAATGCATCGAGCGCCTTGCGGCAATTCTCGACGGTTGAATCGCCGGCCTCGATATGGGCGGATTCCGGCGCCAGCATTTTTGCTTCGGCGTCCGCGAAATAGAGCGTGATTTCCTTGTTGGCCATAGGAGCAGCGGGTTCCGTGCGGACCGTGGCGGCCTTGGGTTCGGTACGCATGAACGCGAGCGGGGCGACGCCTCCGCGCATCATCTCGCGCGCGAGCAGTCCGACGCAGGCCACGAGGGCCACCGTGGCCATAGCCCACACCCACAACAACGTCCGCCGCAGCATCGCGCGCCGCCAGGCACGGTTCATCACGGTTTGACTCCTCCCGGCTGGGTCGCGAGTTTCTTGATGCCTTCTGCAAGCCCGTTGGCGATTTTGTCTTGATACTCGCCGGTCAACAACAGCGACTCTTCGGCGGGATTGTTGATATAGCCGGTTTCAAGGATAAACCCCGGCATATCGATATCGTTGAGGATCGCGCACGGCACTTGATGGATGCCCCGCACGTCCTGTCCCGCCGCAGCAGCAACGGAATCGATCAGGACTTTCGCTGCGGCCATGCTCTGTTCGGCGTAGTCCTTGCCGGGCCGCTCGACGGCTTTTGTTTCAGCCGAAGCTTGCGGCGTGTCGCTCTGTTCGGGGTCGTAACAGAATGCCTCGATACCGTGGCCCGTCTTGGACAATCCCGCGCCCAAATGGATGGCGATGTATAGGTCGCCTTTGTTCTTGTTGGCAAAAGCCGCGCGCTCGGCCCGAGCCGTCTCGTTGTCTTTGTCGCGCGTGAGCAATACTTTGACGGGACTTCCTTCGAGGGCATTACGGACCTTCACGGCGATATTGAGCGCGAGCTGGCTCTCCTTCAAACCGCCTTCCGCTTCGCAACCGGCATCCAATCCGCCATGTCCGGGATCCAGGATCAGAACCTGAATGGTGCGTTTGACCACGCGTGCGGGAGGTTCGCCGCCCTTTTGGGGTGGCACGGGTGGCGGCGGCTCGGATGTCGTTGCAGGCGGCTCTTTCGGCAGCGGTTCGCTCGTGACCTCCGGCGTCGCGGGCGCCGAGGAAGGTTCGGCGATGGATGGAGCGGCCTGAACGGGCAAGTCTTGTTTGATGGCTAGGTTGAACGCTTTCTGGAACAACGGAACGACATCGATCAAGGCGATCAAGGCCTCGCCGTCCTTGCCGTGCATGGGATGGGCCAGGTTGAACACGCCCAACGAAGAACTGACTTGTGTGACATCGAGGTTCAGCCATGCTGCCTTCGCAGCCAAGTCCACTTGCACGCGCTCCGGTGTAACACGGCACCCGCCGCCCATCTGATTTACCAGGGAGGACAGCGACACGTAGGACTCGCCGCCCATGTCCACGACATCGACGTCGGCCACTCGGAGGTCGTCCTGGATGCGTATGGAGAACGAGGCCAGCCCGGCATACGCCAAGCACGAAATCGCAAGGGCCGCGACAAGGAGGGTAATCGAGACCGCGAATTTCATCGACACATCGAAGATCTTCATCCGACTAGGACTTCCAGGCAAGAATAAAGGATGAAAAAGGCTGTAGGCTGTAGGCTGTAGGCTTCAGGCTTCAGCAACAATCCACAATCTACAACCCGCAATCTACAATCCGTAATCACCAATTCATCCTTTCCATGTCTAACGTTTCTTGTCCTCGAAGGCCTTGCGGGCGTGGAGGTATTCGCTGACTTGAACGTTCTTTTTCTGTGAAAGCTTGATTTTGCTTTGGGCCGAGGCGACTTCGGCATTGAGTTTTTCGAGGCAGCCCTGGCACAACTTTTTGCTCAGGCTGATCGCCGGTGCGCCGCAGCGTCCGCATTTGACCGAGCCGGAAAGGACAACGTTCGATATCAGCCCCTCCTGCATCATCCGTGTGACGCATTGTACCGGAACCTCGGCTTCCTCTGCCGCCTGTTCGGCGTTCAAATTCGGATTCCGCTCCAATATAGAGCGGATCTTGTCGTAATCCGCATTCTCGTCGTCCTGGCATTTCCCGCAGACGAGCACGCGGGTCTTCTCGAAGATCTTCTTACAGCGCGGACAGGTTGCTAGCGGCATAGTATACCTCCATTACCGTTCTTTCCCAAGCTTGGGGCTTCAAGGCTCGATACGGCCTTTATAGCCACCGGCGTCGTCCCAACGATACGTTATCGAATCCATGTCGATTTCGGCGTTTCCCAGCACTCTCGCCTTCAGGATCAATCCATCGCCTGAGGCGTTCAACCCAGCGACCAACGAGCGGATTGCACGGCCTTTTTCGTCGCGCGGGGCGTTTTCGCGCGTCGGATACGTCACTTCCAACCATGCACGCCCACACACGGGGCGGTCCAAATCGGTACGCCCGGCATCGGTTCGCAGCAAACGCACTGTGGCGCCTGGCGCGAAGAGATACACATCTTCAATCCCTTCCGAGCGCAACCGGTTGCCTTCCGCGGTACGCTGCCGCAACGAATCGGACAATTCTTTCACAACCGCTTCGCGCTTGGCGGAAGAGGCATCCTTTGCGGCGACCCGATCCAAACGGTCGCGCATCCAGGCAGTCATCTTCACGACCATGTCCCACGTGCCGTCTTGGCAGGCCCGCGTGTACCGAACGGCTACATCGGCGGGCTCGACACGCGAAACCACCGTGCCCGCATACGCAGCCAAGCATAACAACCACGAGGCGCCTATCCATTTAAGCCGACTGCATTTGTATCGAATCGGCCGATCCATCATGGCCTCATCGTACCAAAGGGCATCGATGAGAGTCAACGCGACGAATTGCCTCATAATAAATCTACTCGAAATGGATTCGTTGCCTCACGGAAGAAATCTACTCGAAATAGGTCGATGGATTTGACCGGGCGGGACTGTTCTCCAGATAGAAACGGAGGTGGTCCCCATGAGGCTAACGATGG
>CAIYET010000616.1 GCA_903925285.1 Candidatus Hydrogenedentota bacterium | reverse complement strand
TCTTGACTGACAATTTCGGCAATGATGTCACGGGCGCCCTCGATGGCTTCTCCGGCATCCGCAACGCCCTTTTCCGTATCGACAAATCGCTGTGCCTCGGCCATGACGTCCGCGATCTCCTGGGCCAGCAACGTCAGCGCGAGCGGTTCGAGGCCTTTCTCGCGAGCTATCGTGGCGCGCGTCCTCCGTTTCGGACGGAAAGGCAGATAGATGTCCTCGAGCGCCGTCATGGTCTCCGCGCCCATCACCTGGGCTTTGAGGACATCGGAGAGCAGGTTGCGCTCATCGAGCGATTTCAGGACGGCCTCGCGGCGCTTGTCCAGTTCATCGAGTTGTTCCAGGCGGTCGCGAATTCCCGTCAACGCCACCTCGTCCAACGCCCCCGTAGCCTCCTTTCGATACCGCGCAACAAACGGTATCGTCGCCCCCTCCGCAAAAAGTCCTGCCACGGCCTTTACCTGCCCGGCAGCCAAGTTCATCTCACGCGTTATTTTTGCGATATGTTCTGTGTTCATTCATACCTCGTTCTAAAGCTTCAGCTTGTCTTCTTCAGTTGGTCGGGAGGAAGGACCTCATGTACCAGTGCATCGAGACGCTGGAGGAAGCGCGAGTGATCCCGTTGTCCGAAGGGCGCTGGGCCGCCAGTCATAATTCCAGCGTCGCGGAGCTGAGAAGAAAGTTCACGGCTGGCAAGTGCATCGCCGATCGACGCGTCCGCAAACACGTAGCCCTTTGGACCCAGAACACGCGCGCCCTTTTTCAAGCAACGGGCGGCAAGCGGAATGTCTCCTGAAATCACAATGTCGTTCTGGCTTACATGATCGACAATCCAGTCATCCGCCTCATCGAATCCATCGCCAACAACCACAAGAGCGAGCCACTCGGCATCGGGAATCCGCAGCCATGAGTTTGCCACCAAGGTTACTCTCAGTCCGTAGCGCTCCGCTACGCGATAGACCTCCTCCTTCACCGGGCAACCATCGGCATCGACGAAAATCTCGGACAACCCAACACCTCCCTCTGTCAAAAAGGAAGAATCATGCCCGGAAACGGCTGCCAACCGCATTGGCGGTGTCTTGCCACGCCCGGTAATGCAACTTAAACACACGTACGAGATTGCCCAGTATGTCCAAAAGCAAGACCCCACGCAATAGACGCAGGCCCGCCGCTCGCCACAATAGGACCACGGGCGTGAGCACGGTTCCGAAGGTGGGTTAATGTGTGGACGGGGTGGCAAACCTCTGTGGTCCGGCCACAACTGTACCGTAGATCGTTGTCGCGGGAACCCAAAGATAACCCACGGACGGCAATTCGAATCTGCCTCCCCGCTAGGTTGGGTACTCCGAATGATACCGTAGCGGAATCACTCTTCGGAACAACGGAAGCTACCCAAGACTCAAATCGTTGGAACTCTCGCGCTTACAGGTCGGTCCAGTTCTCTTTACGAGACGCGAAGTGGCGCTCGCACTAGTCAGCGGTAAGATCTTCTTGTCCGGCACCGTCCTCCGTGTCGAGGGACCGCGGACTCACGAAAGAGGACACCCCAGCATCGGGATGATCCCCTTTTTTCGCCCTGGGTGTCGGGATAACCACGACGCGAAAGGGGGTGCTGAAGACGGAAATGCGTAATGGATTCTGGCTTTCCATGACCCATCTGCGGCCCGGCGGAAAACCACAGCACAGAGGCCATAGCGATCCGGCCGGTGGCTATCGTCACTTGGGGGTGCTCGCTCAACCTTAAATATCGACTCTTCCTGGATGCTCTCATGGACTCCAGCGAGATTTGTAGCCCGTGGTTGGCGTTGGAAAAACGGATGTCACGATTCTTTGCTCGTTGCAAGAGCGGACGATCACCTTTTGTCAGGGCCATTTATGGGCGGAGGCCGGGACATCGAGATGCGCACGGAAACGACGATCACTGTCCGGACAAGTTTATTGTCAAGGCAGAACGTCTGATCAAGGAACGCATCGGCAGCGATGTGGGTTTTGCGAATGCTACGGCTTCTGATGTGACCATGGCATTGAAGGTTCTCAAGAGAATAGGGCTTGATTCAAATAATCCGGTAAGACTCAAAAGTCATGTGGACGACATGCTTAGCCACTGCAACCGAATTCAGCAACGTCGCGACGACCTTTTCCAACTGGACAAGGCCCTGTGCCGCCTCGACCTGAAATGGCTTAACCGAACACACGGTTTCAGGCTCACCCGACTAACACCCGCACAATGTAAGGCTATGCAAGAAAACGTCACAGAGGAATACCGCCGCGGTAGGGCCAACGAGAAAATGGAAACGATACAACTGCAGATTGCGATCCATCAAACGGCGATCTGCGATCTTATCCAGAGCGCTACGAAAAGTCTGGAACGGGGCGATATTATCGGTGCCACAGCATGGCTCTACAAATGTCTTCTTGAACGAGAGAAAGCGCCGTACTTAGAGGCGCAAATCCACCACTTTGAAAAACGTCTCCTGCGGCTGTTGGCGAGGGAACAGAAAGAGCTAGCGCAGATACCCACACGCTGCATATTTCGTGCGCGAGCAGTTGGTGAGGACGGGGAAGCGCGAGCGCTAAAAACGGCTGAGCGCGAGCACTAAAAACGGCGCTCGCGAGCGGCGAATACGGGGAAAGTCATTCGGGGGAG
>CAIYET010000615.1 GCA_903925285.1 Candidatus Hydrogenedentota bacterium | reverse complement strand
TCGATGCACCCCGACTGATGGGCAACCTTGCCTTCAGCGGCCTGTGAGAGAGGAGAACTGACATGGCATTTTTCAATCCAAGCAACCAGCTTCTTCAGATCGACACAGGCAAGACTCGCACCTTCCTGTATAACCAAGCGGGCGCATTTCCTCCTTGGGCGGGATTGGGCGAGAATCAGGTGCTCGGTCAAAGGTACTTTGGCGTCACGGCAACCAGCGTGACCAACCCAAGCGGCTCTCCGGCGATCTTTATGCTCGTCGAGTACACTTCAATCGGCAAGCCGTCCCCTGTTACTGGCCCGGCTCCTGTGTACTGGGTGGACAACACGTTCACGACAGTTACCGGAGTCGAGTCGGAAGCACTGCTTGGTCTTTCGGGAGCGGCTGGATACCTCATGCCCAACACCACGGACATCAGCGGCCTCACGGACGCGATGCTGGAAGGATCTCAGTGCATCATTCAGGTGGCAGGATACCTGAAGGGCGCATACGGGCCAACTGGCGGCTCGGCTGGCGTTGGCAACCTGATCGTGGCGGCATCGGGCAACTGGGTAACCAACGGCGTGGCAGTCAGCAACAGCACAGGCGGTGTATCGAGTCGTTCGTTCGGAGTGCAGATGACAGCAATCTCCAGCGGCCTGTGCGATGTACTCGTTAACTGCGACATCATCTAAGGGAGGCAAGCGATGGCTTATACAATCACGAAACTCCCCGATGGCGACTTGTCGCTAGGAAATCTGAGGGGCGAGTTGGTCAACCTCCAACCCGCTCTCTCGGACTACCCAACCGGCGGCTACCTGATCCAAGGCATCGGGGGAAGCACCGAGAGTACAGGCAATGTCGGGATGGACAAGGTACTCACTGTCATTCCGGCCGGCAACCAGCAGCAGTTCAAACCTGTGTGGCAGACCGCAACTTCGAAGTTGGAGATGTGGGATGGAGATTCGCAGGTTGCGGCCAACGTTGATTTGTCCGCATTGACGTTCGAGTTGCTGTTGATCGGGCTCTGAGGATCATCGAAGGAATAACCGGGGGCGGGGTCTAGGCCCTGCCCTTTGTTTTAAGAGGTTGCTATGGCAGAGATTGGAAGCGGCGGCAACTACACGAGTGATCCAACAGTTCCGGGTAGCAGTGTGAGTACGACCAGCGGGCCGTCCCAGAAAAAGAGATGGAAGGATACCGGAACTGCGCGGGGAATAAGTGCTGCCGGGTCGAGCCTGTCTCGGAGCGGCCAGGATGAGATGGACCGCGCCTCCAGTGATCGCATAACTCCTGTCTCGTACAAGCGTGGTGGAAAGACTCGGAAGACCGGAATCGCCAATCTCCACAAGGGCGAAAGGATCATTCCCAGGGGCAAGGTCAAGCGTGTCGAGAAGATGATGCGCAAGGCAAAAATGCGAATGAAAGCGAGGGGTTGAGATGGCATCGAGAGACGTTAAACCGGCGATGAGAAGCATGAAGAGCCAAACGATGGAACTAAATACCAAGACCGGGGTGAGACGTGCTCTGAC
>CAIYET010000614.1 GCA_903925285.1 Candidatus Hydrogenedentota bacterium | reverse complement strand
GTCGGCGTTCCCGAGAACGCCGCGCTCGGCGGCACGGCGTTCGAAGCGCACACCCACAACTCGCGTCCGGAGTTCCCGTCGCTGGCCGAGAAGAATAGTTTGCCGTTGACTTCTGTGAAGAAGTCAGGCGAAGAACTTGCCGTTCCCAAGCGGATGTCCTGCAAGAGTTGCGTGCCGCTCACGGTGCCGTCGCTGATCCACATTTCCGTGCCGTGATCGGCATCCTTGATCCCGACGAAGAGCGTCCCTGAAACACCCATAATGTCTGTGGCGAGCGCTCCGCCCGCTATGGGTGCGTTGACTTGTTTCAGGGATGTTGTGCCTTCCGCGGTACCGTCGCTTTTCCAAAGCGCCATGTTTACGGTTTGAACCCCCAGATCCACCAAAGCAACCAGGAATATGGATTCCCCGTGAATGACGCCCACTTTGGCTCCTATCATTTGTATTCCATCAGGCACTGTCGGGCCCTCAAAGGTCTTGACGATCTCTGTCCCTTCCGGTGTCCCATCGGTTTTCGCTAGCCCGCTGAAACCATCCAGGTACACGGGGAAACACAACGTATTGTCGATGACGGGTTCCGGTCCCGGCATCATCCACCCCGGATATGTGAGCATTGAAGACAGCGTGGAGAACCATGGCGAAGTGTTGAGGCGCGGCGATATCAAGATGGCATTTCCTGACGCTTCGTCCAATCGCCACAGCGAGGAATAGGTCGTGGCGTCGCCCGCGTTCACGTAAAGAGAATCCTTCACGATCTGAAGATTGTATGGCTGCAGAGAGAAACCATTTCCGGGAAAGTTTTCTACTATGACCGTGCCGGGCGTCGTACCGTCAGTCTTCCAGAGTGCCAGATCGCTGAAAGTGCCTGCGGCGAAATAGAGCATATCGTGATACGCGGCCATGCAATGCGAAAGGGGGTCGCCCCAAGCCGGAAACTCATGAATGAACACCGTGCCGCTGTCGGTTCCGTTGCTCTTCCAGAGTCCTGTGCCCAGTGTGCTGTCCACAAAAAAAAACAACTGTCCGTTCATGGCAGCGGGGAAGAGCACCGCACCCGTGGTCGTGTTATGGAATGCCTTGACGAGCGCCGTGCCCGCTTCCGTGCCGTTCGTCTTCCACAAACTCAAGCCGTTCTCCGGGTCCGTCGCCCCGAAGAACACCGTCCCGCCTATCGGGGTCATCCCGTGTGGACTCGCGTCGCCTGCGGAATTGATGTCCTTGACGAGGAATGTTCCCGCCGCCGTGCCGTTGCTTTTCCAGAGTTCTTTGCCATGCACGTCATCCGTCGCGGCAAAGAAGAGGGCATCGCCAACCGCCGTCAGCTTGCTTGGACTGGAGGCCCCGGCGGGATTGATGTCCTTGACCAGTTGCGGAACCCATGTCGCAAGCGCTGCAGGCGCACTGAGGAGTATCGCGACGATCATCGCGAAGACGCTCCGTCGATAGAGAGATAATCGACTACATGAACCATAGACATGGAGATCTTGGATAGACATACGACACCTCTCCTTAAGGCGGCTTAGGCGCAACAATGCAATCAAGGGCAATATCCCTTTGTTCGCAACTGAGGGCGCCCTCGGTTTTCCATGGTTTATTGTAGTATGCATCCTGCCGGGAATCAACGGGCGCGTCCGGCTATTCCTTATCGAGAATGATCAGGAAATCGTTGTAGCTTTTGCCGTGGTTGGCGGTAATCGAGACCACTTCCCAGCCGTCCGCCAATAGCGCATCCAACTTCTCTTTGCCCGATCCGTTCGATTCGATGATCAACGCTTTTTGCATGTATTCCGTCCTTTCTGTAATTAGGAATTAGGAATTAGGAATTAGGAATGAACACAAGCGGCGCTCGTGTGTTGCTCGACATTCCTAATTCCTAATTATGCAACGGGGGTATTCTAACCTGAGCGCAGAATTGTTTCTACTTTTCACAAGGCTCCTGGAACTCTGCGTCGGCCTTGCCGAGTTTTCGGCGGATGCGATCGAGGCGGTATTGGAGCGATTGCAGTGCGGGCTCGTCGTCGCACGTTTCGAGCAGCGCGATGCCTTCTTCGCACATGCGCTGGGCTTCGATAAGGTTTCGCGCGCGGTGTTCGTAATGTTTGGCGAGTTCGAGGCGCGGCAGCGGGTCGTTCGGGCATTCGCGCGTCATGAGGTTCCATGCGTCTTCCATGCGTTGCCAGTCCTGGCGGCGTTTGCTGGCGAAGGCGAGCATGGCAAGGCATTCGCGCCGCAGATCCGGGTCCGGTTCGAGACCGAGAAACTGTTCGGCGTGCGATATGGTGTCGTCGTAATGCCGTTGCTGGAAGTGCAGACGTACGACGGATAAACGGTCTTCGGCATGCTCGAAGCCTTCGCCTTGCGGTATGGCGAGGCGCTTGGACAGTAGCGCCGTGAGCGCGGCGAGCGACAGGACATCCATACGGTGATGGTAGAAGACGCGTTTGAGTTCGCGGGCGTCGCGCGTGCGCAGGTAGTCGAACCAGATCGAGGGAATCTCGGCGCTCGGCACGTCGCCGTGGCGTTCGAGGCCGAGCACGTGGCGCTCGATGCTGTTGAGGCTGCAATCCTTGACGCGCAACTTCCAGATTCGGCGCACGGCGTGTAGCAGGTCGAAATGCGGCAGAGCGTCCATGCGAAACGGCAGGCGGTGTGCGATGAATCGCGTCCGAAGCAGCGGCACGTCGAAACTCTTGCCGTTGAAGCTGACGACCGAGGTCCCGCGCGCGAACAGTTCACCCAAATAGCGCAGCATCGGTTCTTCTTCGTCGAAGTCGCGCATGAACGTCTGTTCGAGCCGAAACGCGCCGTCCTGGAAAAATCCCACACCCACGAGAAACGGGATAGTCCCCGTGCCGCCTGCGAGGCCGGTCGTCTCCGTATCGATGAAAAGGGCCGTGGCCGGATCGAAGTCGTCGAGGTCGGGATCGCGCGCGGATAACGCGATGTGTTCGGGAATCGTATCGAGTAAGTCGCCGAGGGCGAGACCGCCTTGCCGCGTTTCGGGCGGGAAGGTATTCACGACGCGGTAGAAATGGTCGTCCATGTCGCCCATCGCGTCGCCGGGCACGCAACGATCGATCTCGAAGTCGCCGCGTTGCCGCCGTTCATCGAGTTCGGCGCGCTGGCGTCCCCATTCGGCGCCGGTCATGACGCCCCGCGTCGCGAGCAGTTCTTTGAGCTTGTCTTTAATGTCCGACATGATTCAACCTAAAGAGCGAAGTAGGCTTTTAGGCTTTAGGCTTTAGG
>CAIYET010000613.1 GCA_903925285.1 Candidatus Hydrogenedentota bacterium | reverse complement strand
GAACACCGAAACCGGAACATTGAGGTCAAAAAGTGAAATCGGCGAACAGTTTGTGGCATACTAATATCGATGAAATTCAATAACAAAATAAAAGAGACCGGCATTCAGGTTGCCGTCCTGGCGGCAATGCTTTTGTTCTGGGAATGTGCAGTCCGAATGTATCCAGGCACTCTTGTTCCAAGACCAATAGAATGTTTCAAGGCACTGTTTGAACTGGCCCGGGAAGGTATCCTGTTCCCGGACCTGACAGCAAGCTTGGGCCGTGTCGTAATCGGTTTTGCCATCGCGACACTTCTCGCCCTTTCCATAGGTTTCCTGCTCGGCCTCATCCCCCCGCTCAAAAGGGCCATCATGGGCGTCTTCGAACTTCTCCGCCCCATTCCACCCATTGCATGGATACCCATAGCCGTCGCCCTGCTCGGCATTGGCAACGCTTCCGCATGGTTCGTGATCTTCGTCGGGTCATTCTTCCCCATTTTGACAAACACCCTCCTCGGCGTCAGCAACATCGAGCGGCTTCACCTCGAAGCCGCAAAAGTTCTCGGAGCCTCGAGATGGCGCTCATTCCGGCACGTCATCTGGCCATCCACGCTCCCCAGCATATTTGCCGGCCTACGTGTAGGCTTGGGATTCGCATGGATGTGCGTCGTCGCCGCCGAGATCGAAGACGTCTCCGTTTCAAGTTGTTGAGGAGAAATGACAACATGCGTTTTCAAGATCTTTTCCGACGAGCATGCACTGACGAATCCAAATGGGATCGCTTCCGGCGCAAGCACGGCCTGGAGGAATTTGGGGTGTTTGCGGACAAGGAAGCGTGGAGTTATACCGTACTGTTCCTTGTGACGATAATGTGTTTAATATTAATACCATTGGCCATCGCATCAATCTATAGTGGTCGAAATTATGTGTGTCTTTTTCTTGAGAGTCCCACCGCGCTGTTTACTTTCGTTACTGGTACCGCAACACTATTTGGCACTTATTTCACAGTCCTAGCTGTTCTAGACAGAAAACACGCAATCTCTTCGTTCCCACAACTCGCGGAGCGCCTAACAAAACTTATCAACCGAGCGGCCAAGTCGAAGGAAGGTGTGTTGTTTTTCGCCTACACGATTCAACCAGGCGCGTGGAATGTTACCGAGGAAAGGTACGCCAGCTTCAAGCAAGCGTTGACAAATCCGAGGGTGAAGATAAGATCTGTCTGCCTGTCGCCTTCGGCGCATGATGCGTGGCTCTCGAAGTTCATCAACATCCAGACTATGACACACGGAACGATAAAGACGGAAAGGAAGGACCTCTTCATCAAGGAATGCGAGGACATTCTCAATTGTCTTGCTGGACGCAAGAGCAACTGTATCCCGAAGGATGAAGGTTACCGTGTCGAACCGGTTAGGTTGCCTTACAAGGCAATGCCGGGATTCTACTTCTTTGTGTCGGCCGAGCGAGCAATATTGGCAGCTCCGATCGGAATTCCTCGAATCGGCAATCCCCCGCCTGGGCAGCAAGGTGCTATAGAAGTGGAAGCCTTGGGTTTTGAAACGACTGATCGTCGAATCGTTCAGATGCTTAGACGGGAATTTGCGAGATACGCTGAGCCAATGGCGGCACCTAGCGAAACTCAAGGGATTCAGGGAGAGACTACGGAATAGGAAAGTGTGGTCAAAGGAGATTCAGAGGCATGACTACTGATCGCACGCCAGAATATCTCATCGGCTTGGTCCATGAGTTGCGGAAGTTACCCGCCGAGACGGAGTGGGTGGAGTTCAAAGAGAACGATTCCGAGCCACAGGAAATAGGCGAATACTTGTCGGCACTACCCAACTCTGCGGCCCTGTGCGGAAAAGCCCACGGTGGGGTATCGAAGATGCGACGCATGCCATCGTGGGGACCTCGTTTTCGCCG
>CAIYET010000612.1 GCA_903925285.1 Candidatus Hydrogenedentota bacterium | reverse complement strand
CGCCGCGACTTACTGGCCACCCTGCAAAGCTATGGGACAGCAGGTGGCGACTTCCGGTTGCTCGCCGCACCCCAGCAAGCGTATTTGCCTGGATTTGCATCGGGATAGCGGGGTGTGGCATGCGGCCTATGGAACAGCATGCGGCGGTTTCACGCGCATAGCACCAAGATGAATGCGAAATTTACAATCGACAGTTTCAGGTTGCCACGGACACGGCCTTTAGCCTATAACGACTTACGAGGAGAGCGTGGGCTTTTCGGATCCCCTATGGGATGACTGTGATTTGAGATCTGAGATCTGAGATCTGAGATTTTGGATCTCGGATTTGAGAGAAGAGCGGGTAATGAAACGGTTTGGTGTTGGGCTGGTTTTGCCGAACAACGCGCGAGAAAATGCCGTGTTGTAGTGCTATGCAGGGAGAGAAAAAGTGACCACTCTTGGCGTTGTTTCGCAGGCGTCGGCTGAAGAAGGCGGCAACGCGCGTTTGGCTGCGAAGACGTTGATGATGGCGCCTTGCGCGGGTATTCCGAGTTGGATGCTCCATGTGATGGATATGGCGTTCATGGAACACAGGACGGGACGTCCGCCGGGAGCGTTCCGCGCCGATCCGGATGGAGTCTATTGCGACTTTCAACGGAAAGTTGGCGCCTGCATGATCGACCAATACCTCGCGACGAATCCGTTGACGCTATCCGCCGAGGGCTTCGGCCACGACGCCACGCGCGGCGCCACGACGGGCAGCGATTCGGTCGTGTTGGACGGCATCGTCATCGACTCGAGCGAGTCCGTGGCGGAGCATCTCGAGCGGGTCGTGTTTCCGCGCCTCGAACACGAGATTGCGGCGACTGGCGCGGATGATGCCCAAGCGGTAACGGCTCTGATCGAGGGAGAGCGCGCGGTCGCGGATCTGCTTGGACCTTCGATTCTCAAGGTTCCGTACGGGGACTGTTTTTGCGATTTTCCGAGGTTGCGTTACACGGAGTATGGTTATGCGCCTTACCTCACGGCGTTTGTGGTCTATCCGGAAATCATGGAACGCGACTTTGCTCTTCAGGCCGACTTGGCGGAACGGCGCAATGCGAGAGCCGCGAAGGCGATCCTCGAAGCTGGCCTGCCTCGAGTGATCCGCGCGGACCACGACATGGCCGAAGGACACGGCACGCTCGTCGACGTCCGCATGCTCGACCGCATGTGGTTCCCTCATTTCGCGCGGGCCGTGCGGTCTCTTCTCGATGCCGGGATTCGGTTGCTTTGGCATTGCGACGGGAACCTGATGGAGATGACGCCGCGGCTCATCGAGGCGGGCATCGGCGGGTTCCAGGGTTTCCAGTACGAGTGCGGTATGGACTATGCGCGCATCTGCCGCATGCACGATCGCGACGGGGGTCCGCTCATGATCTGGGCGGGCGTATCCGTTACGCGCACCCTTCCGTTCGGCACGCCGTCCGATGTGCGCGACGAGTTGGCGTGGCTTGTACGCGAGGGGCCTGCGACGGGGCTATTCCTCGGTGCGAGCAGTTCGATTACGCCCGGCGTTCCATGGGCGAATCTCGATACGTTAATCGAAGGCTTGGGATACTTCCGAACTCATGGCCGATGATCTCACCGAATGGTCGTGCATGGAATGCCTGCGAACGATGCGAAAGCCGACACGGCTTCCGCCGCGTTCCAGCAGCCGGTAACGAGGGCGCAGTGATGGGTTCCGCCGAGCAGCGAGTAGCGTTCGAGGAATGTTTCGAGCGGATTGCTTGGACGTATCCATCCGCGTACGGCGGCCTTCATTTCGGGATGTGAGGCGTCTTCCAGCACGTCGACCGGCGCGACGATCAATGCGAACGTGCCGTCCGGTCCGGGCGCTAGATTGGCCAACACGGCTGGACCGTATCTGGGGGCGCAGGCGATTGCGGCGGGATTTCGCGCGGGCGTCCATGGGAAATCTTTCTCGACGATGTGCGCCTTGTCGTTGGCCGCTGCGGGGTTGAATTCGCCCATGTGGGACAGAAAGATGCTCTTTCCGCGCCAATCGGGACAGAACATTTCGGTAAAGGTGGTCGCGCCAAAGCCGACGTTCAATGCGCCAACGAGCATCGCGGTCAAGGCGTCGCCTTCGCCGGCGTATCCGAGGCCGCGCGCCATCGCCTTCGATGCTTCAAGGAACGGCACGGTATCGAGCGGTCCGTTGGGTTGGTCGAATGCGAGGAAGTTCATCGTAAATGCCGTGTAGGCGCCTTCGTCCAACAAATGCCGCAAGCCCAAGCCGACATGAACGGATCGGCGATGCACATCGTCCGACGCATCCACGACGTATGCGCTGCGGTCGCATTCGATCTCTGCGTCGATGTCGGCCTCCGGCACGTTCGCGACGGCGTGCAGCAACGGGCGCGTGTCGGTCGTATCGACGATAGCGCCGAATTGGCGCGCGAGGGCGTCGTCTGGCACGGCGAAATCGCCCATGCCGGCGAACGTTTCGCCAATGCGAAGGACGCGTGCCGACTTGAACGCACGCGCGGCGCGTGCGGCGCGGACCACTCGGCTGGCGCGCCGGACTACTTCCGATTCCGTCGCGTGGCCGGCCACGACCGTGAATGGTTTACCGTGCCGTCGCAGCAGGTTGGCGAGATCCTGAACGCCGTGGATGCCGTGATTGAACATGATTCGGCTGGGCGCGGTATCCGGACCGAAGGACTCGTCCATGGTCGTGTCGAGCATGATGATCGGGCGCGGCCATGCCAGTAGTGCGTCGATAGCTTCGAGCGACGGCGAATAGGCTAAGTGCAGCGTCATGATACAGTCAGCATCCGCCGCTTCGAATTCTTTCACCGCGTCGCAAAACTCGGAGGCCACGCGACAGATCGACGCGGTGACGACCGTGCAACCATCGCTCTCGAGCGCATCGCGGATCGTTTCGAGAAACGGCGCGAATGCATCGCGCAACGACGGCCATGTGTCGTCGTACAACTTGAGGTAGAGCGGCAGCAGCCCGATGGTCGGTTTGTCCAGCACGATCGTTCAAATCCCTTTTGTAGGGCGGTATTGATTCCCGCCGAACTGCGGGGGCGGGAATCAATCCCGCCCTACAAACTTGTTCATGCCTCGCGATGAAAGACGGGTTTGCGTTTCGATGCGAACGCGGCCATGCCTTCGCGTCCGTCGGGATGCGTGCCGCATGCCGTGATGGCGGCCCGTTCGTGTTCGAGTTGCACTTCGAGCGGCGAGTCGAACGAATTGGTCAGGAGTTGCTTGACGAGTCCGAACCCGTGCTGCGAACGTTCCGCGAGGGCCTCCGCCAGCTCCTGCGCCATTTCCATAACATGCTCGTCGTCGGCCACCATCGTAGCCAGTCCCCACTCGAGAGCTTTCTCAGCCGTGATGGGCGCATCCATGCCGGCGACTTCGAGTGCGCGCGCCAAGCCAATCAGACGCGGCAACATAAACGTGCTCCCGCCGTCCATGCAAAGTCCCCACGAGGTGTAGGCCTGTTTGAGGATTGCGGATTTTGCCATCACGCGGAAATCGCACGCCAGCGCCAGGGCCAAGCCCGCGCCCGCCGCGACGCCGTTGATGGCCGCGATCACGGGTTTGCGCATGCGGCGGATTTCGAGCACGGACTGATGTAGGACTGCCGCCAGCGTATACAATGCCGGTTCGATCTGGTTTGGGTTGGCGATCAGCATCCGCAGGTCCGCGCCACTGCAAAAGGCCTTGCCGGCGCCGGTCAGGATGACGGCGCGAACTTTCGGGTTGGTCGCCACTTCCATACAGTGATCGGACAGGAGATGCAGCAACGGACCGTCGAGCGCATTGTAGACTTCGGGCCGGTTGAAGACGATACGAGCAATGGGGCCTTCGATGGTGAGTACAACTGGATCGGACATGACGGACTCCTCCTGGTAATTTGGTTTCGTGCCACCACAATACACGTCGGCGATCAATCGTACAAGTTGAGATGGGGTTTGGGGTTTGGGGTATGGGGTTTGGGGTTTTGGGTTTGAGGCCTGAGCTTTGAGAAGCTTGATGATCGCCAACTAAAAATTGAAGATACCCCAAACCCCAAACCCCAAACCCCAAATCCAAATTGGTAGGATTCTTGCTTCCTATTCTATCGGTTGCGTTGGATAATGGCGTACAAGTGCTTGCGGTTCAGCGACTAAGCGTCTGCTGGCCGACGGCATGCGACGAAAACGGGGGGGCTGACGGTTTTGCCGATGTGACAGTTTCTTGATGTAACACAAGTTGATGTAAAGGTTCGAGGATGCTACGATTATGGATGAGAGGGTGACAGCTTGATATGCTAGGTTTCCGTACGCGAAATGTTCCGTCGTCGAAAAACGATCCAGGCGCGCAAGCGTCGCCGGTCGAGGGTTCGGATCGGCCCGCGTTATTGCAGGAGGCTGTCGTTGCGCACCGCGTCTCTTCGGAGGCGCCGCCAACAGTTGCCACGCCGAAGCGGTTGGGCAGCATCCTGATCGAAGAGCATCTGGTGGCGCAAGAGCATGTCGAGGAAGCTTTGGCGTATCAACAGGAGCACGGTGGATTCCTGGGCCAGATCTTGGTCGAGATGGGCCATATCAAGCAAAGCCAATTGGTATTGTGCCTTGTCAAGCAGTGTCACATTCCACACATCAGCCTGCTCGATTACGATATATCGAAGGAAGTGCTGGAACTTGTCCCGAAGGAATTGTGTCAGGCCCACGACTTGATTCCGATCGACAAACTGGGACGGATCCTGACGGTGGCGATGGCGAATCCGCTGGATACGGCGGCGCTCGACGAGGTCAAGAAGGTCTGCCCGGATCTTCGGATTAAACCTATTCTGTGCGATTGGCAGCATCTGAAAACGGTGTTTGCGCGTGCCTTCGGCGGCGCAAAGCGCGATATCGACGAGGGTGTGTTGTTGCTGGGTCCCAAGCGGCAGTTCCCGGCGGCGAAGATTCAGGAGTCTTCGCCGGAGATGCTTGCCCAGATGGACGCCGTAACGGAGAACTTGATCCGGGAGTCGGCCTCGGCGCCCGAACCGGTAGCGTCGCGTGAGTTGTTGCCGTTGGATATCACGGCGATCGCGCGCGAGAGTGTGGGTGGGGTGTTGCAGGAGGCCATGGCCAACCTGATGGTCGGCTCGCAGGAAGACGCTCGGCGTCCGAATGCGGCGCTTCGGGATGACAAGCCGAGTCCATCGCAGGAAGATCTGAGCCGCACGATCCGCGAAAGCGTCGCGGGCGCGATGCAGGAAGCCATTGCGGAACTGTCGGTACAGGCGAAGGCAACCGAAAACGCGTCCTCGGCTCAGTCGGCGGATCTGTGCGAGATGATTCGCGACAGCGTTACTGCGGCGGTGCAAGAAGCCATGGCCGCGCGGATGCCGAGCGTCACGCTGGACGCGCAGCAGGCTGAAGTTCAAGAGACGTTGCACGCCGAGGTCCAGGAGGTATTGCGCGACGACGAGGCGACCACTGTGGCGCGCACGCGTTTGCACGACCTTGAAATGCACGATGCCGAACGCGCCAAACGACAAAAACATGTGTCGGTATCCACGTTCGTGCCGACACTGGGCGTCCTCGATGGATTCGAGGCGCGCCTGGAATCCGACGAGCACGTCCTGGCGGCGCTGAATTCCGACCGTCTCCTGGATGGGTTCAGGTTCGACTCGTTCGTGGTCGGCAAGGGCAACGTCTTCACGGTGAAGCTATGCCGTGCGGTGGCGGGGCAGCCCGGTGGCGACTACAATCCTTTTTTCATCTATGGCGAGGTGGGACTCGGCAAGACCCACTTGGTCAACGCGATCGGCAACGAGGTCGCGGCGGCCCATCCCGACGCGCGCATCGGCTACGTCTCGTCGAGCCGGTTTGCCACGCGTCTGATCGAGGCCGTTCGCGATGGGGCGGCGGATGCGTTTCGCGCGAATTATTGCCACTGGGACATGCTGATCCTGGACGATATCCAGTTTCTGGCAGGACGCGTCGAGGCGCAGGAAGAGTTCTTCCATATTTTCAACGTCTTGCAGCAGCAACACCGCCAGGTGATCATCGCGAGCGACAAGCCTCCCGACCGGCTCGGCATGCTCGAGCAGCGCTTGATCTCGCGTTTCTCCGGGGGTATTGTGGCGAATGTGCGCCCGCCCGAATTCGATGCGCGCGTGGCCATTCTGAAGAAACAGGTGGCGCAGGGCGGCGCGGCGTTGGATGATGAAATTCTGGCGCTGGTCGCGACGCGGGTGACGCACGACATGCGTAAGATGATTGGCGCTTTGCGTAAAATCGTGGCGTATGCCAACCTTTTGGAAGGGCAGGTTTCGTGTGAGACGGCCAACGATATTCTGCTGCAACTGGGGATTGATGAATCGGCCTAACGAGAATAGAGAATGTAGGCTTGAAGCTGTAGGAAGTAAGGCAGCCTACAGCCTCCTACGAGGTGCTTGTCTATGGCGATGAAAGTTATCAAGCGGCGTTTGCCCGACCTGCTGCTCGAGCAGGGCCTGGTCACCGAGGAACAACTGAAAGAGTGCATCGCGCTACAGCGCACGCAGGGCCAGAACCTTGCCCACATCCTCGTCGAACGCAAGTACCTTTCCGAAGAAGATCTGGTGATTACGCTGAGCGAACAACTCGGCATCCCCCATATGCGCGTGGGCAACTACAACATCCCGAAGGAAGTCTTGGCCGAAGTGCCGGAGGCGCTCGCGCGCCAGCATGCCATGCTGCCGATTTCGACTACCGGCGATGTGCTTACCCTGGCCATGTCCAATCCGCTGAACATCATGGCCCTCGACGATCTGCGGATGCTGACCAGTTACGAGATCGAGCCGGTCGTAGCCGTCGAATCGGAGCTGATGGCCGCCATCGATAAGAATTACGGCGGCGGAAAAGCGCACGACCTTTACGACGAACTACTCGCCAAAGACGCCGAGAAAGAAATCGAGGTCGTCGATGACAGGGATAAGGTCGAAGATGTCTCGGAATTGGAGACGGGCGCCGAAGACGAACCTGTCAAGCGTCTTGTGCGTCTAATCCTATTCAATGCTCTCGAACTGGGGGCAAGCGATATCCACTTCGAGCCGTTCGAGAAAATAGTCCGCATCCGTTACCGCGTCGACGGCACGCTCGAAGAGGCCAAGGGTCCGCCAAAAAACTTGCAGTCCAACCTGGTCGCCCGCCTCAAGATTCTCAGCAACAATCGCATCGACGAAACACGCAAGCCGCAGGATGGGCGCATCCACATCCGGTACAACAATCGCGATATCGATTTTCGTGTGGCGTATCTGCCCTCGAAGTACGGCGAAAAGGTCGTGCTTCGCGTCCTGGACAAGAGCAATCTGACGCTCGACCTCGAAGGCATGGGCTTTGAAAAACAGCCCATGGAGGCGTTCAACCACGCGCTCGGCCTTCCGCACGGCATGATTCTGATGACGGGACCGACCGGATCCGGCAAGACCACCACGTTGTATAGCGCGCTCAACAAGCTCAATGTCGTCACCCGTAACGTCGTCACGGTCGAAGATCCCATCGAGTACGAGTTGTTCGGGATCACGCAGGTCGCGACCCATACGGCGATCGGACTGACGTTCGCCGAGGTGTTGCGTCAGATCCTGCGCCAGGATCCGGATATAATCATGGTCGGCGAGATCCGCGATCACGAAACCGCCGACGTTGCCGTCAAGGCCGCGTTGACCGGCCATTTGGTCTTAAGCACGCTGCACACCAACGATGCCTCCGGTGTGTTTCCGCGGCTGGTCGACATGGGCATCGAACCGTTCCTGGTGCAATCGTCCGTGGCGTTGGCGGCCGCGCAGCGCCTGCTCAAGCGCGTTTGCAGCTTCTGCAAGGAACCCGTCAACGTCCCGAAGGATGTCCTCGAACGCATCCAATATAAGTACAACGACGAAGACGGTCCGCCACAGTTCGTTCGCGGCCGCGGCTGTGCCAAGTGCAAGAATACGGGATACAAAGGCCGCGTGGCCGTAATCGAGGCCATGCCGGACTATCCGGAGATTCAGGAACTCGTCATGAACCGGGCGTCGGGCACGCAGCTCAAGCTCATGGCCATGAAGTGCGGCATGCGCACGTTGCGGATGAATGGCATATCGAAGGCCGTGAAGGGCCAGACAACTATCGAGCAAGTGCTCGAACACACAACGGCGGATTAGGCGCCGGGGAGAGCGCAGCCATGTCCATCAGCATCAAGGAATTGTTGAAGAAAGTGGTCGAGGCGGGGGCAAGCGACCTGCACATCATAGTGGGCGCCCCGCCGATGGCGCGGCTGCACGGCGGCCTCGAACCGTTGCCCGGTTATGAACGCCTCAAGCCGGAGGATACGCAGGAAATCATCTACACCGTCATGAACGAAGACCAAGTGGCGGAGTTCGAGGCGGAGAAGGAGTGCGACTTGTCCTTCGGCATCGAAGGATTGAGCCGCTTCCGTCTCAATGTCTACCGCGACCGCGGGTCAGTCGTGGGGGCGTTTCGCGCGATCCCGTACGAGATTATGACGTTCGAAGAATTGGGCTTGCCTCGGATCGTGGCCGACTTCGCCTACCGGCCGACGGGATTGGTCCTTGTCTGCGGAGCGACGGGCAGCGGCAAATCGACGACACTCGCGTCGATCCTCGACCGTATCAACCGTGAGCGCAGCGTGCACATCATCACCGTCGAGGATCCGATCGAATACCTGCACAGTCATAACCGCAGCATCGTCAACCAGCGCGAGGTCCACGCGGACACGAAATCGTTCGCGGCCGCGCTCAAGCATGTGTTGCGTCAGGATCCCGACGTGATTCTGATTGGCGAAATGCGCGACCCCGAGACGATCCAGGCCGCGCTGACCGTCGCGGAAACCGGCCATCTCGCCTTCGCGACGCTGCATACAAACGACGCGTTGCAAACCATCAACCGCATCGTGGACGTGTTCCCGGCGAACCAGCAGGACCAAGTCCGCACGCAACTCTCGTTCGTGCTGGAAGGCGTCGTCGTCCAGCAACTCATTCCGCGCTCCGACGGGACCGGGCGGGTGCTTGGACTCGAGATCATGGCGCCCAACCCGGCCATTCGCGCCCTCATCCGCGCGGAGAAAATCGAACAGATTCCATCCATGATCGAAATCGGCACCGGTGAAGGCATGATGACCATGAACCAATCGTTGTATCGGTTGCTCCGTCGAGGCGTGATCGCGCTCGATATGGCGATGAAACGCAGCCCCAACACGGAGGGCTTGCAGCGTTTGTTGGACAAAGGGCCATGACGAATTAGGAGTTAGGAGTTAGGAGTTAGAAGTTAGAATGGCTCCTAACTCCTAACTCCTAACTTCTAACTCCTAACTCCTAACTCCTAACTTCTAACTTCTAACTTCTAACTCCTAGTTCAGGTGGATTATGCGGGCTAGTTGGCTGCGCTCGACCGTTTACGAAGGCCCATTGGTGTGGTTATGGTTCGTGGGTTTGGCCCGGATTGTCGTGCTGATCCTTGCGGCCATTGGCGCATATCGTTTCGCGCCTTCCACGGTCAACCTCCACCACTTGGGCGACACAGCCCAAATTCTGTATGTACTGATTGGGTTGTACCTGGTGGCGCTGGTGATGGGCGCCCTGTATATCGCGTCGCTCAAACGGTCGAAGACCGTCCCGCTCCTGCTGACGTGGACGCAGATCCTGGTTGATTTCAGCGTTGTGGCTGCTACGATCGGTTTCACCGGCGGCATTCGTAGTTTCTTCGTATTCCTGCTGGTCATTGTCATCCTCGAGGCGGGACTATTCCTCGGGCTTGCGCAAGGTTTCGTGTTCGCCACGCTTGCAACCGTCTTCGTCGGCGTGCAGGCTGCGGACCCGTTCGCGTTGCCCACACAACATGCCACGTATGAATGGGTGGACATTTGGTACCGCTTCCTGGTCCAGGGGCTTGCGTTCTATCTGATCGCTTTCGTCAGCGGTTACTGGAACCAACGCGTGACGCGGATGGAACAGTTCCAGCGCAACATCCTCGACAATATGAACGGCGGGTTCATCGTGACCGCGCCCGACGGAGCGGTCGTGGCCATGAACCGCGCCGCGTATGCCATTCTCGATATTGGCGAAGGGACGGCGGTCGGGCGAAACGTGAGCCAGATCTTGCTCATGGCGTCGGGTGGCGAATGCCCGGCATTGACGGCGTTGCGTCGGCAACGCGATTTCATCGGCTATGAATTCCTGGCCGTTGCGGGTCCAAACAAGACGCGCCAAATCGGCCTGACCACCAATTTGATCCGCGATCATCGAGGGTGCGTGACGCGGCTCATCGCGTCGTTCTCGGACCTCACCGAAATCGTGCGGATGCGCCAGGAGTTGCAGGCGCAAGACCGTCTCGCGGCCGTGGGCGAATTGGCCGCCGGACTCGCGCACGAGATCCGCAATCCCGTGGCGGCGATTCGCGGTGCGGTTGACGAAATCCGAACAAATCTCGATTCGCATGCCATGGTCCGCAAACTGGCCGCCATAGCGATTCGCGAGTCGGATCACCTCAACGGAATCGTATCCGGATTTCTGGACTTCGCCCGCGAACCCATCTTGAAACGCGAAAAGGTGGACTTGCGCGGACTTGTCGACGAGGTGCGCGAGTTCCTGGCGCACGAATATGCGCAATCCGAAGCCCTCCGCATCGAAATCGTGTTTCCCGACGGCGGCGCGCCGTGCCTGGTCCATGGGGCACAGTCGCAACTGCGCCAGGTGCTCGTTAATCTCGGGCGCAACGCCGTCGAAGCCATGGACGGACGCGGGATCGCGACGTTATCGGTCGTGCCGTCTTCTCCCGGCTCGTTCGAGGTGCGCGTCGAGGACGAAGGCCCCGGCATCCCGCCGGACAAAATCACGCGCATCTTCGATCCGTTTTACACGGACAAGGAGAGTGGCGTCGGCATGGGCCTCGCGATATGCTCGCGAATCGTGACCGCGCACAACGGCGTCATCTGGGCCGACAGTCGGCAAGGCGGCGGCGCGAGCTTCACCGTACGGTTGCCAGCCGCGTCCGTATGACGAAGAAGAAGTTAGGAGTTAGGAGTTAGAAGTTAGAATGACCCTAACTTCTGGGAGGTGTGCATGAGCGTGGAACAACGGGTGCTTGTAGTCGATGACGAAGCCAGCATGCGCGAGTTGCTGGAGATCATCCTGACGAATGCCGGATACGCGGTTGCCACCGCGCCTAACGTGGCACAGGCCTGCGAACTCCTCTCGAAGGAAACGTTCGACGTCGTCGTGACCGATCTGCGTATCGGCGCGGACCACAACGCGGGCATGAAATTGCTGTCCTGGATGCGCGAGAATGCGTCCGCGATGCCCGCCGTCATGATCACCGCGCACGGTTCTGTCGAGACCGCCATCGAGGCAATGAAACGCGGCGCAGCCGACTACGTCATGAAACCGTTCAAGAACGACGAAATCCGCCTCGTTATCGCGCGTACCATCGAGCAGCGCAATCTGGTGCGCGAGAATGTCGCCCTGCGCAAGGATCAGGCCACGCGCGGCAAAATCGAAAACATGGTCGGCAAGAGCGCCGCCATCGCCAAGGTACAGGACATGATTCGCCGCGTCGCGTCGCTGCCCAGCACCATTGCCATCCACGGTGAGAGCGGCTCCGGCAAGGAACTCGTCGCGCGCGCCATCCATCAACTCAGCGACCGCGCCGCCAAGCCGTTCATCGCGATCAATTGCGGCGGTATCCCAGAAACGCTGCTCGAGAGCGAATTGTTCGGGCACAAAAAAGGCGCGTTTACCGGCGCGGTCGAGGACAAGGAAGGATTGTTCGTCGTGGCGAGCGGCGGCACGCTGTTGCTCGACGAGATCGGCGAAATGCCGCTCGCGCTCCAAGTCAAACTCCTGCGCGTGCTCGACAACAACCGCGTCATGCCCGTCGGCGGCGTCAGCGAAATCCGGGTCGACGTCCGTATCATTTCGGCGACGAATCGAGACCTCGAAAAAATGGTCGAGACCAATACGTTCCGGAAAGACCTTTATTATCGGCTGAACGTCATCCCGCTACGCGTGCCGCCGTTGCGCGAACGCGTCGACGACATTCCGTTACTGGCGCGGCACTTCGTCGCGGTGCACGGCGAACGGCTTGGCCGCCGCGCGCTCGAAATCGACCCCGAAGCCGAAGCGGCGCTGTGCGCGTTCACGTGGCCCGGCAATGTCCGCGAACTCGAGAACGCGATCGAGCGCGCCGTCGCCTTGTGCGTCAGCGCACGCATCGAACTCGAAGACCTGCCCCACAACGTGCGCGACTTCGTCGCCGCGCCCAAGATGGTCCCAACGGAATTGCCGACGGGCGGCGTGGATCTCGAAGCCCTGGTGGCGGAACTCGAAGCGAATCTGATTCGACAGGCGTTGCACCAGGGGAAATACTCGCAAAAACGCGCCGCCGAACTCCTCAGCCTCACCGCGCGCTCCCTGCGTTACCGCCTTCGCAAATACGGCCTCGACGCCGACTGATCGTTGGTCGCGAATCCTTGTTTCCGGATCAATCTCGCGCAAGCCGGACGCCGACGGTGGGATCCGTTCCGCCGAGTGCAGGATCGCCGTAACTCCGGCGTGCCGACGTACAGCTTCCCCATGTCGATTGCCACGAGCCGCCCCGTCGCACTCGAACCGTGCCGCTCAACGGACCGACGGGATCCGTCTGGTCCAACACCGAATACGCGGTGTACCAGTCGTTCACCCACTCGTCGATGTTGCCGTACATGTCATAGAACCCCCATGGGTTCGCCTTCTTCTGTCCGACGATTTGCGTCTGTGCATCGCTGTTATCTGCGAACCAGGCAGAACTGTTGAGCGTGGCGCTCGAATTGCCGAACGAAAACGTCGTCTTTGTACCCGCGCGGCAGGCGTACTCCCATTCCGCTTCCGTCGGCAGCCGGAAACCATTATTGGGAAATCGCGTGTTGAGCGTATTGATGTACGTATCCACATCCGTCCATGAAACCGAGTCGACGGGCCGACTGTTGCCGGCGAAATGTGAAGGATTCGTATACGTGATGGATGTCCATTGGCTCTGTGTGATCTCGGATTTCGACAGCCAGAAACCCTGCGATAGCGTTACGTGGTGCGGAGGATATTCGCTCTGGAATTCGTTCGCGCTACCCATGTCGAACGCTCCCGGCGGACACCACACGAATCGAATGCCCGCAAAATCTGCCTCGCCCTCGCCTTCTCCCTCGCCTTCGCCCTCGCCCTCGCCCTCGCCTTCGCCCTCGCCTTCGCCCGCAGGCGTACTGAGTATGATCGAAGCCCGGAGCACATCCGACTCGCCGATATAGTTTTTGAGCTTCAGGTAAACGATCTTGGTGAAGTCGCCGGGCGAGAGCGTGAATAGGATCGTGTCGGTAAAGGCTATCCAGTCGGTATCCGAAAAATCCGCAAGTTCGCTGGCAAGATAAGACGAGGGGCGCGTGCCCGTCCGCACAAGGTCGAGTGTGACTGTGCGACTGTTGGTCACGATCGCGCCGCCGTTTATCGTGAAGCTCTCGATCGCCGGCGCCCGTTGGCCGGTATACTGCGCGAACGCGGCCCAGCGCTCCACGTTCGAACACCTGTATTCGATGCGCATGTAACCGTCGTCTTCGCCCCAGCCGTTGCCCCAGGCGTTGCGCAGGATCCAAACGCCTTCCCGCCCTTGCTCGTCGTCCCACCCCACCAACACCGCAGCCAGCAACACCGCATCCGGATTCGTCGTGCCGCTCACGTCGTTGTTGTAGACCCCGCCCGTGTAGGCCTGGAACGCACGGTCCGCCGTCACGGAAACATAGACGGGGCCGTACGTCGTGATGGCCTCTTTGATCTGCGATTCGGTCGGCGACTCGCCCGCGACGTAGCCCCACGTTTGCAGGCGATACTGGGTGTTGTACGGGCAATTCAATTGCGCTTCGGCGGACTGGTACGGGAAGTCCTTCTCGAGGACGGCGCCGATTTGATTGCATTGCGTCTTGTCCACGCTGTAGAAACCGAAGGCCCGGTTGCCGCCCGTCGCGCAGGTCCAGTCATTCGTGTTGGCGCTGATCAGGTACTGTTCGGACAAGTCGACCGTGTCCCCTTCGAGAATCTTGATGGCGGATTCAGTGACGGCGTTCGTTGCGAAGGCCCAACTGGCCGCGCAACCCTTGACGTTCTTCACCGGCGTGACGCCTCCCGTGACGCCGACTTTACGCCAGTCGTATTTGGGAAGCGTGGCCGCGTCCCCTTTCTCGCCTTCGAGAAACATCGACTTCCGCGCACCGGTAGGAAGTTCCGTATCGATGTCGCCCGCGATGGCGCCCAATGCGCGATCCGTCGCCGAGTTGAAACCCATCGTGAACGTCCAAGGGCCGCCGTAGATTGACTCCTGAGCCACGAGTTTCTCCAGCTCCTTTTGCGTCAGCCCGCCGACATCCGAAAACGGCTCGTACACGGCCGTGTATGTCGTCGTCTTTCCGCCTTTGAGCGACAATGTCTTCGCTACCGGCGTCGTCCACTGCGGCAGGTCGCGAAAACGAAGCGTATACGTTCCGGCGACAAGTTCCGTCAACGTAGCGTCGCTCGCCTGCCAGTCGCCGTACTCGAGCTGCCACTCCGCGCCGACCGGCACCACGCCGGCGGGCGACGAAAGCATCACCTGCAAGGTCGCCTTCTGCGGTGGCTGCGGCTTACACCCGCCGAACGCGGCAATAAGACCCACACAGGCCGTAAGGCCAAAGCATCGAAACACTGCAACACGCGCCATGGAACATCCTCCGTACCTATCCTAATTCATACTACAAGGAAACCCACGGGAATGTCCATAGAAGCCAGCGGCCAAAATCCGCACGTAAGGAATTTGTGCGATAGCGCAAGATCAACAACAACGCTCTACGAGGGCCGAAAACATTGCCTGAACCCAGAAACGCATCGTTGATGGAGGGCTGTTTCTCTTTATTTGGCCTTGACTATTTCACAATCACGGGGTATACTTAAAATGTGAATTTGGAGGGTGCTGGAACCGATTGTGGAGATTTCTGAGGGGTGGTCATTACATAATTATGTTGCAGTCTCATGGTCGGCGGGGTTTATTGGATTTTTATTCGTGCTGAAACCCACGCGGTAGGATAATTGCTTCTTGCCCAGTAGCGTGGCTGTGTGATGTACAGTGTGGTCCATCGCGCGATAGAGTAAATGGCGATTGGGCCGACAATGGGGAGGGTAGTGCCGTGCGACATAGGTCTTATTTCAATTTATGTTGGGGTGTTCTTGTCGTCCTTTTTGTGTTCATAACGGCATGCGCGCTAGGGCAGACCCCGCATAGGATGCCGGTGATTGGACAGGACGGTGGTTCGTGCGACGCAGTGGCCATGCAGGGCAACTATGCGTTTATCTGTGAGGGCCAGGCGTTGCGGGTTGTCGACATATCGGATCCGGGTTTTACGACGCCCTTGGGGCAACTCGTGTTCAACCGGGTGTTCCATGACCTCGTTGTGAAGGGCGGCTATGCTTATGTGGCCTTGGGGGAGGTGGGGCTGGCTGTGGTGGATATCGCGAACCCTCACGCGCCGGTCCATGTTGGCACGTTTGCGCTCCCGAATGACGAGGTGTGCTTGCAGGTGGCGGTTTCCGGAAGATATGCATACGTCGCGGGCTATAACGCCGCAGCGCCTACGGGAACGTTGCATGTGGTGGACATCAGTGATCGGACCCGGCCGCGCGAGGTCGGTTCGTTATCTTTGGAAAACAACAAACCTGTCGGAATCTGTGTTTTCGGCAAATGGGCAATTATTGCGAATGAAACCAGCGATTCACTGTTGGTCGCAGATATCGCCAATCCGATGTTTCCCGTGTCTGGTAGGATATGGCAAGCGCCTACCGCTGGCGATAGCGTAACGCAATGTGTGATGGGGCCGGGAAACTATCTATATGTTGCCGGCCAATCGAACCTGTATATTATAGATGCCTCTATCCCCGATCCTTCATCCTGGGCGACGACGACAGTCCTCGGGCCGGGCGCCGACGGTATGTTTTTGAGCGTGCAGGGGAATAACCTGTATGCGTGTACGCATACGCCACCCAAGCTGACGGTCCTGAATATCGGCAATCCCGCCGATCCCACCACAACAGCGTTCATTTCAATTCCCGTAAGCGGAAAAGGGATGGCGTCATTCTTCCTGATGCCGTCCGGTCGTCGGGTTGCCTGTGTCGCCGACGGCATTGCCGGGTTGCGTGTAGTGGACGCAACCACCCCCCAGTCCCTCGTGGATGTCCCCTATATTGGCGTCATGCCGAAACAGAGGGTGAATACTAGCCCGTGGTGGCAACCGCGTCTCGTCTCGACGTCTGGCGCGTACGCGTGCGTGATCGACTGCGACAAGGGCATGCTCGTTTATGACGTGAGCAACGCTGAGCATCCGCTGTTGAAATCCACCTGGACGGGTGTTCTGCCGAAGAAGGAGCCAAAGGCCTCGGTGTTTCACGGGGGCGACGCCGTCAACGGGGCCGCTCCCGTCAAGGCCAATCCCGCATCGCTGCCGAGTAAGGCTGGGCCGGTCATCACGGTGCAGCCTCAATCGATATCGGCCAGAACCGGAGACTCCGTCACATTCCTCGTTGAAGCCATCGGCACGCCGCCGCTGACTTATCAATGGAAGAAGGGATCAGTGATAGTCGGCTCGGATACGGCTTCATACTCGATCAACCCCGTGGGACTGTCGGACGCAGGAGACTACATCTGCACGGTCACGGATGTGGGCGGTTTCGTCGTATCCAATTCCGCAACCCTGTACGTTAACGATGCGTCGGCCATCAAGGACCAGATGGTGTCGGTGTTTCTCGATGGCGATGTGGCGTACCTGTCGGAAGACTTACTGGGCCTGCATGCAATCAGCATTGCCAATCCTGAATCGCCGGTCGAGCTCGGCTCCGGATTCGTCCCCTACGGCGCTGGGCCGGCCAACGCCGGACAAGTGTTTGTTTCGGAAGGTTACGCCTATTTGGCAACCTCGCAAGGCCTATTTGTTGTCAATGTGCAGAACCCGTCCACCATGGACGCCGGCCTCCCGATTGTGACCGATTTCGTTTACAGCGTATATGTTGACGGCCATTACCTGTTTTTTAGTGCTGGCAACTATATTTACATGTATGACGTGACGGTCCCAGAGAGTGCGACCCTCGTATCGACCAGCGCTCCGGGCACTTATCCAGCCAGCGATATCGTTGTAGCCAATTCTCGTCTGTACGGAACAGAACAGGCGTACGGCTTTGTTAAAGTTTTCGACTTCAGTGGCGGAACCTTGAATCTCCTGACCACCTTGACGACGCTTGGGATAAACAGACCCGGCGGGTTGGCGGCTTCGGGAGACGCTGTGTTTATAACCGATAATCCCCCGAACGTCGACGTGTTGCCGGGCAACGGCATATTGGCGCTCGATACGGTTTTTTCGCCCATGGGCGCCGCGCTTCCGGAACGCCACGTCAGCTCGATATCCGTTGCGGGAGACAAGTGCTATGCGACGGGCATCGACAGCGGATTTACGATTCTTGGCGGGGCGCTGCCTGCGGCCACTGTGGACCTTTTGCCGGGGTTGTTCATCCATGTAGCGAAGGCGGAGCGTTGTATTCTCGTAACGGGGACCGCGCCGAAGGGTGCGCTTGTGAGCATCGGCGGCGGGCGCTTTCCGGTTGTCGAACAGTTATATCCGGATAGTACGCAGTACAGCATAAAGGTGCCACTGTGGGAAGATAGTGCAAACAATCTTAGCGTGACAACGCAGACGGACTCCGGGTTGATTGGCGTTCCTGCGGTTCGGCGTGTGGTGGAAGGCCGCTACTATCCCACGACGCCACAAAGCGTTACCGGCCTGACCATTACGTCGCCTGGGGACGCCGTTGTGCTCGGCGGGAGTCTCCAATTCGCCTGTGATGCGACGTTCGACTCTTGGTCGTCGGCGGATGTGACGCCGTACGTCGAGTGGCGCGATGTGGCCAACGACGAAGGGATCACCGGCAGCGGATTGTATACGAACACGCGTCCGGGCACGGCATTTATTCGTGCCTCTCTTGGCGCGCTGCATAGCAATTGTCTCTCCGTAATGGATTTACCCGGCCCGAAAGCCCTCCCGGTCAATGTGTCAACAACAGTCCAACTCTGGGGAAACAGAACGAGTGACACCGCCGCCTCCTTTATGAGCAATACTTCAGTCGCCTGGGATGGTACCCTAAAGACCTGGACCGGGTATACAGTGCTCGCCGGCTACAACGTGTCGAAGACTGTGTCGTTAGCGATGCTTCCAGCGAACTACTGTTTTAGGTCGCTAGCAACTGGCTATGTCACGGAATCGACAAAACTGCTGACGATTGGGACTTCGCCGCCCGCACTGGGGTTCACGTTGCTCTCGACCACGGCGACGGCGCCCGTCGTGCAGTTTGTCCCGCCCACAAGCACGACATCGCCGGTGACGATCCGGGTGGTCCTATGCAGCGCGAGCAGTCCTCTGGCGCCGGCTACTTACGTGGTCGCAAAAACGGTGGGGACGCCCGCGACGACGACGACTAATCTGACTGTACCAACCGATATACCCGCTAACGCGAACAGTTTTCTCTACACCAAAAGCCAGACGTTGGTGGCGGGCACCAGTTATACCTTCACGGTTACCGCCACGAATTCCAACACGCCACCGAACAATACGACGTCCGCAAGCTGCTCTCTCACCTGGGCGCCGGCGTCTTCGAGCTGGACTTATTTATCCCTGAAATCCGGGGGTACGAGTGTGAAGACTCTGCCATACGAAGCTGTGGATACCGACGGGGATGGGCTGCCCGATTGGCTGGAGGGTCCGTTGGGGACCAGCCCTTCCAACGTGGATTCGGACAACGACGGCGCTTGGGACGGAGACGAATATTATCTGTACGGGACCGATCCCATGAATCCCGATTCGAACAGCGACGGTATCTTGGACGGCCAGGACGTGGCGAATGGCCGCGATCCCCTGGTTGATAACCGGGTGCGAATGAAAGTCGTAGCGCCTGCCAACGGTGCGAGGGTATATGGCAATGACATCAGGCTGGTGGCTCGAGCGATGACGGGTGTCGTATCCGGCATTGAATCGGTGGATTTCTATATGAATGGTCAGCCTCAGCCGTACGACACGGCACTCGAAAGTCCGTTTGTCATATCCGCAATGTCGTTGACGCCAGGAAGCTATTCTTTTTCTGCGCGCGCCACGACACGTCTTGGTCTTGACGACCCCGCTCCTGAGGTGACGACTATAACGGTGGCGCCGTCGGCGGCGTCGGCGGATATATTGGAGAATACCGTGGGCGGTGTACACACGTTGATCGTACCGGTAACCACGGCGGACAATACGATTGTGTTTTCCTTGGCGCATGGCGCGGTGCTCACGCTAACCATTCCAGCCGGGGCTATCGTCAACCCGCCCCCGAACCCGCCCGTGCTTCTGACGCTCGAATCGCCGGCCGTCGGAGCCGGGTACCCGTCGCTCACGTCGTTACGGTCGCTGACGGGGATCGATTTCACCGCGTCGCTGTCGGGATCGCAAGTCCTGCACAAATCGGCGACGATGTCGATCGCGTATCCTGATCCCGCCCACAACGGGACGCTCAAAACGCCCCCCAACGGCGATGGCGTGCCCGGACAGTGGCTGGCGCTTGAATATCTTAATGTTAGCGGTACAGAGCACACGCTGGATAGGCTTGAACCGTCCTCGGTGGACCTCGTCAGGGCGCGCCTGACGGCCGAAACGACTCACTTGAGCACCTTCGCGTTGGTGCTCGAGGCGCCGGAAAGCCCGCTGATGATAAACGTCAGCGGCGTCCTGCCCGTGGCGCGATGCGGGTCCGTCGCACAGCCAGGGGGCGATTTCTATACGTTCACGCTTTGCCCGTCCGTGGTGACGGACCCGTACACGTGTTGCGCGTCCGGAGGGACGCCGCCCTACACGTGGGCACAGACGGGTGGGGAACTGCCGCCGGGACTCGATATTAATATCAATGGCGACACAGCGATAGACGGCACGCCAAGTGACGACACGACGGGCGATTACCACTTTGGCCTTAGCGTGACCGACTTTTTGGGAATGACGGAAATGGCGACCTATACGATTCACGTGGCAAGCAAGCTGACGCCGTTGGACGTGTCCATTGGCGCGCCGTCCGTCGAGCAGACGGCGACGGGGCCGGTGGACTTCCTGGTAACGTACACGGGCGCGGACTTTATCTGGTTGTCTGCGGAGGACGTATTGTTCCAAACAACGGGATCCGTCACGGGCGAGATCGGCGTATCCGCCGGTACGGACTCCAATTCGCGTTTTGTCACCATATCCAATATCCAGGGCGACGGAACGTTTAGAATTTCTCTGCTCGAGGGTACAGCCGAAAATTTCGATGGAGCGCTTTCTGCCCAGGCGGGACCCAGTTCGAATGTAACGGTAGCCAGCTTTGGGTTGCCGGTGTCTGTGTGGCGCGAGCTTTTGATTGTCGTTGGGCTTGGCTTGGCTTTCTTTGCGATTCGCGCACGACGGGCGAAGAATGAAGGGTAAGGGAATTACGGATTGTGCCGGATCGCGATTTTTATATTCCGGATCCGACGCATAGGTCGCACACTTGAGGTCTGACGCTTCTACGTTTACAGGAGAATGACGATGCAAAAAGTCATGGTGGGAACATTGGGATGGGTGTTGGCGCTGGCGATGCTGTCAGGCGGTACTTATGCGACGGAATTGCGCGTGGATGGGACCGCAACGGGTTCTGCGGACGGCGTCACTTGGGCGACGGCTTATCCGACGCTTCAGGCGGCGCTTGCGGCGGCGGCCCAGTACGACGAGATCTGGGTGGCTGGGGGGACCTACACGCCGGGCGACGCGGGCGGCGACCGTAGCTTGACGTCGTTCACGCTGGATAAGGACGTTAGCGTGTATGGTGGATTTGTGTCAGGCGCGACTTCGCGAGACCAACGCGATTCCGTTCTCAACAAGACGATCCTGAGCGGCGATTTGTCGCGGAATGACGACGTGGATACGTCCTGGACGGATAACTGTTGCCATGTTGTTCAACTGAATGTTGCGACAGTTTCGGCTACCTTGGACGGGTTTACCATCAGCAACGGGTATGCGGACGGTGGGACTGAGGGATCCGACATGAATGGAGGCGGCGTTTTAGCAAACAATGGGACGCTGACGCTGAGGAACTGCATTGTTGGCACGAATACGGTATGGGGTGTTGGCGGGGGTGTGTACGGCAGGCATGCGAATCTGATCCTCGAAGCGTGCCGTCTTGAAGCGAACTGGGCCGGCCAGGGTGGCGGCGTCGCGGCCCGCAGTGGAACGCTCGATGCGAGGCGGTGCCTGTTCGTAGGCAACACAGCAGGCATGGGTGGGGGCGCCTTCGTGACGGAAGGCTCAAGCGCCTCGTTCGCGAATTGTGTTTTTGCGGACAATATGCACTCGTTCGGCGGCGGGGGCATCTACAACGATTCTATCGAGTGCATGTCCGTGCTGAATTGCACTTTCAGTGGGAACACGGGCGTGGAGGCTGGCGGCGCGATTGTCAATTGGATGACGTCGGCCACGGTGGAGAACTCGATTTTCTGGGGCGACATGCCCGATGAGATATCAAACCAGCAGGATGCGGTCTGCACGGTAACGCACTCGATTGTCGCGGGTGGGTATGAAGGTGAGGGCAACCAGTCTGCCGATCCGCTGTTGCGGTTGCCCAAAGCGCCGTGGCCGTACGAATTGAGTGGCGGGTCTCCGGCCATCGATACGGCCTCGGCCAACGCGCCGGCGGTGGATATCAAAGGTTCGGTGCGTCCGCTAAACGCCGGTCTCGACATTGGCGCGTACGAATTCGCAACGGACGGCGACCACGGCGGGCTTCCGGACAATTACGAAACCGCGCACGACCTCAATCCTATCGATCCCGCCGACGACTCGGTGGATTCGGATCACGACGGCTTGAGCAACATCGAGGAATTCCGGCGCTACACGGACCCTCGCGATCCCAGCGATCCGCCTAAGGATTTTTACGTGGATCCGGCGGGCAGCGACGAGACGACGGTCGACGGTTCCGTCGCACACCCCTGGCAGACCATTGCCCATGCCATGAGCGCCGCACAGGAAGGGACGCCAACGTTCTTAGTCACAATCCACCTGGCGGCGGGGACTTATAACGAAAAGGTCGTGTTCCGTCACTATACACATATCGTCGGCGCGGATATCATCGGCGCGCCCAGCGTCACCACGATCACGTATTATGAGGATGGGGGGATTAAGCAGGAAGTGGTAACGGCAGCGGAGGGATGCGGGCTGCTGGATTGCACGGTGAAGTTCTCGCAGGTTGTGACGGAGAACGTTCCGACGCACTTGCTGCGCATCGATAACGTAGGCATGCTCGTGCAGCGCGTGGTCTTTGACGGCATGGATAGCATGTACTCGATTGGCGTGTTGGTCACGGGGACCGGTTCGTCGGCGTCGGAAATTCGCTATTGCACGATCAAGCGCGTCAAGTACGGCGTGTGGGCCGTGGATTCGGGCGTCAATGTCACCCGCAACACGTTCGAGGAGATGATAGGCTTGGGTGATGGCGCCGCCATATTCATCGACCCGCCCGAAGGCAAAGCCACCGGCGCCGCGCCGAGGCTCGGTAGTGTTGAAACGGCCGCCACGACCGGCTTCAACACGTTCCTCATGGATTCGGGTTTATTTATCGTAAACAAAGCGGGCAACGATACCAGCGCGCAGTACAATTACTGGGGATCCTACACCGAGGCCGAGATCGAAGCACGCATGAGCTCCGGCGGGAGCGGCAAGAGTAGCGCCAGCGTCACCTTCAAGCCGTACGTAGGCCAATCGTTGATTGCCGCCTCGCTCATCGTCGCGGTCGAAAGTCAAGAGACGCACGGTTCCATTTCCAATACATACGCACCCAAGGCCGCCATCGGCGCCACAGTGCCCACGCGCGACACCACCAGCAGCCTGTTCATCTTCCCGACGCTCGGGAGCGGCGTGAAACGCGTCCAAGTCACGGCCAACGAGCACGAAAGCCTGAGCCGCGACGTGAACGTGATTGTCGGCGACATCGCCGTCGAGACGTTCGCGCTAGCCTACACGGGTGGCGAAGGCGAAGGCGAAGGCGAATGTCCCGGCTGTTTTGGCGTCATCGGAACGATGG
>CAIYET010000611.1 GCA_903925285.1 Candidatus Hydrogenedentota bacterium | reverse complement strand
TCCGGTCAAACATGGGCGAGTATAGTAGCAGGTGCTTCAAATAATGGTTCTTACGTGTGGACGGTACCCAATGATCCTCAGGCCTCGATTCAAATTCGACTGACGGCTCATGATGCAGCCGGAAACGTGGGGTATGGGCAATCAGGCACATTTTCTATTGCAGACACTACGCCGCCACTTGTGGAGTTGAAGAGTCCAGCGGGCGGAGCGACGCTTATAGGCGGTACAGCGCAGGATATTACTTGGACGGCGGCGGATAATGTGCAGGTTGCGAACGTGAATGTGGATTACTCTCTGGATGCCGGCGCAATATGGCTTTCACTGGTTCAAGGAACCGCCGGAGACGGAACGTTTTCGTGGAATGTGCCCAACATGGGGACGACCGCAAACGGAACATTCTCGTGGAACGTGCCCAATATAGCAACGACTGATCTGCTCTTGCGCATGACGGCGCAGGATAGCGCAGGCTTAGCAACAACGGTAACTTCGGATCCGGCTTTGACCATTCTCAAGAGCAATACGCCGCCAACGACGCCTCACAGTCCGGTACCCTTGAGTGGCGCTACAAACGTTCCCGTGAGCGGGGCTGTGCTGGGATGGTCGTGCGAGGACGCGGACGGCAATCCCTTGACTTATCAAATCCGGTTCGGAGCGAATCCCGCACCTGCGGAAGTAGCGTCGGGCAGCGATTCGACATACGCTCCGGGGACCTTGAGTTATCAGACGACTTACTATTGGCAGATTGTCGTGTCGGACGGCAAGGCGACCGTCGAAGGACCGGTCTGGTCGTTCAGGACGCGTTCCGTTGGTTCGGTTAGCGTGTCGCCAACGCCTGTTTCGGGAAGCTGGTCGTTGGTTGACGGCGACGGTAGTGTCCATGCCGGTACGGGCCATGCGGATTTGAGCAACATCCCTGCCGGCAATATCCAGGTTTCATGGAACAGCATCGCCAACTACAGCGATCCTTCGCCGAACCCGGCGTCTCAAGCGTTGACCGAAGGCGGGAGCATCACGCTTACGGGACAGTACATACGTCAGACGGGCACGGTCATTGTTACGACTTCCGCGCTAGCAGCAGGATGGTCGTTCGTCGACGCGGATGGAAACACACATTCCGGCACTGGAAATGCGACAGTAGGCGACGTTCCCACCGGCAATGTCACTTTCACGTGGGGCAATGCGGCGAACTATGGTGTACCCACGCCATCGACTTCCACACAAACGCTCGGCAAGGACGGTACCTTGACGTTCAGCGGGCAATATGTCCGCCTCACAGGGACAGTGGTCATAAATGTCGATCCGAATGCCGCGACATGGACGCTCACGGATGGCGATGGTGGTACCCACTCGGGTAAAGGCAGCACATCGTTGATCGTTCCTACGGGATCCATCAACATGGCATGGGGAATTCTTGATGGTTTCGATGCCCCCGCGACTCCCGCGCCCCAGACGTTGGCCAAGGACGCCGCGCTCACCTTTACAGGTACATACACCCGCTGGACTGGAACGGTGACGGTGGAAGTGACGCCGAGCACCGCATCATGGAGTTTCACGGATGGGGACGGGCAAACTCACAATGGTATCGGCTCCCAGACCGTGCAGGACGTGCCAACCGGGACGATTTCCCTGGCGTGGAATGCGTTGACGAATTACGATGCGTCGGCTGCTACTGCACCCCAAACGCTGGCGAAGGACGCCACGGTCACCTTCACCGGCTCCTACGCACGCTGGACGGGAACGGTCAGGGTTGAAGTCACGCCGAACACCGCGCCATGGAGTTTCGTGGACGGAGACGGCCAGACGCATACGGGCATCGGCACGCAAACCGAGGAAAACGTTCCAACGGGCACGGTTGTCTTGACCTGGAATGACTTGGCGAACTACGACAAGCCTACGCCGAATCCTGAGTCGAAGTCTTTGGACAAGAACGCAACAATTACTTTCACTGGCGCGTACGTCGATACCGTTGCGCCGACGGTATTGAGTGTGACGAGCAGCCTGGCGAACGGGATCTACACCACGGAGCAGGTGGTACCGGTACAGGTTACTTTCAGCAAGGCGGTAACGTATGCGGCGGGTACGGGGCTTGCGCAATTGCAGTTGGAAACGGGAGCAATGGACCGGCAGGCGCCTTATGCCAGCGGCACCGGTACAATGGTCCTCACGTTCAACTACACGGTTCAGTCGGGAGACACGTCGCCTGACCTCGAATATTTGAGTACGAATGCTTTGATGCTAACGGGTACGGCCACGATTAAGGACGCGACGAGTAACAACGCGGTGTTGACGCTTCCTGCGTTGGGTTCGGCCAATTCGCTTGGCGGGAGCAAAGCCCTCGTAATCGACACGACGGCGCCCACGGTCTTGATGGCGTCTGCCGTGCTGGAGCCGACAAAGACTTCTCCGATACCTGTGACAGTGACATTCTCCGAGTCCGTGAGCGATTTTGCTGTGGGCGAGATTGTTCCGGGCAACGCGACGATAACGGATTTTACGGGCAGCGGCGCGAGCTATAGCTTCAATCTTGTTGCTTCGGGTCAAGGCTCTGTTACAGCCGACATCGCTGCGAACGTTGCGCAAGACGCGGCGGGCAACGGCAACATGATAGCGCCGCAGTTCAACCGCACATACGATAGCGTTCTTCCGACGTTCACAAGCATCGCTGCTTCTCCGGTTATCGCAAAGCTGGGCACGCTGGTCAGTATCACGTTTACGTCATCGGAGACACTGTCGGCGAACCCAATAGTAACGGTGAATGGGAATGCCGCCACGTACTACACGAAGAGCGGGAACAACTACACGTACCGATACACGATCCAGGCATCAGACGCGGAAGGCGACGCGACGACAGCGATTTCGGGCACGGACCCGGCGGGCAATGCCGGTTCTGCGACCAGCATGACGGCGCTGGACGTGGACAAGACAGCACCGACATTCAGCGGCATAGCCGCAATCCCTGCCTTGGCCAAACAAGGCATGAGTGTCGCCATTTCGTTTACGGCCTCGGAAACGTTGTCGGCGAATCCGACAGTAACGGTCAATGCCCATGATGCAACCTACCAGAGCAAGTTGGGTAACGATTACACGTGCACCTATACGATTCAGGCTTCGGATGCGAATGGGGATGCAACAATCGCGATTTCTGGAACGGACCCGGCGGGGAATCCAGGCTCCGCCACCAATATGACAGCATTGGACATTGACAAGGTACCGCCGACGGTTGCGATGACCTCGATGGCTCCGGAGCCGACGAAGACCTCCCCAATTCTTGTGACCGTGACATTTTCTGAGGCGGTGACGGGGTTTGAGGCCACAGGTATTGTGCCCACGAACGGGACGGTGAACGATTTCGACGGTTCAGGAGTAAGTTACACATTTAACCTGACACCGACGGCCCAAGGGGTGGTCAAGGCTGACATTGCGGCAGGCGTTGCACAGGATGCGGCGGGGAATGGGAATGCGGCCGCGCCACAGTTTCAGAGGACGTATGCCATACCACCATCAATCACCACCCAGCCGGTATCGCAGACCGTGAATCCTGGGGTGTCTATGAGTTTCAGCGTGACGGCCACCGGAACCGCCCCGTTGAGCTATCAATGGAAGAAAGACGGGAGTACGATCACGAATGCGACGCTGGCCACATACACCATCTCTTCCCCGCAACAGACGAGTGAAGGCAGTTACACGTGTGTTGCGAGCAACATGGTCGGCAGTGCGACATCCGATTCGGCGACATTGACCGTGAACGATCCACCGGTAATTAGTACACAGCCGGTCTCCAAGACTGTGAACCCCGGCGTGGAAGTGACGTTCAGTGTTGTCGCGACGGACACGGCACCGTTGAGTTACCAATGGAAAAAGGGCGGTGTGGCAATAGACGATGCGACTTCGGCTACATACTTGATTGGTTCTGCTCAGCAGGGTGACGAGGGCAGCTACACGTGCGCGGTGGCCAATATAGTGGGCAGCGCCACGTCGGACGCAGCGACGCTCGTGGTCAACGATCCGGTGTCCATCACGGCGCATCCGCAATCGCAGACGGTCTATCCCGGCGCTTTA
>CAIYET010000610.1 GCA_903925285.1 Candidatus Hydrogenedentota bacterium | reverse complement strand
GCGCAGGTTTAGCGCGCGATACAGGCACGCATAGACGAGCGTGGTCACGCCCATGTAGTTCACGATCTGGAAAAAGCCGCCGAGAATGGCCATTCCGAACACAAGTCCCCCGGCGACTGCAAAGCGCGCGCGCGTCCTCGCATCCGGCGCGTCCAAGGCGTGCTTGACCGCGAGCAACAACCATGGCAGCCACGCCAGGACCGTCAGGAAATGGTATTCGCAGGTTCGGCGGATCATCAGTGCGCTGAATACGAAGGCCAGTGCCGATGCGAGCGCCGCGCCCGAACTGAGGCCGTGCGCGCGCGCCAACTGGCGCGTACCGATGCCTGCGAGCAACAGGTGCAGTCCCATCATGACTACGAGGCCGACCTGCGTTCCCATGGGCGTCGGATGGAAGTTCAGCAGCGCGCGGATGACATTGGGCGGATACCACAGCATCGCCTGCGGATTCGCTGCGAACGGCCAGCCGCAATATGTCAGCGGATTCCAAAGCGGCCACGTGCCCTCGTGAATCGACGCGTCCATGTAATACGCCAGCGGGCCGAAATAGCGATAGACATCGTAACGTCCGAGAATGGTCGCCCAATCGCCGAATACGACCCGTTGATACGTGAGCAGCAGCCCGGCGATCAGGATAACGCCGCAAACCGCGATACCCACGCCCTCGCGTCTGTTTGGATTGATCATGTGTTCACTTCCTCGGACGACCGGATTGTGACACTATAGAAACCGGCCCGTGCGAACGCAAGCGCGCGATTCGGCCCCTTTTTGAGTGACGGCGGGGCGTGTAGTAGACTGTTCGACGCCGTAAGAGTAAGGATTGAAAGATTCATGCCGAACCATAATACCGAACCGCTCGAATCGCTGGCCTTCGTCGTGCCTGTGTACAACGAGCGCGAGACGCTTGAGTCGTTGGCGGAGGGCATTGCGCGCCATGCCGCACCGCACCCGTTTCATGTACTGTTCGTCGATGACGGCAGCACCGACGGTTCATCCGAGGTCCTGCTCGATTTGCACAAAAGGTATCCGTGGGTGGATGTTGTCCGCTTTCGCCGCAACTTCGGCAAGGCCACCGCGCTCGCCGTCGGATTTCAACTTGCCCAAGGCGACATCGTCTTCACGATGGACGCGGACCTCCAGGACGACCCGAAAGAGATCCCGCGATTCATCGAGGCGCTTCGCGCAGGTTTCGATATGGTGTGCGGCTGGAAACGCATCCGCCACGACCCGTGGCACAAGACCATTCCGTCGCGCATTTACAACAGTTGGGTATCCCGCGTCTTCCGCATCCCGCTGCACGACGTCAACTGTGGGTTCAAGGCGATGCGCGTGGATGTGGCGCGCCACCTCGTCCTGTACGGCGAGATGCACCGCCTCATTCCGGTTCTTGCGCAACAGAACGGCTGCCGCCTCGCCGAGATCCCGGTCGAACATCATCCGCGCCGGTCCGGCGTATCGAAATACGGCATCGAGCGATTCGTGCGCGGCGCCGCCGACGTCGTGACGGTCCGGTTCTTCGAACGCGACGGTGCATCGCCCGGCCACTTTTTCTATCCATTGGGCAGCTTCTTCGAGATCGTGGGTGGGCTGCCGATGCTTGGTGCGATCATGGCGCTCGCCGTTGGACGTGTGAGCGAAGCGCTCATTCTCGTTCTGTTGAGCGTTCAAATGGAGATCGCCGGATTGCTTCTGTTCGGCCTGGGATTTGTTGCCGACCGAACCGTCCGCATGCACCCACCCGTGAACCCTTCCGCCATGGTCGCGTCCGAGCACATCCACGACGAGCGCAAGGAACAAGGCCATCAATCATGGTGACACCGGAAGGATGAGGGATGAAATGCAGGGTGCGCAATTGAAGCGTTTTATGGTCGGAACGAGGCGGTGTTCTTTTTCATCCTTCATCAAAGAGGCGCAAGGCCTCCGCGCCTCGATTCATCCTTCATCCTTCGCTTTGTGTCTTCTTCTTGTGGCGGGAACCGCCTCGGCGCAGTTGCGCTTTCCGATGCCGGAATTCAGTTCGGGATACCAGCGGCCCGAAACGTTTGCGCCGGTGGCCAGCCTCACGTCGCCGGTCGTTGACGTGGCGTTGCTGGCGGGCTGTATGGCGTTGACGGCGTGGATGGTGCTCAAGACGCGTTCGCGGCGCGGCGTGCTGCTGCTTGCCGTGTTCTCGGTCGTCTACTTTGGATTTTATCGGCAAGGCTGCATCTGCCCGGTCGGATCGATTCAGAACGTACTGAACGCGTTTGTCGGCGGACACGTGCCGGTGCCGCTTGTCGTTCTGTTGTTTTTTCTGTTGCCGCTGATCTTCGCATTGTACTTCGGTCGCGTTTTCTGCGCGGCGGTATGTCCGCTCGGCGCCATTCAGGAGATCTGCGCGGTGAAACCGGTTCAGATTCCGCAGCCGGTCGAGATGGTTCTTGGCTTGTTCGCGTATGCCTATCTCGGACTCGCCGTGCTCGGCATCGCGACGGGGGCGGGATTCCTCATCTGCCGCTACGATCCGTTCATCGGTATTTACCGGCAAGGCGGCAGCTTCAACATGCTGGCTGCGGGCGGGATTCTGCTGGTTTCAGGCGTGTTTATCGCGAGGCCATATTGCCGCTTTCTGTGTCCGTACGGGATTTTACTGCGGTGGGCGTCGATCTTCTCGCGCTGGCACGCATCGATCGCGCCTGCCGAGTGCATCCAATGCCGCCTGTGCGAAACGTCGTGTCCGTATAACGCCATTTTGATTCCGACGCCGGAGGACCGCCCCGAAAACCGACGCGACGGCACACGGCGTCTTGCGCGCCTGTTGTTGGTCGCGCCGTTGGTAGTCGCGTTTGCGGCATACGTTGGCTTGGTCTCGCACCGCTTCGTCGCGCGGATTCATCCGACGGTAAACCTCGCGGAATTGGTGGCTGCGACGGAGCGTGGCGAAATAGCGGATTCGTCGGTCGATACCGAGGCGTTTCGTTCCGGCAAGGAATCGCCTGCGGAATTGTACGCCCAAGCCGAGACGGTCCGGCGGCGTTTCAAGACGGGTACGGCGTTGTTCGGCGGGTTCATGGGTTTGGCGGTGTGCGGACGGCTACTCCGGCTTTCGATCATCCGCAAGACTGGGGATTACGAAGCGGATCGAGGCGCGTGCGTGAGTTGCGCGCGATGTTTTTCGTACTGCCCCGTGGAGAAAAAAGATGCCTCGGGTTAAGACGAAAAAGCGCCGGTTTACGGCAAACGAAATTGGACGATATGCCTCCGTCGCGGTGGCTGCGGTGTCAGGTGTTTTCTGCATCGTCGTCGCGACGCTGCTGATCGCGAACTATCTCCAGATCCAGGCGTTCAACCCGCTCGATAACCCGCAGATGCTCGGGTTGCGCGCGCAATGGGCCGCGTCGCCCAACGCCGACGCGAAACTGCTCCAAGAGATACGCGGCATGGATCTGTTGGCGCGCAAGGCGTTTTTCACGAGCCAGTCGCATTTGAAGATGGGCGGGTACCTGCTCACGGGCGGCGTCATCGTCCTGCTCGTGTCGATTCGGCTCGTGTCGCGGTTTGGTCCGAAGTTGCCGATTCCAAGCCCCGAAACGCCCGCGTCCACGTACTGGCTGTCGCGGGCGTATGCGCGCGAACTGTTGGCGTTCACGGGCGTGGGTGTGGCGTTGGTCGCGCTTGTGGCGGCGTACTTTACGCGGGTTGATATGCCATTGGAGATAAATAGTACGGATGGGACGAATGGGGCAAAAGAAGCTAGTCCCCCTGTACCGTGGGAAACGCTCCAGCAGAATTGGCCGTCGTTTCGGGGACCGGGCGGATATGGCGTGGCGTTTCATACGACGACGCCCGTGGACTGGGACTTGGCGGCGGGCAAGAACGTGAAGTGGAAAGCCGCGACGGCGTTGCCCGGCGCGAATTCGCCGGTCGTGTGGGGCCATCGCGTATTTGTGAGCGGGGCCGACGCGAATGCGCGCGAGGTCTACTGTTTCGACGCCGATAGCGGCCAGGCGTTGTGGAAACACGGCGTCGAGAAGATGCCCGGTACGCCGGAGAAACCGCCGAAGGTCGGCGAGGAAACCGGGTTCGCGGCGCCGACGATGGCCGCGTATGGCGACCGTGTGTTCGCCATCTTCGCGAACGGGGACCTCGTTTGCCTCGATTTCGACGGCCAGAAGAAATGGGGCAAGAACTTGGGTCTACCAGACAACCATTACGGACACGCATCGTCGTTGCTGGCCTTCGAGAACTTGCTATTCGTTCAGTACGACCAGAAAACAAACGGCAAGCTGTATGCTCTCGCCATCGCGGACGGCCACGAGGTTTGGAGCGCCAACCGGGGCAAGATTTCGTGGTCGTCGCCGGTATGTGCCAAGACGCTCTCCGGATTTCAACTCGTCCTGAATTCGGCCAAGGACGTGGACGCGTTTGATCCCGTGTCGGGCAAACCACTGTGGCACGTGTCGTGTCTCGATGGCGAAGTCGCGCCGAGTCCCGCATACGGCGGCGGGATGTTTTTCGTGGCCAACGATATGGCGACGGCCAGCGCGATACGGTTCGCGTCCGGCGAGCCGCCGAAACCCGAAATCGCCTGGCAATGGGACGAGTCGCTTCCAGACGTATCGAGTCCCGTTTGTACGGACCGCCATTTCTACCTCGCCACGTCGCGCGGCGAGATCGTCTGCCTCGATGCCGCCACAGGGAAGAAACTGTGGGCGCAGGAATGCACGGATGGTTTCTATGCCTCACCGATTCTTGTGGGCGATCGGATTTACGCGGTCGACATGAAGGGGACGACGATTATCTTCAAGACGGGCGACACCTACGAGGCGATCGGTTCGCCGAAGCTTGGCGAGGATACGACGGCGACGCCGGCGTTCATGGACAAGCGGATCTATTTCCGCACGAGCAAGCAGTTGATCTGTATCGCGGAAAACTGAAAATGGATCCCAAAATCGCCATCGAGCAAGCGGATCGGATCGTCGCCGAATACGGCGCGCGCCCCGACTCGCTCATTCCCGTGTTGCAGGCGGTTCAACGCCAGTTCCGCTATCTGCCGCAAGAAATTCTGCGGCGGATCTGCGAGGTCTCGGAGATCGCGCCCGCAACCATCGACAGCGTCGCGACGTTTTTCCCGCAGTTCCGCACGCGCCCTGCCGGTAAGCATACGATATCCGTCTGCGACGGCACGGCATGCCACCTGAAAGGTTCGCTCGACGTGTTCGATGCGCTCGCCGAGGAACTGGGCATTTTGGCGGGCGGCGATACCGATGCCGAGGGCCTGTTCACGTTGCAAAAAGTGCGCTGTCTCGGATGCTGCACGCTCGCGCCCGCCGTCCAGATCGACGGCGTCACGTATGGACACGTTGTCCCGGACAATGTCCCTCGAATGCTCGACGAATTTCTCGCGCAAGCGGCGCTAACGGCGCGCTCCCGCGTGCCGGAACAGGAAACGAAGGCGGCGGGCGGTGCGGAGATTCGCATCGGACTCGGGTCCTGCTGCGTCGCCGGCGGCAGCGAACGGATTCGGCAAGCGCTCGACGAAACGCGCGCGCGGTTCGGATTGAACGTGCGCGTCAAACACGTGAGTTGCGTGGGTATGTGCCATCAGACGCCGCTGATGGAGATCGTCGCGCCCGGCCAACTGCCCGTCGTGTACGCCAAGGTCCGGCCGGAAGACGTGCCGGCGCTCGTCCTCGCCCATTTCCCGCCGCAATCTCCGGGGTCGTGGTTTCGCGCGGCCACGGGTAACTGGCTCGAACGTCTGTACACGGACGACGCGCAAGCGCGGCACGCAATCGATCCGAGTAGTCCGGCCTTCGCGGATTTCCTCGGCGTACAACGGCGCATCGCGACCGAATTCTGCGGTGAAATCGACCCGACGGACTTCGACGAGTACGTTCAGCGCGGCGGCCTGACGGCGTTGCGCAGTTGTCTCGAACGAATCGACGACCCGGCGGCGCTCATCGACGAAATCGAACGCAGCGGGTTGCGGGGACGCGGCGGCGCCGGGTTTTCGACGGCGCGCAAGTGGCGGGCGGTGCTCGAGGCCGCGGGCGAGCGCAAATACGTGATCTGCAACGGCGACGAAGGCGATCCGGGTGCGTTCATGGATCGCATGATCCTCGAATCGTTCACGTACCGCGCAATCGAAGGCATGATCATCGCGTCGATTGCCGTGGGCGCGCATCGCGGCATTTTCTACATCCGCTCCGAATACCCGCTAGCGGTCGAGCGCGTACGCAACGCCCTGCGCAAATGCGCCGACGCGGGCATGCTGGGCGACAACGTGCTTGGAAGCAGGCACGCGTTTCACGCCGAGGTCCGCGAAGGCGCGGGCGGATTCATATGCGGCGAGGAAACCGCGATGATCGCTTCGCTCGAAGGACGGCGGCCCACGCCGCGTTTCCGGCCGCCGTTTCCGGCGCATCGCGGTCTGTACGACGCGCCGACGCTGGTCAACAACGTCGAAACGCTCGCGCTCGTTCCGTGGATCGTCCGCAACGGGGCCGCAGCCTTCGCGTCGCTCGGTACCGAGGGCAGCAAGGGCACGAAGGTCTTTGCACTCGCAGGCAAAGTTCGGCGCGGCGGCCTCATCGAAGTCCCCATGGGTGTCACGGTACAGCAGGTTATCGACGATGTCGGCGGCGGCGTGCCGGAAGGCCGGATGCTCAAGGCCGTGCAAGTCGGCGGCCCTTCGGGCGGTTGTGTACCAGCCCGACTCGCGGGCTTGCCCGTCGATTACGAATCGCTGGCCGAGGCGGATTCGATGATGGGCTCCGGCGGATTCGTCGTCCTGGACGATACGGATTGCATCGTCGAGATGACGCGGTATTTCCTGTCGTTCACGCAACTCGAATCGTGCGGGAAATGCGTCCCGTGCCGCGTCGGCACGAAACAGATGCTGACCCTTCTCGACCGCCTGTGCGAGGGCGGCGCGAAAAAGACGGATCTCGAAGAGTTGCAGCGAATCGCCGGCGCGGTCAAGAAACAAAGTCTGTGCGGACTGGGCCGTACGGCGCCGAATCCGGTCATCACGGGCCTGCGGTTTTTCCGCGACGAGTTCGAGGCGCATGTCGCGGGCCGGTGTCCGGCGCATAAGTGCAAGGCGTTGATTACCTATTCGATTACCGAAGACTGTATCGGCTGCACGAAATGCGCACAGCGGTGTCCCGCCGACGCCATCCAGCCAACGCCATACGAGGTACACGCGATCGACCCGAAGAAATGTGTTCGCTGCAACGCGTGTTATGAGATATGTCCGGTACAGGCGGTCAAGGTGGAATGATGGCGCGAATCTCGGTAAATGACATAGTCGTCGATGTGGTGGATGACGCCACGTTGCTCGATGCTGCGCGTTTGGCGGGCGCGGAGGTGCCGACCCTTTGTTACTTGAAGGAAACGGGCGCGTTGACGTCGTGCATGATCTGCGTCGTGAAGGATGTTGCGACGGGTAAGTTGCTGCCGTCGTGCGCGGCGCGCGTGTCGGACGGCATAGCGATCGTTACCGATGACGCCGAAGTGCGCGAGGCACGCCGCGCGATTCTGGTCATGCTGCTCGATGAACACGCCGGGGATTGTGACGCGCCCTGTTCGAGCACGTGTCCCGCCGGACTCGATATCCCGCGCATGTTGCGTTACGTCGCCGCAGGCGATGTCGACGCCGCAGCGTGCATCGCGCAACGCGACTTGGTTTTTCCGGAGACGCTGGGCCGGATTTGCAGCGCGCCGTGCGAACGGGTGTGCCGCCGCGCGCAATACGACGCGCCCATCGCGATACGCAACACGCACGCCGCGTTTACGAATCGTTTTCCGCAACAAGAAATTCCCGTATCGGGCAAAGCCGTTGCGGTAGTCGGCGCGGGCCTGGCGGGTCTGTCGGCGGCATACGTGCTCGCTCGACTGGGCCATGCCTGCCGCGTGTTCGAGAAACAGGGCCGGGCTTGCGAATCGTTGCGTGCGCTGCCGACCGATACTCTTCCGCCGGAAATTCTGGACGGAGAGATTGAGTCAATCCGCGCGCTCGGCGTCGCGGTCGAATTCGATTCGGAGGTGACGCCCGAGGCGTTGTTGAACTTGCACGATGCCGTGATCGTGGCGTGCGACATGGCGGTCGAACCGAATCTCCGCATCGTGGCCGCAGAAGAAGTGCCGATGTACGTGCGCGCGGTGGCAAACGGGAAACGGGCCGCGCAACACGTCGACGCGTTGCTTCGCGGCCAGCCTGCCACGACGGCCAGGCCCTTCAACTCGAAACGGGGCGCGTTGGCTTCCGAAGAGGCGTCGCGATTCGCAGTCGAACGGCTTCATGCCGCGCCTTCGAGCGAAGCGGCGCGGTGTTTGCATTGCGATTGCCTGAAACGCGTGTCGTGCAAACTGCGCCAATACGCCACCGAGTACGGGCTGGGACCGCACGTCAAACGAACCATGCCGCGTCCCGCGCTCGAAGCGCTCGAACGGTTCGACAACGTCGTCTACGAGCCGGGCAAGTGCATCAAGTGCGGCGTCTGCGTCGCGATCACGTGCGCGGCGGGCGTCGAGCCGGGCATGACGTTTACGGGGCGCGGACTCGATTCGCGGGTGCGGCCCGCGCTTGGCGCAACGCTCGAGCAGGGACTAGGCCGTGTCGCGGCGGATTGCGTGCGGGCATGCCCGACCTCCGCGCTTGCGTTCCTAAACGTGGAGGAAACGTCATGAGAATTTTGTGCCTCGTACCGGGCAGCGGCGGCAGTTTTTATTGCCAGAATTGTTTGCGCGACTACGCGATGGTCCGCGCGTTGCGCCAGCATGGTCACGACGCCGTAATCGTTCCGTTGTATCTTCCGATGTTCGACGGCCCTACGGGCGTACCGACCGATACGCCGATCTTCTTCGGCGGTATCAATGCCTATCTGCGCGAGCGTTTTCCAATATTTCGTAAAGCTCCGCGCTGGCTCGAGCGCCTGTTCGACGCACGATGGATGCTGTGGCGGGCGGCGGCGCGCGAGGGATCGACCAACGCCGCCGAGTTGGGCGCGATGACGCTTTCGATGCTCGACGGCTTCGGTGGAAATCAGAAAACCGAATACGAACGCTTCGTCGCATGGCTGGCCACGGAGGTACGGCCGGATATCATCCACATGTCGAACGCGCTCTTGCTCGGATTTGCGCCGGTGATTCAGGACGCGCTCGGCGTCCCGTTGATATGCAGTTTACAAGACGAGGCGCCGTGGGTCGACTCGATGCGAGCGCCGTACGACCGCCTGTGCTGGGATGCAATGGCTCGGCACGGCTCGCGCGTCGCGGCGTTCGTGGCGACGAGTCGCTGGTACGCAGATCTTATGATTGAACGTATGAGGATTTCGCGCGAGCGCATCGCCGTGGTATACCCCGGCATCGACGCGTCGAACCTGGGCCACGCCGAACTCTCATTCAGTCCGCCGACGGTCGGTTTTCTTGCGAAGATCGATGAAGCGCAAGGATTCGGCGCGCTGGTGGACGCGTTCGTGCAACTCAGGCGTGAACCTGCGCTGAAGAACCTCGAACTCAGCGCGACAGGCGGCGTGATGCCTGCCAACCACGCGTTTATCGCGGCTATTCAAGCGAAATTGCGCGCGGCGGGCGCCGAGGATGCCATGCACATCGACCGCGAGTTCCGGACTGCGCCGCGTCCCGAATTCTTCGATGCGTTGTCGGTTCTTTCAGTACCCGTGCAAGGCGGTGAAGCCTTCGGCATGCAACTGGTCGAAGCCATGGCGCGCGGGATTCCCGTGGTCCAGCCGCGCGTCGGCGCCTATCCGGAACTTCTCGAATCCGGCGGCGGCGTGCTGTACGACCCGACCGATGAAGGCGCGCTGGCGGATGCGTTGCGAACCGTACTCGCCAATCCCGAAAAGGCGCGCGAAATCGGACGGCAAGGACGCGCGATCGTCTTGGAACGTTTCAATATGGACCGCGTTGTCCGCGATATGCTGGCGATCTACGAATCGGTCCTGGGCGGGGCGGCATCGTGAAGCGCAAGGTGATATTCGCCCTCGTTCTTCTGATGGTCATATGCACATCTGTCGCGATATTGTTCGTAAGGGTAGGGTGGGTGCAGCGAAGCGGAACCCACCAAAACGGCAACGCAGTCACCAACGCGGTGGGTTCCGCTTCGCT
>CAIYET010000609.1 GCA_903925285.1 Candidatus Hydrogenedentota bacterium | reverse complement strand
GACATCGAACGGCGTCTTGCCGATTACGTCCTCGCGAGACAAATCCAAAAACTCATAGCCTTTCTGCGAACAGTGGGTATAGACCCCATGCTCGTCCGTCTCCCACACCCACTCGCCCATGCTGTACACAATATCGCTTAGCCGCTTTTCGCTCTCCAGCAACGCCTCCTCGGTCTGTTTTCGCTCGGTAATCCCACTTATCACGACGCGCTGCACGGGCGTGCCGTTATCATCCTCCACAATGGACATTACCAGATGCGCCCAGATCAGCGCGCCGTCCTTTTTCACCAAGCGCAGTTCGCACGACAGCGGTTCACGGGTCGTAAAGAGTGTCTTGCGGTGCAGGAAGTATGTGTCCTGGTCTTCTTTGGAAACTAAACCGCCAAACGTTTTTTCGACCAGCAGCCCACCCCGCGCTACGCCCAGTAACGTCGCCGCAGCGAAATTTGCCTCCACGATCAGCCCCTTTTCGCTCACGGTGATATAGCCCACCGGGGCTAGGTCATACAAGTCGAAATAGCGCGCCCGCGAGTCAACCAGTTCCGTCTGCGCCATGAGCAGTTGCTCATTCTGCATCTCCAACTCGACCTGATACACGCGCAGTTCATGGAGCGTTCGCTGCGTTTCTTCCGGCGACTGAACATCAAGGTCTTCCGGCGTCATTGCGAGCCTTCGCGAAGCAATCTCTTCGGCCTGACGGCGCAATTCAGCGGCGTCACTGGACTTCGTGTTTTCGATCATTCTATCCCTCCGGTCTTCGGCGTCCTCCTGGACTCCGCGTTGATCTATTCATGTCAAAGCACCACCGCCGCTTCATAAAACCGAGTTTTTCACAGAGTCGCGTTCTCCGCGTCAAGGCGCGGAGCGACCGAATACCGGTTCGCGGTCGATGCGTTTGAATGCGGCGTAGGGGCAGGTGACGCTGGCCATATAGACGGGGTTTTGTTTGTGGTTTCCGTCGGGATGCATACATTCCCATGGCGAGCCGAATTCGGGGCCTTTGCGGTAATCGCCTTCGCGGAGTTCGTCGACGTATTCCTTGGCAAGCTTTCGTGCGAGGTTGAAATCGATCTTCGATATGGCGTAGCAAACCCACCCGGTCGGCGTGCCCCAATAGGCGCCGTTCTGGTAGCGGTTTTTTCCGCAGAGGGCTTTTTCCCAGGCGGTCGTGGCGCTGAAATCGTCCGTGGTCAACACGTGGCGGATGTTGCCGCGCCACGCGAGGGTTCCGGCGCGGTACGCGTCGGTGAGCGCTTTGCAGACGGCTTCGGCATGTGCGTCGTCCAGCGCACCGATGTAGACCGCGTAGGCTGAGCCCCAGACGTCGGGTTGCGCGCTGGTTCCGGTCGAGGCGCGCAGAAGGCCCTTGGGCGTGCCGAACGTTGCCACGAGGGCTTGGCGGATCTTGGCCCCGGCGGCTCGGTAATAGCGGACCTTATCGGGCTTTTCCTGGCGCTCGTAGAGTCCGGCCATTTCGAGGGATGCACGGTATTTCAGCAACGACGCGAACAGCACGTCGCCGGTGTGTGTGATGCTGTCGACGAATCCGAAAGTGACGCCGCGGTTCTCGGCCTCGCAATGGACAATCCCGTTGTCGGGCCGCGACGGCGGCACGAGGAACGCGCGGTCAAGGCGCTCGATCAGCGTCATGCCGCCGACGATTTCCTGCAAGACGCCCGCTTCGCCGGTCCGCGCGACATATGTGGCCGCCATTTGAATGAAGTAGAAATGGTCGTCGAGCGCGGGGAGATACCCCCAGGACGGCCCGCCCTGGCCTTCGAAATCGTCGAGCGTGCCGGGATAGAAGATCGGTTTGCCTGCGAAGGTGATATGGTCGGCGATCGCGCCTGCGGGCACGAAGCTGCCGTTCGAGAGGTTCCAGGGCTTGGCCTGCTGGCATTGGGCGGTAAGCAACAGCGCGTGACGTTGTTCTTCCGGTGTAATGAACCCTGCACCTAGAGACATCGCATAGTCGCGAATCCAGAATGCCGGATAGCAGGCGCGCCCGCCGGGGCGTAACAGCGTGCCGCCGGTGGTATTCGGGCCAACGTTGCCCACCTTGGCCCCCGGCGCCACGCGCGACGCATCGACGACCGACGCGGTCATGTCTCCAAGGAACTGCCAATCGTCGGGCGAAAGCAGGTTCACGATGTCCTCTCCATGCGCGAAATGTGCAGAGACCGCAATCAGTACCACTATCAGAGGCGGTAGGCTGTAGGCTGTAGACTGTAGGGCCACTTTGATCACGCGTCGAACGCCGCACATCGTACCCTCGTCCTCCTCAAGCCTACAGCCTCAAGCCTACAGCCTCAAGCCTCATTAGAGTCGCAGGAAGAGGTTGTTCTTTTCAAGGAAGCGGATAAAGATATAGGTGATGCCGAAGAAGAGGGCAAAAGCGGATAGCGCATACCACATGGGCGAATCGCCCGGGGCCAATGCGGCGACGGGTTCCTGGACCATCGAACTGATGATGTACGCGGCGAGGGCGTTTGTACCCAGCGTGCGCAAGAAGCCCACGCGGAGTGGCGCGATATCGCATGCGACGACGAACAGCGCGAACACAACCAGCGAGAATCCCGCGCCGAAGGTCATGTACGACACGCTGCCCGAAGTCTGGCTCATCATCCAGATATCTTGCGGCAGCGTGGGCGGCGTGAACGGCAACGGAGCGAGCCAACGCCAGATGCCTTGCAGCGGATTGCTGCCCTCGAACGCGTGATGCACGTTATTCATGCATGCCACGGCATACCCCAGCAGCGTCAGCATCGCGCCCCAGCCCAGCAATGGCATCAACACGCGGCGCGGTCCTCGATCGCGTATCCAGTCGCAGGCAAGCGCGCCCGCGAGCGTTGGAATGGCCCAACTCATGAAACCCAACGGGCCGCCATCGGTTATGGGGTGCGTCAGGCTCCAGCCGTAATAGAAAAGATACGAGAGGCCAACGTGCAACGCGCCCGTAAAGAACATAAACGCGGCGAGGCCCCGCGTGGACGTCGCGATGACGGGCAGCAGCCACAGTCCCGTGAGTCCGATGTGGGTCAGCGCTTCGAACATGTTGTTGCGGAACGTAGCTTGCAGGAACCCCAACGTGCCCAGTGCCTGGATTTGGCTCCACGAGTTGTAGGAGCCGTCCAGCCCGTAGTACACCGCGCCCAAGAGGATCAGGCCGAGGTTGCGTTTGATCGCCTTGCGGTAGGCTGGCCATGCGCCGAGCTTCTCGGCCGTGCGCGCGAACGTGTAACGGAACGAGAACCCGACTGCGAAGAAGAACTGCGGCATGACGAGGTCGGCGTAGCTGCAATAGTTGCCATGATGGCTGAAGACCGGGTGCATGCATGCGAATCCGCCGATGAAATTGACGAGAAACATGCTCGCTACCGTGTAGCCGCGGAACTGGTCAAGCGAGACGATACGCGACTTAATCGCGTCGGACGACGAACTCAACTTCGGTACTCCTCCATATTCTGAATATTGCGGATTGTAGATTGTAGATTGTAGATTGCTGTCAATCCGCAATCCGCAATCCGCAATCCGCAATCCGCAATTGGCGTGTCGAGCGTCAATAGCTCTGCGACGCGACGACGCGACGTTTCGACGGTTTGCCGCACACCATGCAGACGCCGTCTTCGTCTTCGGCGTCGAACGGGATGCAGCGGATGGTCGACTTGGTCTCTTCCTGCATCAACGCTTCGCAGGCGGCGTCGCCGCACCAATGCACGCGGAAGAAGCCGCCTGCGGCGACGGCGTTCTTGTAGTCCGCATACGAGTCGCAGGTATAGGTCCGTTCGTCCATGCGGCGTTTTGCGGTATCGAACATATTGGTCTGGATCTCGTCCAGCAGCGCAAGAACCTTCTCGTGCAATCCGTCCATCGACAGGGGTATCTTGACGCCCGTGTCGCGCCGGACCGCGACGACCTCGTTGTTATCGCAATCGCGTGGGCCGATATCGATGCGCAACGGCACGCCGCGCACTTCCCAATCCGCGAACTTGAAGCCCGGCTTGTACTGGTCGCGGTCATCGATCTTGAACGTCAACGGATCCCAGTCGCGCGTGAGTTCGCGCGCGCGCCCGAGGACGCGGGCCATTTCTTCGTCGCTGCGCCAGATCGGCACGAACACAACCGGCAGCGGTGCAAGTTTCGGCGGAATGACGAGACCGTTGTCGTCGCTGTGCGTCATGACCATCCCGCCGATGAGCCGCGTCGACACGCCCCAACTCGTCGCATGCACGTATTGGAGTTGCTTGTTCGCGTCCTGGAACTGGACATCGAAGGCCTTCGCGAAATTCTGGCCGAGGTGATGCGACGTACCCGACTGCAACGCCTTGCCGTCTTGCATCATCGCCTCGATGCAATACGTGTGCAGTGCGCCTGCGAACTTCTCGCTATCGGTCTTGCGTCCCGCGAGGATCGGCATCGCGAGATACTCCTCGGCGAAACGCTTGTAGATGTGGACCATCTTGTAGGCCTCTTCCTCGGCCTCCTCATGCGTTGCATGCGCCGTGTGGCCTTCCTGCCAGAGGAACTCGGTCGTCCGCAGAAACAGCCGAGTTCGCATCTCCCACCGGCAGACGTTCGCCCATTGATTGATCAGTAGCGGCAGGTCGCGGTACGACGAGATCCAGTTGCGGTACATCGCCCAGATAATCGTCTCGGACGTTGGGCGAATGACCAGCGGTTCTTCGAGCAGTTTGCCGCCCGCGTGCGTGACCACCGCGCATTCCGGCGCGAAGCCCTCGACGTGTTCGGCCTCCTTCTTCAGAAAGCTTTCCGGGATCAACAGGGGAAAGTATGCGTTGACGTGGCCGGTCTCCTTGAACATCCGGTCGAGATTGCGCTGGATGTTCTCCCAGACCGCATACCCGTTGGGCCGGATGACCATGCAACCCTTGACCGGCGCGTAATCCGCCAACTCGCCCTGCAATACCACGTCGATATACCACTGCGAATAATCCGCGCTACGTTTCGTAATGTTCTTCGCCATACCGCCTCCCGTCAAGCCGCCTTGCGGCCAATCGTGCCCGTACTCATAACCCTAAAAAAGGCAGTCAGAATTCAGGAGTCAGAATTCAGAATGTTGAAAACAGTGGGCTTACACACGAGACTCGGCGACATTTGCGCTCACCCAACACCGGCGCGGAAGCCTTGCGCGCGGCGCGGTGAATGCTTTC
>CAIYET010000608.1 GCA_903925285.1 Candidatus Hydrogenedentota bacterium | reverse complement strand
GGTTTCTCACGATCAACGCCCTCCATGATAATGCGTCGCGGGGCGCGAGTGGTTGCAGTGCGGCACCCGATCATAACGATAGCGTAATTGAACCCGAATTCGTTGCCGAACTTCAACCGGCAAGCTCGTGAAGAGAAGCGGCCCGGTTTTATACAACTGTCTGTTTGAACGATAGTTCTGGCTCTGCTAACATGATCAAATAGTCGTGGAATGTGAAGGAGACATCCGTGGATGTGACTGAGCATGCCGAGTATGGGCGTCTATGCCGCGCTATTGCGGACTTGGTTGGAGGCCATGCGTTTGAATACAAACACATCTTGTACCGTTGCCCGAAGTACGCCTTCGCGAAAAGCGCGGATTTTCTAGGTGGCCAAGGGACGATGCAGTGGGGCACTCGTTTTGGTGCGGCGAAAACCTTCCCGATAGTCTACGGCAGTACCGACCCCCATCTGGCATTGGACGAGGCATGCCAAGAGTACAGATACCATAACATTTCCTTACCGCCTCTCAATCATGTTATGCGCGCGTTCGACTGCTTATTGACAACGACGCTTGATCTTAGAGCCGCCGAGATTTGCAAATTGCTGGGCGTGACGTGCAAGACCCTTTCTGAGGAGAATTGGCGCAAAGAAAGGGACGCGGGTAAGGAATCGTTTACGCAAGCAATCGGACGAGCCGCGAACGCCAATGGAGTATAGGCCCTCCTGGTTCCATCGAAGTTGTCTGCGACGGAGCATAATGTGGCCATCTTTCCAGAGAATTTGAAGGGGAAAGCGCATATCACGCTCCTTTCCGACTGATAGGGAAGGAGCGAAACGGGTTTGCGTTCTTGCGAAACAGCGCATGCAATATTGCATGCAATATTGCTTGACTTCTACCGAGTATCCCGGGTATAGTCTGTCCAGGAGATGTTTTCTGCTGAGGTAGAGTAAGGCGATGCCGTGAGGAAATGAGGAAATGAACAACATAAAGACGTTACCGGAAAAGGTCGTGAAACAAGCCGTTGCCACAAAATCAGTTCCGCTTAATCAACGCTATACGAAGTCCGCTTCGTCCGCGAAGTCTATTTTGCCCGTGTCGTCTGCAAAGCGACCTTCACTCACACAGTTGAAAATTACGGTACGGGATCCTCGCGAGGATTTTAGGGATCAACACATCAAGCACTTACGGAAGTGTATCGGTTTTACGCAGATGGAACTCGCGCCGCTCCTCAGGGTATCGCACCGCACGCTGTTATCCATGGAAGGGGGCAAAAAGACCATTGGACAGCGAGAATGGAAAGCCTTTGTAGAACTGAAGAGACTCGTATCCGGTTTGTCCGAGATCATGCGCGAGGAAGAAGTAGGCAAATGGCTCAAGACCCCCAATGATGCCTTTGGCGGGTTCAAGCCGTTGGAGTTGCTGGATCGGGGCGAGGTCGACCGCATCTACGAGATGATCTACATGCTCAAGGCTGGAATACCCGGGTAGTACGGGTAATAGACGAAAGGCCGCGACTCCAAAAATACCTCGAGCCTACAGAGGCGGCCCATACGGCTGTCTGAAAAAATTCCTCATTGCCGGTCCTTTGCGGGCAGCAACGAAATGGTCTCGCCCGCACGGCTCGACACTTCGATTAACGCATCTCTCACAATCGTTTCGACCGTGCCGGTAATGACACGGGCTCCGGCCTTCCACGGATTTACGATGCGTAGAGAACTGCCCGCTTCGCTGAGGATTTCAACCTGACCGACTTCGCCGTTCGCGCACGAAGCACTGACGAGGAATGCGCCGACAGCGCGCAAGGTCGCGAATGCGGCAGGCCGGTCAAGCGGCCAGTTCGGGAACAGGCGAATCGTGCCGTTGTAACTCTGCATGAGGCATTCGTTGATCACAACGGGCAGGCCGAAGTTCTCGAACCAGATACCCATCGGGCGCATGAAATCGAACGCTGTCGAATCGTCGTAACGTCCGTGGACTTGCAGCACCATGTCGGCGCAGGTCCCGTTTTCGAGCAGGCAGTAGTTCACCTGTCGCTTGAATCGGTCGAGGTCCAACAGGCCCAACCGCGCC
>CAIYET010000607.1 GCA_903925285.1 Candidatus Hydrogenedentota bacterium | reverse complement strand
GAAGCGCGAAAGCATTCACCGCGCCGCGCGCAAGGCTTCCGCGCCGGTGTTGGGTGAGCGCAAATGTCGCCGAGTCTCGTGTGTAAGCCCACTGTTTTCAACATTCTGAATTCTGACTCCTGAATTCTGACTGCCTTTTTTTGGTTCACACATCACGAACGCCGGGATTGTCTATAGCGAAGGCTGTTGCGAAGACATCTACGGATTCGGCGCCAGCCTCGCACAGGACGCGCGCGCATTCGGTGACCGTCCCGCGCGTCGTGACCACGTCGTCGATGAGCAGAACCGTTTTTCCCGCCAAGGATGTGTCTTTGACCGCAAACGCGCCTGCCACGTTTCTGATGCGTTCCGCGTGCGAATGCAAGAGGCTCTGGACGGCTGTGGGCCGCGTGCGCCAGAGCGATTCGTTATGCTCCGCCCTCGGGAAGGCCGGCGCGATGGCTTGGGCGAGAAGCCGAGACTGGTTGTAGCCGCGCTCGCGTTCGCGGACGCGGTACAGCGGCACAGGGACGATGCAATCATACCGTTCGACATCCATGTACTGCCCGGCGAAATCGGTCATTCTTGCGCCGAGGTATTTGGCGATGCCGGGCCTGCCGTTGAACTTGAACAGTTTGATGGCCTTCTTGATCGGGTCCTGGTAGATCATCGCGCCGTAGATGCGCCGGTAGGGCGGTGCGGGCTGCTTTCTACAAAGCGCACATGGAAAGTTACCGCGCGGACCGAATCCCACCGCCGTTGGATGCGGCTTGCCGCAGATCGTACAGAACGGCGCTTCGATCTTCGGACTCATTTCCCAGCACGTAGGACAGAAGAACAGGTTTTCTTCCGTCAGCAGACGCATCCCGCATTGAGGGTTCTGGCAGAAGACGGGCACGATGATGTTCTTAAGCGCAAGCAGCCAATCGTTCCACAGGCGCATGTCGTCCTCCTAGGAAGTGCACGTTGCACTTTCTGCCTACAGCCTCAAGTCTACAGCCTCAAGCCTACCGCCTCAAGCCTTGATCGTGCGCGTACGACTTTTGCGCGCGAGGAATAGCGCATGCTAGGATACATGTTATGAATTATGAATTATGAATTATGAATTATGAATGGACATGAGCGAAGGTCGTACTCCGTCGCGGAGCACGATAGAAGGTCATGGGCCGCTCGATATTCCTGATTCCTGATTCCTAATTCCTAATTCCTAATTCTAAAAGGTTTTCTAGTATGAGTACGCGAGAGATTTTGCTTTATCCCGACGAGATGTTGTCTCGCAAGGCCGCGCCGGTGACGGAGTTTGGCCCAAGTCTCCGGCGGTTCGCGTTGGAGCTAATCGAGATGATGGAGGAATTCGACGGGGTAGGATTGGCCGCGCCACAGGTCGGCGAATCGATTCGGCTGGTTGTCCTGCGCGATCCGGACAAGAACGTCGAGTTGTGCCTTGTTAATCCAGAGCTTGACGAATGCGAAGGAAGTGAAACCGCCGAAGAAGGCTGCCTCAGCGTGCCACAGGTGTACGCGCCTGTGCAGCGGTTCAAACACATTCACGTCCGTGCGCAAGACGTTCGCGGAAAGCCGCTGGATTTCCACGCCGAGGATTTGCTGGCCCGGATTATCCAACATGAGACCGACCATCTCGACGGCTTGTTGTTTCTGGATCGCGTGGATGTGCTGACGCGCGTAGCCAAGATCGAAGAATGGAAACAGGTGCGCGCCGGTATTGTGGATTGCAGATTGTAGATTGCCGTTACTCCGCAATCCGCTAGGAGGGGTTTCTCATGCTAACCGAATCGCCCGCGATGCAGGCGCTAATCGAGGCCTTGCAAAAGCTGCCGGGCATCGGCAAACGGTCCGCACATCGGCTGGCGCTCCATTTGCTCGGCGCGCCGGAGGACGAGGCCAACGCGTTGAGCGAATCGATCCGCGTGGCGCGCGCGCGCGTCACGACCTGTTGCGTCTGTTGCAATCTCACCGAGGCCAATCCGTGTTCCGTGTGCAGCGATCCTCGGCGCGACCATGCCATCGTGTGCGTGATCGAACGCCCTGCAGGCGCGATCGCCATCGAGAAATCGGGCGCATATCGCGGCATGTACCATGTCCTGCACGGCGCCTTGAGTCCCTTGGACGGCGTTGGCCCGTCGCAATTGCGCATCGACTCCCTCATGAAGCGACTCGAAGTCGGCGAGATCAAGGAAGTCATCGTCGCGACAAACGCCACGACCGAAGGCGAGGCCACCGCGCTCTATCTGTCCGGAAAGATCGCGCCGCTGGGCATTGCCGTAACGCGCATCGCCCAAGGCGTGCCCATGGGTGGCGGCCTCGAATTCTCCGACGACATTACCCTTACACATGCCCTCCAAGGCCGCATGCATTTCAGGATGAAGGATGAAGGATGAAGGTAACGCTGTTTGCCTTCGGCCTAGAAATGGCGACAGGTTACGGTATAGGAAATATTCATCGTGGTCTCGGGTGTGCGCATGCGCAAGAAGAAAGTGGAGGCGGCACCCGGAATCGAACCGGGAATACAAGGTTTTGCAGACCTTTGCCTTACCATTTGGCTATACCGCCACGCACTGAAGATTTTAGCCGGTCTGTTCGCGAATGTCAACTGCACGATTTTTCAAAAATTCTTCAAGGCGACTTGGGGTGATCGTCTCCATGATTTCTGCTATCATCCTGCGTCTTTGGGCAAGGCAGGTTCGTGTTGTTAAATGGCTTGATGGAGTCTTGGACGTGATTGGACGTTTTGCTTACCGGGGCGTATACCGGGAGTTGTTGACATCGAAGGATTTCCTGCGTGTAGCGGGCGCGGGTGGGTTGGCGCTGGCCAGTGTGGTTTGGGATCGGACGCATGGCGGGGCGACGGATGTTGGGCTGGCGCTGGCGTGGATCAGCGTCGCGCTGAACGGGCTTCCCATCGTATGGTGCGCCCTTCGGGGCGTCGTGCGCGGCGAAGTCAATGTCGACGAATTGGTAAGTATCGCGATCATTGCGAGTCTGATCGAGGGGGAGGTTCTTACGGCGGCCGTCGTGAGCTTCGTGATGGTCTTCGGTTCGCTTATCGAGGCTGCGACGAGCGATTCGGCCCGCAAGGCCATCGAAGCGCTGATGACCATCGCGCCGGATACGGCGACGCGGATCGTGGGCGGCGCGATGGAGGTGGTCCGCATCGACGCGATCCGACCCGGCGACCGCTTGCTCGTCAAGCCTGGCGAACGCATCCCGGTGGACGCGATGGTCCAAGTAGGCGTCAGTGCCGTGGACGAGTCTTCGATGACGGGTGAGCCGATCCCAAAGGAGAAAACGCCCGGCGACGATGTGTTCGCGGGTACGTTGAACCAGAACGGCGTCATCGAAATCGAGGCGCTCCGTGTGGGCGAAGACACGACGTTGGGCAAGGTGATCAAGCTCGTCGCGGAAGCCGAGGCGCACCGTCCGCACAGCCTGACGTTGATCGAGCGGTACGCCCGCTGGTTCACGCCGGCGATCCTCGCGTGCGCGGTGCTGGCATGGTTGCTCACGGGCGAACTCGAGCGCGCAATCACCGTTCTCATCGTCGGGTGCCCCTGCGCGCTGATCCTGGCCGCGCCGACGGCTATCGTCGCCGCGATGGGCCGTGCCGCGCGTGCCGGCATCCTCATCCGCGGCGGGAAATATCTCGAAGAGGCCGGGCGCACGGATGTCGTTCTTTTCGACAAGACCGGCACGTTGACGGAAGGTAAACCGAGGATCGCGGAGATCATCCCGGCTGACGGCGTCGAATCGAATGTCGTACTCGCGTGTGCGGCGAGCGTCGAACAAGGCAGCACGCATCCGCTCGCGCGGGCCGTGCTCAAGGCGGCGCATTACGCGCGCATCACGGTCCTGCATGCCGAATCCATGGCCGCCGAAATCGGACTGGGCGTTCGCGCGCTGGTCGAAGGACGTCTGATCGAAGTTGGCAGCGCCTACCTGTGCGGCGGCACTGCGAACGTCCCCGGCCCGCTGCAACTGCGCTTGCGCCAATGCGAGGCCACCGGCGCCACGCCGCTCATCGTTTTTCGGGACAAGTGTCCGCTGGGCGTCATCAGCGTCGCGGACCACGTGCGTCCGGCAGCGCGCGACACCGTGACCGGCCTGTTCGCGTTGGGTATGCAGCGCGTCGGCGTGCTCTCCGGCGACCACGAAATCGCCGCGCGGCAAGTCGCCGAGATCACCGGGGCGAAGGACATCTGGTGGGGCATGAAACCCGGGGACAAGCTCGATGTCATCCGTAAACTTCAGGCGGAAAGCCGCGTCGTCATGTTCGTCGGCGATGGGATCAACGATGCGCCCGCGTTGGCTGCTGCGCACATCGGCGTCGCGATGGGGGCTGCGGGCACGCATGTCGCGCTCGAAACGGCCGATATCGTTCTTATGCACGACGATATCGCGAAGATCCCGTTCCTGATCCGGCTCGGACGTCGCATGATCGCCGTCATCAAGTGGAATATCGCGTTCGGTCTCGCGTTCAACGCCCTCGCCATAATCGCCAGCGGTTCGGGCTACCTCACGCCCATCTGGGGCGCGATCGTCCACAACATCGGGTCTGTATTCGTAGTCCTGCTCGCCGCCAGTCTTGCCTTCACCTCGGAAACGACAAAGACGGCATGAGGCTGTTTGTGCCGTTGCAACGTGGATCGTCTCTGGGTTACGATGGAGATTGTAGCGCCTACGAGGACCGTGCGCGTTCGCACGATAAAGTGTTGTACGCGTGCGTATTATTAAAGCGTTGTGCGCGTGCGTACGATAGTGTTAGGAGATGTTCCGTGGAAGAAAAACGAAAACTGATCCGGCGTCAAGCGGATCGCGAATTGCTCAAGCGGGCAAACGACCTTCAGACGTTGATGGAGCGGCGCGGGGAGTCGCCTGACGCGCCGAAGAGCGAAAGTGCGGGCCATGCCCGCCGCCTTGTCATCCGTCACAACTGCAAAGTGGCGATAGCCGTCAAGGTGGGGGTGTCGTCGGGTTACGCCGACACGTGGGATGTGGCCTCGGTGCGTGTGAAGGGACGGATTCTGGACTTGAGCGCGGGTGGCGCGTCGTTGTTCACGGAGCAGCGTTTCGAGACGGGCCAGGAGTTGGAACTCATGATCCGTTTGCGTGATGGGGAAGACATTCATGCCACGGGCGCGGTTCGCTGGGTTAAGATGGTGCCGCAGAAGGGCGGGTACGCATCGGGCGTCGAGTTCTCGCAGATGCCCGACAAGGACCGGAAACTTGTTGCCAGATTTCTGGCCGAACTCGAAAAAAGTGCGGGACTTTGACGATTGCGGATTGTAGATTGTAGATTTTAGATTGTGAAGTGCTGGACGGTTGGGCAATGGCTCGCGCATGGATGCTCAAGAATTTAGCAACAGAACAAGGGCGTTTGCGTTGCGGGTCGTTCGACTCGTTGAGGCGCTGCCAAGGAATCGCACCAACGAGGTCATGGGACGGCAACTGCTGAGGTGCGGAACATCTGTCGGCGCGAACTATCGTGCAACATGCCGCGCCAAGTCGCGTGCCGATTTCATTGCCAAAATGGGGATTGTCGAAGAGGAATGCGACGAATCCGTCTATTGGATTGAACCTAGAAACGGCAGTTGAACCACGAATCACACGAATCACACGAATGAATCAGCGCTTTATCTCATTGCGGCAAAACACCCAACAAAACTTCCGAGAAGCGAAGGAAATATTAACATCCCTTCACCCGTGGGGTGAGATGAT
>CAIYET010000606.1 GCA_903925285.1 Candidatus Hydrogenedentota bacterium | reverse complement strand
TTTGCCCGCATGAAGGCGTGTGGATCTGCTTGCTGTTGGCGAGCTATTCCAATACCTGAATTCCATCGGGCACTACGTGAAACTGATGTCGTAACGCCAGAGGTCAGGCAGAACCACGAGGACCGAGTTGGAATTCTCGTCTACAGCGTGCAGCATGTATTCGGGGTCCGCATACAACAGGTGCAGCTTTTCTAGATCACCGGCCTTCTTAACCCGGATTTCCCATATAGAAAGGTCATCGTTAGGTTGAGGATCGTCGTTTAGTACTATGAATAGGGGATGATCTTATGGCGGTGTTTGGAAATAGCGAGGAATCCAATGGGTGAAACGAAAAAAGCCGCGTTGCGAGTCGATTTTGACCGCAGTTTGAAGCTGGAGTTTCATGGTTCCAAGGTTACGAGTGATGCGGGACTGTTGGCGTACCGGGAGTTGGATGAGACGCTGGGGCTAACGACGATGGCGGAAGACCTATTGGACGACAGGCGTACCGGGGAGAACACCCAACACACCATGACGGCATCGCTGCGTCAGTCCGTGTTCAGTCGTTTGGCTGGCTATGAAGATACGAACGACGCCGAACGGCTTTGTGTAGATCCCACCATGCGACACGTTGTTGGTGGGAGAGCGACGTGGCGCAACGCGGCTTCCAGGAGCCACATGTCCCGCTTCGAGACCGACGTTCTTGCCGATCCGTCTCACGTTGGCGCTCTTATGAACCTGTCAGGCAAATGGGTTGATCGCGTCCGGGAACGCAAGTCAGTTCGTGAATTGATTCTGGATTTGGACAGTTCGGTCAGCGAGACATATGGCGCTCAGGAGGGCACGGCGTACAACGGGCACTTCGGCTGCACCTGTTATCATCCACTGTTCTGCTTCAACCAGTTCGGCGACCTTGAGCGGGCGTTGCTGCGCAAGGGCAACGTACACAGCGCCGACGATTGGCACAGTGTGTTGGAGCCCGTTGTGGCCCGCTACCGTGATGCAAATATCCGCCTATATTTCCGGGGCGACGCTGCGTTTGCCAATCCCGACATCTACAGGTTCCTCGAAAAGGAAGACTACCTCTATGCGATTCGGCTACCCGCCAACCAGAACCTACAGTGCGCCATTGAACATTTGCTGAGGCGTCCAGTAGGTCGACCATCCGTAGCCCCAAAGAGAATCTACGAAAGCTTCACCTATCAGGCCAAGAGCTGGGACACAGCCCGTCGCGTCGTGGCCAAGGTGGAATGGCATCAGGGCGAGTTGTTTCCCCGCGTGGGCTTCATTGTCACGAATCTAACTCAGAGCGGTGAGAGGGTAATGAAGTTCTACAACGGGCGCGGCACGGCGGAACAGTGGATCAAGGAAGGCAAGAACGCCGTGAAATGGACTCGGCTCTCGTGCCACGACTTTGTGGACAACCAGGTCCGGCTGCAACTGTTCGCCTTGGCGTACAACCTGGGCAACTTTCTTCGTAGGCTCGCTCTCCCTCCAAGTGTCAAGCACTGGTCGATGACGACCTTGAGGGAGAAATTGATCAAGATTGGCGCAAAGGTCGTCACCCACGCACGGTACATCACGTTCCAGATGGCTGAGGTAGCCATTCCACAACGTTTATTCGAGGTTATCCTTCAGCGCATCCGGCGGCTTGGGTCGCTGATGCCCGCGCCGACATGACCAAGACGGTATTCGCACGAATGAAAATGACTCAAAACTCGATGGGGAGGTGTGCCCGGATTCGCACGAACAGCGTCGAGTGCGGCTTTCGAAGAGAGCAGTTGGGCCGTGAACGACCTCAAGGATGGATTCTGACAGCAAAATTGACCTTGACACCGTCGGTGGGTGCCTCTATGATGCAGGAAGACTTGCACTTGATGGTCGCAAGTAGGTCCATATGGGAAATGTCGGCTAAGAGGCCGCCAGGCGTGGCCTCGTGATACTGCGTGCCCTGGAAACTCCACTTGTTCAGGAGCGCCGGTTCCCCGCCCGACCAGGAATCCCACCATATGGGCGAACTCACGATGCCATTTCTATTTGCCTTGGTGACGACCACTTCTGACACGCTGGGAGTTTTGGATTCACGGGCGGACAAGGTGATTGAACCGATCAAGCACGTCAACGTTTCAGTCTGCCTGTTAGCGGAAACATCCAACTGAACGGGCTCGCATTCCCCAAAAAT
>CAIYET010000605.1 GCA_903925285.1 Candidatus Hydrogenedentota bacterium | reverse complement strand
GACAGCGTCGCCGTGTCCGAAGTGGCGCTGTCCACGACATTGGTCACGACGCACATATAGCCGCCCTCGTCACTCTGCTGAGCAGAACCGATCGAGTATGGTGCCGAAGTCGCGTTGACTATTGCCACGCCGTCCTTCTTCCACTGGTAGCTGAGCGGCTCTGTGCCCGTCGCGAGAACACTGAACGATACCGCCGCGTCGGGACTCACCGTCTGCGAAACCGGCTGTATGACGATCCTGACTGGATTGTACAACGTCAGCGTGGCCCCATCGGACATGACACTTCCCGCGCTGTTGGCCACACGACACGAGTAGATGTCCGCGTCGCTCTCGGCGGCCGAAGGAATCGTGTAGGACTCCACGGTGGCATTCGGAATATCCGTTACGCCCTTCTTCCACTGATAACTGATGGGCGGAGAGCCGTCAACCGATACCGAGAACGAAACCTCTGCTCCGGGCACGACGGACTGCGATTGCGGCTGAGCCGTTACCACAGGCGGATCATTCACCAGCAGCACCGCCACATCGGATTCGACGTTCGCGTGGGTCTTGATTCCCGCAGCGTTGCTTACGTAGCAGGTGTAGGTGGCCTCATCGTATGGCAACACGGAAAGGAGAGTGAGGACGGACTGTGTTTTCCCGAGCATGTCATTGCCGTTTTTCCGCCACTGGTAACTGAGAGGCATGGCGCCGAGGGCTCTTACCTGGAACGTCACGGACTGTCCCGGATCCCTCGTGACGCTGACGGGGGGCGAGCCTCCCGGCTGTTCAGTAATGGCCGGGGGCGCGTTTACATTCAGACTCGCAGGACTGGACAGCGTATTCTGGCCCGAAGCGTTTCCGGCGGCATTGCTCACGTAACAAGTGTATTGGCCTGCGTTGTCATTCGTAACCACTGCAATTGAATACGAAGAGCCGGTGGCGCCGGGAATCGCCACGCCGTTCTTGCGCCATTCATAGCTGAAAGGAGCCGTACCGATTGCCGTTACGCGGAACGTGACCGCATCCGTCGGATCGACGTACCGAGACTCGGGTTGTGTCGCAATCTGTGGCGGGTCGTTCACGGACAACGTCCCTATGTTGGACAGGACGCCTCCGGGCCGGACATCGTTGGCAACCCGGCATTGATACCCACCCTCGTCTGCCTCCGCAACACGCTGAATCGAATACGCAGCGTCGGTCGCGTTCTGGATGTTCACGCCATTTTTAATCCACTGGTATCTGAACGGGCTGGTTCCAAGTGGGACTACCAGAAAGGCGACCCGCTCGGTAGGATTAAGGGTGTACGACAATGGCTCGGTGGCAATGGCAGGGTTGCCTATTTCGAGTGACGCGATGGCAGAGCCGACAGCGCCGTCCGCGCCCGTTACTTGGCAATAATAGTTGCCCTGGTTTGCGAAGGAGGTATTCGCAATCCGTAGATTGGGCGTGGCCGTTCCGTTGATGTCGACCGTGTCGCTCAAAGGGTTGTTTTGAAAGTACCACCGGTAAGAGAGCACGCCGCTTCCTTGCGTCAAGACGTCAAACTGGACCGTCGCCCCAGCGAGTTCCTGGACACTCGCCGGTTGACGGAGAATCACAGGATCGTTCACCCATAGCGAGGCCACATCGGAAAGGACCTGGCCGACGACATTGTTCACTACGCAATCATAGTTGCCTTCTTTGGAATTGGCCACGGAAGTGAACACCAGCGTGGTGTCTGTTGCTCCGTTGATAGCCGCTCCATTCTTCCGCCATTGGTACGACAATGGCATCGT
>CAIYET010000604.1 GCA_903925285.1 Candidatus Hydrogenedentota bacterium | reverse complement strand
CTGGCTCTGGAATGCGCCGCTCGAACCGGACCGTCTTCGTGCGCAATTGCGCGACATGGCCGCGCACGGATTCCGCAGCGTGTGCATGCTGCCGATGCCCCACGCGTTTCGTCCCGACAGCACAAACAACGGTCTCGACCCGGATTATCTCACGCCCGAATTCATGGAACGGACGCGCCTGGCCGTCGCGGAAGCCTCGGCGCTCGGCATGAACTGGTGGCTGTACGACGAAGGCGGCTGGCCGTCCGGCCAAGCGTTGGGCAAGGTGACGCAGGACCACCCCGAATTCGCCCGGCACACGTTGGCCCGCGAGAAAGTCGAATCGACCGGACCTTATGCCGTTCCATCCGACGCGCTAGTCCTTGTGGTTGAAGAGACGAAGCGCGTCGTACGTCCCGGCGAGACATGGACGCCGCAGCCGAACGAGACGGCCTATCTGTATCACGTGAAACGTGGGGGATACGCGGACCTGCTCAATCCCGATGCCACGCGCCGCTTTCTCGAACTCACACACGAAGCCTATCGCGGCGTGCTCGATCCGTATTTTGGCAAGACGGTCCAATTCACGTTCACCGACGAACCGAACGTCCCCAATCTCGATCCGCCCAAGTCCATCACGTGGACGCCAAACATGGACGCGCTCTATCGCGCGAAATTCGGACGCGATATCGCCCCGCACCTGCCTCTACTGTTCACGACGCCGGGCGAACAGACGTCGCCGGAGGTCGCACGCGCCCGGATCGATTTCTACGACCTATGGACCGCCCGATTCCGCGACGCGTACTTCCTGCCGATTCGCGATTGGTGTCGGCAAGCGGGACTTGCATCCGGCGGCCACTTGAACGGCGAGGACGAAACCCTCAACGCAGTCCGGTACGGATTCGGCCACGCGTTGCGGCAACTGCGCGCGATGGACGTCCCCGGCGTGGACCTGATATGGCGGCAGCTATTCCCCGGAAAGGAAAAACAGCACTTCTTCCCGAAGTATGCCTCGAGCGCCGCGCATCAAAACGGCTCCCGGTTCGCATTCTCGGAATCGTTCTGCGTCTACGGCAACGGACTCACGCCCGCGCAAGCGAAATGGCTCATTGACTACCAATACCTCCGCGGCATCAATCTGCTCGTCGTCGGCTGCATGCCCCTGACCACGCTGGATCATCACATGACCGGCGAACGTCCGCACTTCGGTTCCGCCGATCCGCTGTCCGAATGCGAAGAAGCGTTGTGGGCATACACGGCGCGCATGAGCTACCTCCTATCGATCGGAACGCCCGGCATCCGCACAGCCTTGTACTATCCCGTGCGCGACATGTGGGCCTTGGGACTGCAAGCCGTCGAAGCGGCAAACACCCACGACGAACTCGCACAGGAACTTCTCGCATCGCAACGCGACTTCGACCTAATCGACGACGACCTGCTGGCCGACCCGGCGACGCACATCGAAGGCAAGCAACTGGTGGCAGGCACGATGCGTTACGACACCGTCGTATGCGGCAAGGTTCGCTGGATGCACCCGGATTCGCTCGCGCGTCTCGATGCGTTTGCCGCCGTCGGCGGACAAGTCGTCTGCTTCGGCCACACGCCCGGAACCGATGGCGCGTCCGGCGATGGGAAAGCGGCCTTCCCGTCGTTTGAAACCGCCGCAGCCGCCGTCCCCGCGACGGCAACCATCATGCCCGCCTCGCGCGCGATACGAGCGGCCAGCCGACGCATCGACGGCGGCGAAATCCTGGTACTGTTCAACGAAGGCGTCGAACCATACGAGGGCGAGTTGCTCGTTGACGCGCCGCACGTATATTCGTTCGAGCCGCGGCTTGGCATCGTGCAGAACATGCGAGTTCAACGGCATCGCCTCGATTTGCAATTGAGTCCAGGCGACACGTGCGTCTTGCTCTTGAGCAAAGAACCGCGCGACGCGGAACCTATCATCGAGAAGTCAAAGGACTCGATCGTTCTCGACGACGGGCTCGAGGCCAAGCCATATCGCCGCTACGTCGTGGGCGAACACGACTTCGAGATCGTTCCGCAAAATCAACCGCCGGTCTCCTTCGCGCAAGCGGCCTCATGGCGGACATGGCTCACCGAAGACTACTCCGGCCAAGTCGATTACACCGCCTCGTTCGATTTGCCCAAAGACTGGGAGAACCAACGCCTGCAACTCGAAACCGGTCCAATCGAATACGCGGCGCAGGTGTTCTTCGATGGCAAACCCGTGGACAGTCTGTTGTCGCCCCCATGGCGAATCGAATTGCCGCCCAGCGCCGCCGGACATCACGAAGTCACGATTCGCGTCGCGAACACGCTCGCCAACGAACTGACCTCGGAACGCGTAACGCAAGCCTGGGCGGCCAAGAGCGGTCCGGGATGGCCCAGCCCCTATCACAAACGCGCCATCGAATTCGAAAAAGAATCGCGCGGCGGCGGCCTCAAAGGCCCCATCCGTCTGTTTGTGCTGAAGAAAGCGGCTGACGGATTTGCTGCTATTATCTCGTCGAACTGCAACCAATAGTCCCCAAAAAGAGATCATGGACAAACAAGAACATCTTCAAAATATCATTCGAGCAGGAGGCGCGGCGGCCTTGCGCCTCCGACATAAACGCGGCAGGTTTCCTATACTGCTGTTGTTATCATTGCTTCCGTTTGTCTATGCGTATGTCAATTTCAAGGTCCGCGCCTTCGGCCCGTTAGGTTTCGTGCTGGTTATGAGCGTGGTCATCTCAACGCTCATGACATTGTTGTCACTGGTTTTTGCCTGCATCAAGAATCCGCTGGAGACCCCATACGAGAGACTGACATTTTACCGTGCGAAGTTGGCAGGGATTCTTTTCATGCTGGGTTTTGCGCATGCGTTTGCGCTCCCCTTCCTGGTTGGGGCCGTGTGGCACACGTTTCATCCGTGCCCAGAGGCGTTTGCCATAGCCGCCGTACCGCTGCTCTGGTGCGCCCTTGTTGGCGCGTTCATACTCATGTACAGGCAGTTCAGGCCTTACCTACTAGATTCCGAAGGCCGGGTGGTTCCGGACGCTGTGGTTAAGGCCAATGTCGATCCACACTCGCACTGGCGGTGGTGGGGCTATTACAATCCCGACGACCCCGCCGTAGTGGCCGCCCGTTGGCCCTACGGCTTCGGCGTCACTATCAACTGGGCGCGGCGCGATAACTGGGTCGTTATGGGCTACTTCGGGGCGTTTATACTCTTACAAGTGTTGGTTGCGCTGCTGGTCGGATTGCTGAACCATTGGTTCGGACACCGCTGAGGTTGGCAAACGGGAAGATCACGCAGAGTCCTTTCCAACAAATCGTACCACTGGACGCGCCCTTTACGAGCACTGAGGTTCGCCACAAACGTTGCGAAGCGCGTCTTCGGATACCGCACCGGCGCGGATAATTCGCCGTTCGTCGGGATCGAAGACCGTTGAAGGCGGACTGGGTGCAAGCGTGCCGCCGTCGATGCCGATGGCGACGCCGGGCATGTCGATTTCATCCAACGAACGCGCCGGTTGGTCCCCGCTGTGATTCGCAGAGGTCGAGGTAATCGGCCCGCCGAAGGCTAGGCACAGCGCGCGCGCAATCGGGTGGGACGTCTCGCGCAGGCACACTTTCGGCATGCCCGCCGTGATGCCATGAGCCAGCCCAGGTGCCTTGGGCAGCAACAGAGATAATGGCCCGGGCCAGAACGCGCGGATACACGTTTCAGCCGCCGGGGTAATCGTCGAGACTGCGGTGATCAACTGCCCGGCATCCGCGACGATCAAAAGCACGGGCTTGTCGCGGTCGCGTGCTTTCACCGCGAATAAGCGCTCGACCGCGTCTTCGGAAAACGGGTTCACGGCAAGGCCGTACACGGTTTCGGTGGGATAGGCGACGACTTCGCCTGCGCGGATGGCTGCGGCCGCTTCGCGGATGCCTTCGGGCGTCGGGGGCAGGCGTTTCACCGCAACGACTCGAGGTACGCGCGCAGTTTGCGGAACGCGCGGCCCCGATGGCTCATGGCCATCTTGTCCTCGGGCGTCAACTCGCCGAACGTCAGCGAAAAACCTTCGGGCGCGAAGAGCGGATCGTAGCCAAAACCGTCATAACCGCGCGGGGCAAACAAGATACGCCCTTCGACGGCGCCCATCTCGGTATGCGGCAACGTGCCAGGCCTCGCGAACGCCGCGCAACATACGAACCGCGCCGTGCGTTCCGCTTCCGGCACGCCTTCGAGCGCGGCGAGCAGTTTGACATTGCGGTCGGCATCCGTGCTGTTCTCGCCCGCATAACGCGCCGAATGCAGGCCCGGAGCGCCATCGAGCGCGTCCACCACCAGTCCCGAATCGTCCGCCACGCAGGGCAAACCGAAACAGTCGCTGAAATAGACCGCTTTCTTGATCGCGTTGGCTTCGAAGGTATCGCCGTCCTCGACGGGGTCGTCCATCGGCGGTAAATCGCCAAGGCCCTTGATCGCCCACGGCAGGCCTTCGAGGAGCAGCGTCAGTTCACGGATCTTGCCGGGGTTCCGCGTCCCTATTACGAGCGATTCAATCACGGTCCAACGCCTGTTGTTGGATGCGCGCCAATTCGAGGCAACTCTTCGCGGCGGCATCGATCATGCGGTTCATCGCCGTGCGCGAAAACGCCTGGCCTTCCGCGCAGCCTTGCACCTCGATGAGTTTGCCGTCGCGTCGCATGACTATGTTCATGTCGACATCGGCGCGCACGTCTTCCTCATAGCAAAGGTCGACGAGGACTCTGCCGTCGACCAGCCCGACGCTGACCGCCGCACAGGAATCGATCAGCGGCAACGCCCGTAGCGTTCCTGCGTCGACCAGCGTTTGCAGTGCGTCGTGCAGCGCGACATATGCGCCGGTGATGGCCGCCGTGCGCGTGCCGCCATCGGCCTGGAGCACGTCGCAGTCGACGACGATCTGACGCTCGCCCAACGCGGCGCGATCCACGACACCGCGCAGCACGCGTCCAATCAGACGGCTGATTTCCTGTGCGCGCCCCTTCTTGTTGTTATCGCGAATCATGCGTTGCTTCGTCGCACGCGGGAGCATGCCATACTCGGCGGTCACCCACCCCAAGCCCTTATCGCGCAAAAACGGTGGAAGCGACGATTCGACCGTGGCGGTACACAGCACCTTCGTTTCGCCGAACGAGACGAGGACGGCTCCCTCGGCGAACTTGGTGAAGTGGCGCACAATTTCGACGGGGCGCAACTGGTCGTCCCGGCGTTTGTCGCACCGCATGCCGGATAGCATCTACTTGTTTTCCGGCGCGGGTGGCGCGGGTGGAGTCGGTGGCGCGGCGGGAGTCGGCGGCGTTTCGGGCGTCACGTTGTTTTCCAGTGCTTCGTTGCCTTCCGCGTGCGGTCCCTGCTGCAAGACCTTGTCCGCCGGCGCCGCGACTTGGGTTTCATGCGTGTCGCGGTGGTATTTCTTCATGAGGTTGTCGAACACGGGGTCTTCCTGAAGAATCTCGACGGCCCGTTGGAGTTGTTTGTCCTCAGCGGTCTTATCCGTTGCTTCGTTGCCCGTGATGGCGCCATGATTTTGTTGGTTCATCATCGAGGCGTCTGTCTTGATCGAGTTAAACATCTGTTCGACCAGTGCCCGTTGCTCGTCCTTGGTGAGGGGAGACTCGATATCGGGCTTAATGCCCGCACTGTCGATGGTGACTTCCGCCGGCGTGTAGTAGAGCGCAGTCGTCAAACGTAGCGCCGTGTTGGCCGGACGCGAAAGCGGAATGATCGTCTGCACGCTTCCCTTTCCGTACGTTTTCGCGCCCAGCACGATTGCGCGCGAGTAAAATTGGAGCGCCCCCGTCACAATCTCCGAGCAACTGGCCGTATCCCCGTTCGTCAACACGATGATGGGCAGGCCCGCCGGGACTAAGGGGTCTTTTTCCGTGTAGAGTTTCATGTTCTCGGTCAGCGAGCCGTGACCCGTCTTGCGTCCCTGCGTATACGTCACGAGCGAGTTTTTCGGCAGGAACAATTCGCAGACGTCCTTGGACGCGGGCAACAGACCGCCCGGATTCCAGCGCAAATCCAGGATCAGGCCCTTCATGTCTTTTTCGAGGAAATGCGACACGTGCTTGGCCAGGTCTTTGGACGTGGTATCCTTGAAATCGCTGACGCGAACGTACGCAAAACCGCTCGGCAGCATCCGCGCTTCTTTGATGCTATCGAGCGGGATGTTGCCGCGCTTGATCGTGTAATCGACGATCTGCGGCTCCGCATTCTCGCGCCGACGTGCCACCTGAATGTTCACAACGGAATCACGCGGACCGCGAATCCGCTTCGCCACCTCTTCGAGCGCCATGCCCGTTGTGGACACACCGTCCACCTTGAAAATGATATCGCCCGACTGGACCCCGGCCTTGGCGGCAGGCGAGTCGGCCAGGGGCTGGTAGACGATGATATTCTTGTCGTCGTCGAATCGGATGGAGACGCCAATCCCTTCAAACTCCCCGCGCGTCTCTTCCTTCATCACCTGAAAGCCTTCCGCCGAGATGAACGAACTGTGATTGTCAAGCGCGTTCATCATGCCGATCAACGCGCCTTCGACCACCTTGTCGATATCGGGCACGCGGACATACTCGTCCAGAATGATGCCAAGCACGTCGCCGATGGGCTGAATCTTCGCGAAAACGTCGACATCCTTGCCCTGCGCCGAGATCCGAGCCACAAACCCGTTCGTCAAAACGAGCGTCGCCACGATCAAAAATGCCAGCAGTGCAACGAATTCCGATTTGCTATGCCGGTTCTGCATTCGGTCCTCCAGCGGCGCCCATGACGCCTTTTGCAGAGACTATATCAGAATATCCCCCGTTTTGCGAAAATTGACATGTAACAGAGCGTTGCGCAATCGTCACTCAAAGAGGATGAACGATGAAGCATGAGAATACGCACGAACGGGACACGGTCCGAATCGAGGCCAAGACAGGGAACATGACACATTGCAGCCGCCCGGTTGTAACTGTAAAAAAGATATCCTGGACGGTAGCGAAAGGTACATATTATGAAGCGAAGTATGGCAGTGCGGATGTTGAAAGCAGTAGCGGCGGTGTTAACGATCTTATCTTGCTCAACGCTGGACTTCGCGTGCGTGTCGTCGCAACCCGCCGTCGCAACCACCTTCGATTACGGCGGTTTGCAGCGCTCGTACCGCGTCTACCAGTCGGCGCTGTACGACGGAAATACGGCGTTCCCGGTATTGGTGCTTCTACATGGGATGGACCAGACCGGCGATGCCATGATTCCGCTGACGCATATGAACACGGTGGCCGACCAGATGGGTTTCAACGTGATCTATCCCGACGCATACAATAAGAACTGGAACGACGGACGCAACGTCGCGGGCATTCCCGCGTATGACCAGAACGTCGATGATGTCGGATTTATCGGTGCAGTCCTCGACCGCGTCAAGGGCACGTTGCGTGTGGACGCGAAACGGATATACGTCGCAGGCATTTCCAACGGCGCGATGATGGCGTACCGCTTGGCCTGCGAAACACCGGAACGTTTCGCTGCTGCGGCCACGGTGGTCGGCGCCCTGCCAGTAAACCTTGCGGCAAGCTGTTCCTCGGCGACGCCGATTCCAATCATTGCCTTCAACGGGACCAACGATGGCCTCGTCCTGTGGAACGGCGGCACGATTATCGTAAACAACCAGGATCTTGGAGACATCTTGTCCGTACCGGAAACCATTGCCCAATGGGTCGCAATCAACCGTTGCAATTCTGCGGCCCAGATCGTGGAGATGCCGGACACGGCGCCGACGGATGGCACGCGCGCCTATCGCGAAACCTACACGCCGCAGACCGGCGGCGCCGACGTAGTCTTCTACCGCATCGAAGGCGCCGGGCACACCTGGCCTGGCGGCGCTTTCTACCAATTGCTTATGGGCTCGGTTTGTAACGACATCGACGCCAGCGCGTTGATCGGGACGTTCTGCCTCGCACATACGCGCTGATCGCTGCCAGCGTCACACCAAATCGGGCATGAGATCCAGAAAATCTTCCCACGTCTGCAAGGTATAATCAGCGTTCGTGCTCTTGTGAGCGTGGCCGTTGTCCCCTCGGAAGAGCGCCGCCTTGCCGCCTACCGCGCGAATGCCGACGATGTCCGTGTGTTCGAGATCGCCTATGTGGAGGATCTCGTGCGGCGCGACACCCAACCGCGTCGCGGTCGTCTCGAACATGAGCGCTTGCGGTTTGGACACGCCGAGTTCGTCCGAAAACGTCATCGTATCGAACCAACTCGTAAAACCGTGCCGGTCGAGAAGCACGCGCAACGCGGTGCCGGGACTCACGCCCGAATCCGAAATCAATCCAACCGGCCAACGAAACGACGCCGCCTGGACCGCATCGAGCGCACCTTCGATCGGTACCGGCGGATATTGCAAGATGGCCGTCGCGAACGCCACGGCCAGTCTATCGACCACCTCCTGCGCCAGTTCAGCGCCGAGTCGTTCGGCGGTCATGCGCACCGCATCGTCCGCACCCAAGGTCCTTTGGTCCTCGCGATGACAACGCGTGAACTCGCCCCACACATAACGTAGCGCATCCTCGACCTTGTCCGCCGGAACGCCCGATGCATCCGCGAACGTCTGGATGCGCAGTTTCTGCCGCGGCTCCGAGTTCGCATCGCGGAACAGCGTGCACCAGAAATCGAACGTAATCGCTCTGACAGCCATGTCGCTCCTCTGCATTCCGAGTCTACGGAATCATGTTAGCAGGTTTCAGCACCGTATGCGAATTGCAGATTGCGCCATTCAGGCTCCGTGTTCGTCCGTGTTCGTCCGTGTCCGTCCGTGTCCGTCCGTGTCCGTCCAATCCGAAATTCTTGCGATAAGCGGCCCCAGCGTAGTACCGTTATGCTTCCCAGATCGGCAGGCGAACAACAAGGAGTTGCACGACATGGTTCCCATCAAACTTTCGGATTTGGCAAAAGGACAGTTTATCCGCGATTGGCTCATTCTCGGTCCGTTCGTGGTCAAGACCAGCGACCACTTCGAGCGCGAGTACATGTACGAGCGCGAACGGATTCTGGATATCGACTACTTGGCCGCAGACGGTGGCGAAACGGCGGTCGTACCCATTGCCGGGCAGACGCACGCGAATGTTGGGCTTGGTCCGAAGCAGCTCGCCTGGCGTACGCACACGGATGAGTGGCTGGGCGGCATGGACATCGCGGGCGAAATCATCTACGAAACCGTCCAGCGCAACTGTGCCATTTATGCAGCGGCGCGCATCGTGGCCGATTCAGACGGACTCGCGTTGATGGACGCCTATCATTCGGGCATGAAGGCATGGGTGAACGGCGAACTGGCCTGCAATACGCCCTACGGCTTGGCAAAGGGCGTGCGGATGAACATGCCGAGCGTACCGATTCGACTGCGCAAGGGTGAGAATCTCCTGCTGCTCAAGTTCCGGCCCGGCTTCATCTGCGACGGTATCGACTTCAACATTGGCGAAGTCACGCTCGCGCCGCTCGCCGCGCGACCCCGCATGCCGGTTGCCCTGGGACGCGTCCGCGCGCTGCCGTACTTCCAAGGCTCGGTTGAAGCGCCGCGCCAAATCATCGAAGCGGCCTTGCTGAACACCTCGGGGGTACATCACACGGTACGCATTTCCGTGGCGTCCGATGTCCTGGGCGACGGCGGTGCGGCGGATATCGAATGCGAGCCGCACAAGGTCACAACCGTCCGTCTCAGCCTCTCGACGCCTCGCGAAAAGGCCGGCACGCCCGTGTCGGCGGTATTTCGCGCGCGGCTCTTCGGAGAAACACTCGAAGTCCCGCTCACCTACGAGGCTGCGAAACCCCCGAAGTATGACGGCACGGCGTTGGTCCTATCGAGCTTCCATTTCGACACGACTTATCACGAGGAACAGCGCGTATACGCGATGGGCGCGTTCGACCTCGTCCGTCAATATTGTCGGCTGCATCGGGCCGACACGTTGTTCCGGTCTATCATTTCCGAGGTCGATTATCTCAAGCCCTATTTCGACGTCTATCCGGAGGATCGCGAGACGCTCCTACGCATCTTCCGCGAGAAACGCTCGGAACCGGACGTCATGTACAACCAGCCTAACGAGCAGAACTGCGGCGACGAGGGATTGGTCCGCAATTTCCTGTATGGACAACTCATCCACGGCCGCGTGTTCGGCAACATCTGCCACGCGTACGGTCCCGGCGACGTCTTCGGCCACCCGAACCAACTCTCGCAGATTTCGCGCAAGAGCGGCTGCATCGGCGTCACGTGGGGCAAGCACATATTCAATTTCCCGCCATTTTTCAACCACCTTTCGCTCGATGGCTCGTCGCTCCCGCATCAACGAGGCGATGCCAGCGAAGACGACGTTCACGAAATGGGGCTGTCGGTCCGACTCGAAGGTATCGACCAGACGCCGCCGACGACGTGGCACCACACCTTGATGCCGCTGTACCGTCAAGGGACGTATGAGGATCTCATGGCGACGATCCATCGCGAAGTCGCCGAGGAAAAGGCCCATATCCCGGTCACGTCGCGTGACATGTCCCTGTACCACGCGGCCACGGCGGTCTCGCGCGTCGATCTCAAGATCGCCAACCGCCTCGGCGAAAACCTCCTGCTCGATGCGGAGAAATTTGCAACTCTCGCCAACCTGTTCGGCGCGAAATACCCGGAAAAGGCCCTCGACAAGGCGTGGCGGCAAATTCTCTGCGGCCAGCATCACGATTCGATCACCGGCACGCACAACGAGATCTCGTTCGTGGATTTGATGAACTCGTACCGCGAGGTTCTCGAACTCGGTACGGATTGTCTCAACCGCTCGCTCGAATACATCGGCGAAGCGATCAAGGGCGACAAGAAGGCGCAAACCTACGCCGTGTTCAACTCGCTTGCATGGGAACGCACGGACGCCGTCCAACTCGACGTAACCAAAGTTGGCGCGCCGAACTTCACGTTGCGCGATCCGAAGGGCCGCAATGTCGCATTCGAAGTATCCAGCGTCGCACGCGATAAGAAGGGCAACGTCCAAAAGGCGGAGATCCGTTTCGTGGCCGCGAAGATGCCCTCGCTCGGTTATCGCACGTATACCGTGGTCCCCAAGGTTTCCGGTGCGCTGCCGGAACTCAAGAAGACCAGCGGCCACGTCATCGAAAATGCGTTCTACAAGATCACCGTCGATCCCGCACGCGGCGGCGGCATTTCAAGCCTCTACGACAAGACTGCGAAGCTCGAAGTCATCGACGTTACGAAAGGTCACGCGGGCAACGAACTCGCAATCCTCGAAGAAGTTTCGCATCGCAACGAAACCCAGCACGAGTTCTACACGACCGGTCTCAAAATGTTCTCCGGCGACAGCCCCGCCTCGATCGAGATCGAGCAGGGCGCCGTCAGCCTCACATTGCGCGCCCGGTATCGCATGGGCGAGTTGTGCGACGTCATTCAGGAAACCACGCTGTTCGCAGCCGTACCGCGCATCGAGTTCCGCACGATCCTCGTCGACGTCCAGCGCGAACATTACCTCTATTGCGTGACGTTCCCAACGAACCTCGATGGCCTTTCACCGATCTTCGACGAGCGTTTCGGCGTCGTCGCGCGCAACGACAGCAAGAACTACCTCGATTTCCGCACGCATCAAATGCTCATGTTCGGCGACTGCGCCGTCTACGCCGCAAACAAGTGGATGGAGTACGGTTCGTCCGCGCAACTACGCGTCGGCAAGACCGCATACTCGCTCGCGATGATCGGTCTCGTCGCGCCGAAAGACGCGGACGATACCGCAGTCGCCGAAGAACTCCAGCGCGTCCTCGTGAAGAAGGGCGTGACCTGCACGCCGTGGTACGACGAGGACGGACCGCATTGGGGCAGCTATCTCAAGCGCATGGACGACGACTTGCTCTACACGCGGTTCCGCATCTCGATGGGTTCCGCCGGACGCAATGCGTACACGAATAAACTGCTGGCCAAAGCGCCAACTGCCGCGCGTAACGCCTTCAAGGCACGCCTCAAGAAGAGCGGCTACGCATTCCTCTTCGTGAAGGACGCGGACCTCGGCGATCCATCGTGGCCCGCCATGCCGGTCCTGATCGTCGAAGCCAAGAACGCGGAAAAGCTGGCCGAAGCATGCGACGCGCTATTGGCCGAATTCCCGGAAAAGGCCGTCATTACGCTGCCCGCGACCGCCGATGCGAGCGGCGCATCGCATAAGGTGGACGACTACGGTCTGGCGCTCCTGAATCGTGGCAACTATGCCAATAGCATCGAGAAGGGCGGCACGCTCTGCATGATCCTCGGCCACGCCTGCCTGTGGTACGGCGGCACGAAGAACTTCCCGGAAGGCTATCTCATCCCCGAAAACAAGAATCACGTCTACGCGTACGCGCTCTACCCGCACGCGGGAACCTGGCGCGAAGCCAACACGCCGCACGCCGCGCACGGGTACAATCACCCGCTCATCGCGCGGCGTATCGCGCCGTCCGCGAAGGGTTGCCTCCCGGCGGAGACCGCGTTCGTAACCGTCGCGCCCGAAAACGTGATCCTGTCCGCCATGAAACCCTTCGGCAATCCGATTGCGTCGTTCGAGCGCAACAAGACGCCCGACGCATCTGAAGGCGTCATGATCCGCGTCTACGACACGATGGGCGTCGACGCCGAAGCGCGGATTACCTTCTGCGCCGGCATCGAAAAAGCGTGGGCGGCGAATCTCCTCGAAGAGCCGCAAGGCGGCTTGCCCATCAAAAAAGGAGCATTGCCGCTGTACGTTTCGCCCTTCTCGATCGAAACCGTCGGATTCAAGCCCGCGCCCTTCGGGAAGAAGATGGCCCCGCGCGCGATTGGCCCCGAAGCCGAACCCGTGCAGCCCGTATGGGTTCGCTCGTGGGAACACGACGCCGAGTCGATGCCCATGGGATACGGCTCGGTCGTCTGCTCGATCTGCCGCGAGGTGAAAGAAACCGACGAAGGCCGAACGCTCCAACTGCGCATCAACGCAGTCAACGACTACACCGACGCACCGATCACCGGCAACGCCAGCCTCATCGTACCCAAAGGCTGGACCGTCGAACCCGCCACGCTCGCCTTTTCGCTCGATCCCCTTGGCCACAAGGCGACCGACATCATCGTCCGCCGCCCAGATGCATCCTCCACAGGCCAGATCAAACTCCGCCACGCCTTCGACGGACAAGTCTTTCAAGACGTGATCGAAATCGGCGACGCATTTAACCTCGACATGGATGTCCGCAACGAAAAAGACGCCATCATCGTCACCCTGCACAACCCAACCCCCGAGACCGTCGAAGGCGAAGTCTCGATAGTCACCCCCATCGAGACATGGCCGCAAGAACTCGTCGGCCTGCATTCCCTGCTCACCATAACGCCGCGCACCCAAGGCGTCGACCTAGCGCCCGGCACGACGACCGAACTGCGTTTCACCGTCGAACATTCCCCCGGCATCGAACTCCCATGCGACTCCTACTGGGCCGTGGCAAAACTCATGAGCAACGGACGCATCACGCTCAAGCGTTGCGACAATCGTCCGCCCGAACGCCGAATGTGGTCCGATAAATGGTTCTGGCAATACTACGGTAGGAAGCGCTGGTAGGCCCGATACTTGCGAACCCAGTCATCATGACACGGGCTGTCACCCCGCACCATGAAAATTGATGCGCCTTTCGCACTACGCGTACTACATGGGCGAATTTTCGTAGCCGTCAGGAGTTAGGAGTTAGAATGTCGCACACTCCTAACCCCTAACTCCTTTCAATTGTTCCGCAAGCCTGTGATATAGTCGTTGCCCTAAGAGGAGGATGCAATGAACCGGCGAGAATTCATGCGCGGAGTCGCTGGAACTGTGGCAACGGCATCAATGGCAACGCGAGGTCGGGCATTCGCGGAACCCGCAAGAAAACCACCCAATATCGTCATCATCCTCGCGGATGATATGGGCTTTTCCGACCTCGGGTGCTACGGATCGGAAATCGGCACGCCCAACCTCGACGGCCTTGCACAACAGGGTGTCCGGTTTACGCAAGCTTATTGTGCCGCCCGGTGCTGTCCTTCGCGGGCCGCGCTACTCACGGGACTCTATCCGCACCAAGCGGGTATGGGCGACATGGTGGGCACGCTCAAGAAGCCCAAGCCAGACGGACCTTACCAGGGATATCTCAACCGGCAATGTGTCACCGTTGCCGAGATGTTGCGGACGGCCGGCTATCGCACATACATGTCCGGCAAATGGCACGTGGGCGAATCGCCTGAGCATTGGCCGCGCAAACGCGGGTTTGACCGTTATTTTGGGTTGATCAGCGGCGCCAGCAGTTACTTCGAAATCATCAAAGAAGAGAACCCGCCGCGCGTGATGGCGCGTGACGATGAACCATACGTTCCGCAAGACGGTCATTTCTATATGACCGACGCGTTCACGGACAACGCGGTTCGCTTTCTCGATGAACACGATCAAAGCAAGCCGTTCCTGCTCTATCTCGCGTACACGGCCCCGCATTGGCCGCTGCACGCCCTGCCCGATGACATCGCGCGCTATAAAGGCAAGTACAAGATTGGTTGGGACGCGCTTCGCGAGCAGCGCTACAAGCGCCTGCTCGAGATGGGCATCATCAATCCCAAGTGGCCGTTGTCGCCGCGCGACGACGAGGTCCCGCCATGGGACAGCGTCGACAACAAAGACGACTGGGACCTGCGCATGGCGGTGTATGCGGCCATGATCAGCCGAATGGATTACGGGATCGGCCGCGTGCTCGAGACGCTCCGAAAGATGGGTGCGGAAGACAACACGCTTGTGCTTTTCATGTCGGACAACGGAGGCTGTCATGAACGCATCCGCAAGGAGAAGTTGAACAAGCCGGGCGCGTTGCCGGGTACACGCGGTTCGTATGTCGCCTATGAACGGAACTGGGCGAATGCCAGCAACACGCCGTTCCGTCTATTCAAGCATTGGTGTCACGAGGGCGGCATTGCGACGCCGCTGATTGCGCGCTGGCCGGCCCGCATTCACGAAAAGGGAGCACTTACACATCAAGTCGCCCACATCACCGACATCATGCCGACCTGCCTCGAACTGGCCGACGTGAAATACCCAGAATCGTTCGAGGGCAACTCGATTACCCCCACGCCGGGCAAGAGTCTCCTCCCGATTCTCGACGGCCAGACGCGCATGCCTCACGAACGACTGTATTGGGAACACGAAGGCAATCGTGCCGTCCGCGAAGGACGCTGGAAACTCGTGGCAACCGCCAAAGGCCAATGGGAGCTTTACGATATCGAGGCAGATCGAACCGAACTCAACAACCTGGCACAGGCGCAACCCGAAAAAGCCGCGGAACTGAACCAAGCGTGGGAACAGTGGGCTAGAAACTGCGGCGTCAACATTTCCGCAGAGACTTCAAAGGAGTAGCATCCCATGAGGCCTCTCAGCAGACCACGATTCCCTGTAAGCGTCTCTCGCGGAACATTTGGATTGGCCGGGCATTCTCCGAACAGAAAGCAAATCTGCGCGTGATGCGGTTCCCTGCGTCCTGTTTCACAAAAGGGCCGCATAAGGCAAGTGAAAAGTACAGAAGAAGGCCAAGTTTATGCTAATGGAAAAACACAAACAGAAAAACGAGACGAAAGCGAAATAGCGCCCTTTGTTACATTATCAATGTGATTTGGAGAAAAATATCCCATGCATTATCGTCCACTAGGCAAAACCGGATTAACCGTTTCTCAACTGGGATTTGGCGCGATGCGCCTGCCAATGAAGGGGAAAGGTCCAAGTTCGGTTGTGGATCGCGACCTCGCCATTCCCATGATTCACCGGGCGTTTGAAGCCGGGGTCAACTACATCGACACCGCCGTCATGTATTGCAACGACGACAGTCAGCGGGCCGTTGGAGAAGCGCTGAAAGGTTGGCGGGACAAGGTGGTAGTCTCGACGAAGAACAATTACTTTGGCGAAAGCGAAAAAGAATGGTGGACGCTGCTGGAGCAAAGCCTTGAGCGGTTGCAGATCGATTCCATCGACATTTACAACCATCACGGGGTTAATCGCGAATCGTTTCGGACACTCGTGTTACCCACGATGAGCCGGTGGATGGAAAAGGCCAAGGACCAGGGACTCATCAAACATGTGTGCTGCTCGTTTCATGACAACAATGACGCGTTGTGCGAAATTGTCGATTCGGGCTATCCCGCCGTCATCACGTTGCAATACAATTTGTTGGATCGCCAACTTGAAGACGGTATTGCCCGTGCTCACGAGAAAGGGATTGGCGTTATCGCGATGGGACCCGTGGGCGGCGGTCGGTTGGGAAGCGCCAACGAGGTGCTTGAAGCGTTGATTCCAGATGTGAAGCGAATCCCGGAATTGGCCCTGAATTTCGTGCTCGCCAATCCCAATGTCGACATGGCGATTTCGGGGATGGGGACAATGGAGCAGGTCGAGGACAACATCGCCATTGTGTCCAATTTACATAAGTTGACCGAGGACGATAAAGCGGCCATCAACGACCAGTTGGCACGTCTGAAGAAGATGGCCGATCTCTATTGCACCGGCTGTGGCTATTGTATGCCGTGTCCGGCGGGAGTCAATATCCCACGTGTGTTTGATGCGTACAACGATGCGCGAGTGTATGGGTTATGGGATCATGCGCGTCGAAACTACGCCAAGTTGATGCAACCCGATGACGGCAAAGACAGCCACGGCGCGGATGCCTGCGTCGAGTGCGATGAGTGTTTGCCAAAATGCCCGCAGCACATCAGCATACCTTCGCAGTTGAAACAATCGCATACCGTTCTGACGAAAGGTTCCTGATAATTTCGCGAATCGACCCGGGGGTCCTCGCAATCCGTGATGATGAAAAAACCCAACTGTTTATCATGGTTTTCAACACTATTGGGTGGTAATGAGGAAAGGATGAAGGATGAACAAGGAATTCAGGAGTCAGGAGTCAGAATGGCGCTACCGCCTCCGTTCATTCTGACTCCTGACTCCTGAATTCCTTTTGTAACTAAGGACGAGGAAAGCCTACGGACTGTATCATGACTGGCCACTGCTCCTTTGTGAGTCCAAGCGTTTTCGCCAACGCGTCCGGGCTGGAAACCACGCGGGTTACGGTGGCTAGTTTTTCGGACGCGCAGAACAGATACACATTCTGAATGATACATCCCGTGGTTATCGACGCGTACAGGTTTTTCTCTTCCTCTGTCGTTCCCGCGCTTTCCTTAGAATCCGCCACATATACCAGTTCCAACGGAGGCGCGCCCGCAGACTCCGGCGCCCCCGTTGATTTGCGCAGATCGCCCGTCGCCACCCGTTTCAGCCGGTTTGCCGCCGCCTCATAAAGATATGCGCCGTCAGCAGTCACAACGTAGACAGCGATTTCTTGTTTATTCTTCGCAGACGGCGCCGTGCGCATCCCCAACTCCGGGCGATTGATTCCGTACGCGGCCCACAGCAGATTGGAGAGGCTCTCGCTATTCAACGGTTGCTTACTGAATTCCTTGACGCTCTTTCGTGCCTTGAGCGCCTGAAGCAGCGGCAGCCCTCCATCCATCCGAGGAACGGAAAGCGGGATGACAGCCGCCTCTTCGGCCACGGCCAACCATCCCTGCGCAACAAGCGCCGCCAACACCATGCCCGTACAAATGCCCTTTGCCAAGAAGGTATCCATCCTCATTTCGCAACAACCCATTCTATTGCGTGCAGTACCACTCGCCGATAGTTTTCGTCGACATAGGTAGCCGCGCCATGTCCCGGTTGAATGAAACAGACTTTCGCGTTGCGGTATGCCCGCGTCCAGGCGACTTCTTTCTGGCTGCCGGGTTCATCGCAGGACAGGATCAAGTGGTTGTCCGGTTCGAGATTATAGCCCTTATAGGTCTCGTCGTGAATGGTGAAATCTTTGATGCCTGCCATAATCGGGTGCGAGGCATCTTCGACGTGCATTTTCATGTCCACCCCTTCTTTCCACTGGCACTGCGGGTGTTTCACGCCGTCTTCCACGGTGTCTTTCAACCAATACTTCGCGCCAATGATCTTGCGGTATTCAGGCCAATCCGCGAACGCGGCAATCGCGTGATGGAGAACGACAAGTCCTACGCCTTGGTCGAGCAATCTGACGAAATTCTCCTGGCGCTTCTCCGAGATTCCCTGCGACATGTTGTAGAGCACGATAACCTGGTACGGCCACTTCGCGATGTCCTCGAAGATCTCACTCTCGTCTTTAAGTGCCACAAATGTGCAGTCAAGGTTTTGGAAACTCCCAAACATGTCTCCGAAGGGTTTCTCTTCGAATCCATGGCCGCCGGTAACAACGACGACTTTCATTTTTTCCGCGGGAAATGCGCCGCCACTCCAGGCAATGGCCAATGCTACTACAGCACATAACACCATCGAGTAACTATTCTTCATGCCAGATTCCTTTCTATGGTTTATCCGTGGACGCGTTCGAACGCTCACACCTGCCACGGCGCTCGCATTGCGCGCATCAACATCCGGTTGGCTTCAAGATCATCCACGAATCGTTCCTTGGCCGGATCCCAGCGAAGCTTGCGGCCCAGACGCATCGCGATATCGCTCAGATGGCAGATCATGTCCGAACGAATGGCCACGTCGATCGGGCAGACGGTCTCCTGTCGCGACTTGATGCAATCGAGGAAATTGCCGACGTGCTCCCGGCTTTCATAAAGCCGGGCGTCGCTTCCGCCGAACCGCGTCTGCACAAGCGCCTTCGGTTCCGTCTCGAGCACGCCCCGCGCCACATGTATCCAGCCTTCGCTTCCCTCGAACCGAATGCCATGCCGGTTCTGGCCTTCGTCGGTATAGTCGAGCACGACGCCATCGCTATATCTCATCGTCACGTTCCACCGAGTGGCACAATCGCAAAACCCGTCCGGGGGAAAGACGCCCGTTCCTTCGACCTCGATCGGTCCCGTCAAATCGCTGCCATTGCCCCATTGGGCGATGTCCACATGATGAATGCCCCATCCGGCCACGAATCCGAGGGCATAGTCGGAGTTGTGCCACCAGTAGTTATTGACAATACGGTTGTCGGAGAAAGGCGCCCAAGGCGCGGGTCCAATCCACATTTCGTAGTCAAGCCACTCGGGCACGGACGTTGGCATTAAGTTTTCCGATACCCTGCTGGCCGGCGAGCCGACTTTGATTGTTTTCAACTCGCCGATACGCTTGTTTCGCACCAACTCGCAGGCAAGGCGGAATTCCTGGGACGACCGCTGTTGCGTGCCGTACTGAAACACGCGCCCGTACCGATGAACGGCGTCTCGGAGGGCCTGTCCCTGCGACAGACTCAACATGAGCGGCTTCTCGACATACATGTCCTTCCCGGCTTTGGCCGCCGCCACCGCATGCGGGACGTGCCAATGGTCCGGCGTCGCAATCAACACGGCATCGATATCGTCGCGACCGAGCAACTCGCGGAAATCGTTGTACGTCGCGCATCCCTTGTCCCCATAGCGCTCATCCACAACCCTTCGCGTGGCTTCCCGCCGCTGCGCATTCACATCGCACACGGCTACCACCCGGGCCTCCTTGTGGCTGAGGAAATTGCCCATGACCCCATTGCCCTGCGGCCCATTGCCGATGCAACCCACCGCGATGCGATTGCTCGGCGCGACATGTCCATCCGCGCCTAAAGCCGATGCGGGAAAGATGTAAGGAAAAGACGACACGGCCGCAGCCTTCGCGATCGTCTCTATGAACGCACGGCGCGTCATCGCCT
>CAIYET010000603.1 GCA_903925285.1 Candidatus Hydrogenedentota bacterium | reverse complement strand
GTATCTCTCCCCCGATTTACTGCTACATGTTTGGGAGGCGCTGGATCAATGGGTACACGAAACAGTTGCCGTGTCGGGTGGCCTGGAACTGTTTGTGGCGGAACGGGCCACGAAGTGGCATCAAGTGGGGCGGGTCTGTTTTCATCTCGCAGAAACTAAAGCCGATGAGTCGCGCCCGTTTGCGTTCATGGCGACCTTCACGGCAGGTTTCGGGACTGCGGGACAACTGAAACATTTGCCGTTACGCAAGGCGCTCGATGAATATGCGGGAGCGAAGAATAAGCCCGCGCTCATCAAGCTGCTTTCGCCTGTTCAGCAAGCGGCTGAACGTTGCGACTGGGTGAAGAGGCTGGTCGATTCCGGCGACATCTATCAGCCGATGGCGTGGTCCGCCGCGCGCGCCTACCAGTTCCTGCGGAGTGTTCCGTCGCTTGAGGAGAGCGGCCTATCCGTTCGGCTGCCGAATTGGTGGCGGAAACGTCCACGTCCACAGGTGAAGGTGACTATTGGTGAGCAGAAGAAATCGACGTTGGGCGTCGGCGCCGTTCTGGACTTCAATGTGGAGATGGCGCTGGGAGACGAATCTCTTTCGCAGGAGGAGTTGGCGGCGCTGCTGGCGGGTGGGGAGGGATTAGTCCTAATCAAGGGCCAGTGGGCCGAGGTGGATCGCGAGAAACTGAAGGAGGCAATCACGCACTGGGAAGCTTTGCGGCATCGTGCGAAGGAGGATGGGATCTCTTTCATCGAAGGCATGCGACTGCTGGCCGGTGCGTCGGTGGATTTGAAGCACGAGGAACAGGCGGATCAGGAGCGATCCTGGGTGCATGTAACAGCCGGCGAGGGAATGCGCGAGATGCTGTCAGGACTGCGCGATCCCCGGCAACTGGGCGGGATGGACGTTGGCGACGGGTTGCGCACCACGCTTCGTGCGTACCAGCGCGATGGTTTGGCCTGGTTGCGTTTTCTGACGGAACTGGGCCTGGGCGCTTGCCTGGCCGACGATATGGGCCTTGGCAAGACGATGCAGGTGTTAGCCCTGTTGTTGTGCGGACGCCATGATGAATCGGGGCGGCGGCATGCCCCCTCGTTACTGGTGGTGCCTGCTTCATTGTTGGGAAATTGGAGAAACGAAGCGGAGCGCTTTGCGCCATCGTTGAAGCTGGTGTTCTTGCATTCGGCCGAGATGGATCGCCACACATTGGCGGAGATCGCCCAGGCCCCGGATCAACATCTGGCGGACGCCGACCTAGTTATCACCACCTATTCCATGGTGGACCGGCAAGAGTGGTTGGAGGGCATGCAGTGGTGGATGGTGATTCTGGATGAAGCCCAGGCTATCAAAAATCCCGGCACTCGGCAAAGCAAAGCGGTGAAGAAACTTGCGGCCCATTCGCGCATCGTTCTGACAGGGACACCGGTCGAGAACCGTTTGGGCGATCTGTGGTCGCTCTTTGATTTCATCAACCCCGGGCTGCTCGGCTCGGCAGCGGTGTTCAAGTCGTTCGTTAAGAGTTTGCAGGCGCGCGCGAGCGACCAGTTTGCGCCACTGCGCCAACTGGTTGGGCCGTATATCCTGCGCCGCCTGAAAACGGACCGCACGATCATTGCCGACTTGCCGGAGAAGACCGAAACTCCCTGTTACTGTCACCTGACGAAACCGCAGGTGAAGTTGTACCAGCAGAGCGTGGACGCCATGAAAACGGCCTTGGAATCCGCCGACGGCATAGCACGACGCGGGCTGGTGTTGCAATCCTTGATGCGACTCAAGCAGGTGTGCAACCATCCCAGCCAACTCTCCGGTGACGGCGACTATACGCCGGCTGACAGTGGGAAGTTTCTACGCCTCGCCGAGATTTGTGAAGAGCTGGCGGAACGACAGGAGAAGGTGTTGATCTTCACACAGTTTCGCGAGATCATTGAGCCGCTGGC
>CAIYET010000602.1 GCA_903925285.1 Candidatus Hydrogenedentota bacterium | reverse complement strand
GGTAGCCCTGATCAGCGCAACGCTATTGTCCGTTTCCCCGTATTACCTCTATTGCGGCCGTGTTCAAATGCCCGAAGCCTTTGTCTTCTGCATGGCGTTTGCCACCTTGTATTCCTTTGACCGCTGGCTCGATACAGGAACCCGGGGAGAGGCTCTGGGATCTTTTCTAAGTTGCATGGCGCTAATCTTAGGCAAACCACAGTTGGGCATTATTGTCATACCCATGGTGTATCTGTGCTTTCTACGAAGGGGATGGATGTTTATTGCCGAAAGACGGCTTTGGATTTTCGGGGCAGGCATCTTGCTGGCCTCTATCCCGTACCTCTATTATTCCTATTTCATCCTCATTCCCCGAACCGGTATATCCTTTGCTCAACCAGGATTAGTGGGATTTAAGTATTTAAGTATACCCTATGCCAAAGACATCTCGTATATCTTATGGAAAGATGTCTTGGGGCCGGGCGTATGTATATTGACCGTTATCGGATTTCTGCTATATGGCCGGATGTGGAAGGATTGGTTAAGTCATGCATGGTTATTGTCGTCGATCCTGTTCTTCGTTTGCGTTACAGGCGGTTGTAAAGCCAATGGATACTATGCATTGATTATTGTGCCCCCGGCAATGTTATTGACGGGGCGCGTACTAGCCGGTCTATTCAGAAACAATCACTTGGGAATACTTCTAGGGACTATCTGTATTGGGATACTCTGCGGGTTCTCACTTAAGACCGCCTATTCCATGTACGAGCCGATTAACGAGAATGCGCGCCGTTGTGGCGAATGGGTCAACCACCACGCGTCCCCAAAAGATTTGGTCGTGTGTTCCAATCCAAATCCAACCGCATTATACTTTGCCCACCGTACGGGTTGGACTTCATGGGCTGAAGAATATGGTAAAGGCGCCGTGTTCGATCGTGCGTTTCTCGATAAAACCCTTCGATTAGGCGCCACGGTCCTCGCAATTCCAGATCCTGACTTTGACAGCAGCTATTCGCCCGGTCCGTATGCAGCAATTTACAACTATTTGTATGACACCTATGCCGTTTACCGGGGTGACAACTTCGCCGTATTTCAGTTAGACCAACCGGCTGACTTGACCGTTGCTACCGATACGACGATCCCTTTTGGAACGAATGAAACTCGCAAATGCTTACGAGGCACTTGGGGGCCTAATCAGGTTAGCCAAACGCAAGGGTCGTTTGTCGCAATGGGACCTTCGAATGCCGCCCATATTCGGTTGCAACCGGCCTACCCCATTCGACAACTTACCCTGACGCTTTCCAGCGTTGTTCCCAACCAGTCTATCGCCCTTTATGTCAATGGCGACCTCAATAATCAATATCAATTACAACAAGAAAGAACGCCTGCCGACGTTACCGCTAAGGTCGCATTACCTGATACGGCTCCAATAATTCTCACGCTGTCGGCCTCATCTTCCAATGCGAATGGGGCAAGTCTCCTGCTTCATTCCATCTATTTAGCGCAATGATGCGTGTCGTTATACAACTCCCGATAAAAAAAACATGCCCCAATAAAAAACATGTTGACATTTCTTCGGCATTGTACTAAAGTTGTCTTAATGGGATTTTGCTTGGAAGGTCGGCCCCTGGGCGATCACAACACTTGCGACGTTCCTTTCCGAAAACAGTAGCTGGATTTTGCTACGGAAGAGCGAGGAGGGTGGTTCATGTGTATGTCTTGGCTATCTAAGGCGTGTCGGAGCAGATCGACGGTATTGGGCTTGAGCTTGGCGTTGTGCCTTATTCACGGGTGGGCTTTCGGCGCGGTTGCCGCCACCGATCTGGCGCAAATTGCGAAATTGCTTCCCCTCGTGGCCAGCAACTCGGGCGGCGGCGGGTTAGCTGCGGGCGTGAGCGGCGGGGGCACGGCGGCGGTCGTCCTGAGTTATAGCGTCTCAGGGCAGATCAGGACTCCCAGCAACGCCGCCATCGACAACGCGACGCTTTCCGGTCTACCCAACAATCCGGCCACGGGTCAGGATGGGCGCTATTCCGCGCTCGTCGCTGGAGGCTGGAGTGGATCGGTGACGCCGACCAAGACCGGCTGGTCCTTTACGCCAATGAGCCGAATCTATTCCCCGGTCTGGTCGGATAAAACCGGACAGGACTATGTCGCCGAGGGCGTTGGCTACGGCGTATTTCGAGTGAGCGCAAACCAGACCGCCAATCCCGGCAATGGCGAATCTTGGAACACGGCGTTCGATACCATCCAGAAAGGCGTCGATGCCGCGTTCGCGGCAGGCGGCGGATCGGTTTGGGTGGCTGCTGGCACGTACGTCTCGACTACGGACCCGGTGGTAGTCCTTCGCGAATACGTGTCCGTGTATGGCGGATTCGCAGGGAACGAAAACGTGCTGGAAGCGCGGAACCCAGCGGCACACCCGACCATCATCGACGGCGAGAACGTGCGGCGCGGCGTCCTGGGAAGCAATCTCGCTGCCATGGATGGATTTACCATTACACGAGGGTATGCCGAGAGCGGCGGCGGTATGTTTAACGAGGGCACCGACCTCTCCGTACGCAATTGTACCTTTACCCATAATAACGCTGCCCCAGCCCCGTCCGTCATAAAGGCACTTCCCTTGGCTTTGGGGGAATCCAGCGGCGCGGGCGGCGGCGGCGCGGCGGCGGGCGGCGGCGGCGGGGCCGCAGAGAAAACACTGGCCTATACCACGGGTGCGGGCGGCGCCATGTTCAACAGCGGATCTCACCCGACGGTAAGTGACTGCGTCTTCTCGCAGAATTCCGCCGCAGAAGGCGGTGGCGGCATGTACAACTACGATGCCACGCCCTACATAGTAAACTGCGTTTTCACGCTCAACACTGCGGCCAATAACACGGATGCCGGCACGTTAGCGGATTCCTTGCCCTTGGTCGCCGGTAATGGCGGCGGCGGCGGTGGCGGCGGCGGCGGCAGCGCTGTCGGCGGCGCAGGAGGCGGGACCACGCAAGCTGTTCCTGCGTACACCGTCGGAGGCGCCATTCGCAATGACGCCTCCTCTCCCTCGTTGATGAATTGCACGTTTTCAGGAAATTACGCGCTCGACGGCGCTGCAATCTACAACAACGCCTCGACGCCGTCCATCATCAACACGATCCTCTGGGGCGACTCGCCAAACGAGATAAGCGGCGACGCAAGCAGCGTCTCGACCGTCGGGTACAGCGATGTCCAAGGCGGGTATGCCGGCACGGCCAACATCGACTCTGACCCATTTTTTGTGGGACCGCTGTACGATCTGCGGCTCCTGACGGGATCGCCCTGCATCGATACGGGAACGTCGAACAAAGCACCGGTCGTCGATATCTCGGGCGCGCCGCGCCCACAAGGCAATGGGTTCGACCGGGGGGCCTTCGAACGTTAACCAGCGCCTAAAGAGCCTGGACAGGACTGTGGTTCCCTAAAAGCTCGTTGCTATTGGCGGACAAGGATCTATTAGCGGAGGACGGATTTGGGCCGCCAACCTTTTGGGTTTGAGTTAGTCCAAGATCAAACCCGTATAAACGAAAAAATTCCACTTGACTTTCGGATAGCGGGAGGCTATACTCATCAAGTGGGAGAATGTTCCGCTGGCGCGGGTGTCCGGGCCGACATCTCTCAGGTAAAGTCTGGACAAGATAGGGAGAAAGTCATGGGCGAGTCTGAATTCATCATGGATATCGATGGCCGACGAGTTTCGATCGACCAGGCAAATCAGCGGGTGACGATTCTCGATGAACATGGAAGTGTCGTCTTTCGCGACCGCATCCAGGTAGCGGCGGGCAGCCTGCAGGGACTATTCTCGGCACTGGATGGTGGATTGGGCATTGAACCGGCGGCAAAGGCCTAGACACAAGGAGTTCGAATCATGAAAAACACAAGTTCATCGAAGCGCAAGTGTTCGGCGATGTTGGCAGCGGGCGCGGGTGTTGCGGTATGTGTGACTGGCGGCGGCGCTGTATATGCGGCAACAGGGAATATCGCGGACAGCAACGGCGGCAATGCGGTCTTCCCGGCGACCGTCAATATGAAGGCATTTGGCAGCTTGGCGTCTTTCAATGTTCTACTCTACGGCGGGAAAGTCGCAATGACCGGCGCTACCTCTCGCGTGGGATATCCTGGCGTGAATCCAACGATGGTTCCTGTTACCGTTCAACCCTACGCGCAGATGTTGAACGGTGGTGTGGCCGTCAGCGCAGGGATACCCAACGCCTTCTGGCATGTTTTCTATATCCCCGCAGGCGTGTCGAACAAATACCTCGGCGTAACCTTCGAAGTAGGGCCTAACACGCGCTACGGGTGGATACATGTGGTGTCGACGACCCTCTCCAACATCACGTTCGACAAGTGGGGCAGTAACACCCTCGACGCGAACGTGATCAACACCTTGTCGGACAGCGTCACGATGCACAAGTTGGACCTGTCGGACGGTCGTGCGAAGCTGCATTGGGCCAACACGAACGAAGACGGCGTTGCGCGGTACGAAGTCCAGGCGAAAGACGCCTCAGGCGCGTGGCGCGCGGTCGATTCGAGCGCACCGGGCGAAAGCCGTTACTCGGCGACCGTCGCCAAGGACGCGACGTGCCGCCTCGTGGTCGAAATGGTCGACGGCAAGACGCACGAAGTCTCGTTCTGAATAAACAAGTGAAAGCAAAGCCAGCCCGCTTCCTTTGGGGGGCTGGCTTTTCCTGTGAAATGATGCTTGACATATTTTGGAGTAGATTTCCAAATTTATTTGTTGTCTTAGCGAAAACGCGAGTAATGGTTCTTCTGCCCTATCCTTGCAACAAGGCGTAAAGAAGGAGGCGAGATCATGAGCTACAGGAAATTTATGTTGGAGATCGATGGTCGCAAGGTGTTCATCGATCAGGCAAGTCAGCGGGTGACAATTTTTGATGAACATGGAATTGTCGTCTTTCGCGACCGCATCCAGGTAGCGGCAGGCAGCCTACAGGGGCTATTCTCGGCACTGGATGGTGGATTGGGCATTGAACCGGCGACGAAGGCCTAGACACAAGGAGACCGAATCATGAAAAGCACGAGTTCATCGAAACGCAAGTGCTCGGCGGTGTTGGCGGCGGGCGCGGGTGTTGCTGTGTGTGTGACGGGCGGCGGCGCTGTATATGCGGCAACAGGTAATATCGCGGCCAGCAACGGCGGCAATGCGCTCTTCCCTGCTGGCGTCAACATGAAGGCATTTGGCAGCTTGGCATCTTTCAATGTTCAGATCTTCGGCGGGAAAGTCGCTATGATCTGCGTTACCATGACGCTAGGCGACCCGTTCTTGGGAACTCCTGGCGTGAATCCCGTGACCGTTGCCATCCCCGCCCCCTACGTGCGGATGTTGAACGCAGGCGTGGCCGTCAGCGCTGGGCTAGTTAACGGCTTCCATTATGATGGTTATATCCCGGCGGGCGTAGCGGACGGCAAATACATCGGCGTAACCTTTGAAGTAGGGCCTAACACGCGCTACGGGTGGATACACGTGGTGTCGGCCACCCTTACCAACGTCACGTTCGACAAGTGGGGCAGTAACACCCTCGACGCGAACGTGATCAATACCTTGTCGGACAGCGTCACGATGCGCAAGTTGGACCTGTCGGACGGTCGTGCGAAGCTGCATTGGGCCAATACGAACGAAGACGGCGTTGCGCGGTACGAAGTCCAGACGAAAGACGCCTCGGGCGCGTGGCGCGCAGTCGATTCGAGCGCACCGGGCGAAAGTCGTTACTCGGCGACCGTTGCCAAGGACGCGACGTGCCGCCTTGTGGTCGAGATGGTCGACGGCAAAACGCACGAAGCCACGTTCTGAATGAGCGATTGATAAACCTGAAGGCTGAAGGTGTGGGCAATCCAACCTTCAGCCTTCGTTTTTTCTTGGCATTACAATGCTACGTTTTCAGAACGGTATTGGCTCAAAGTAGTTGAAGGGGATTTCCGGCGGGGATGAAGTCCGAACCTCCCCCAGTTTCTCCTAATCTCCACATCCCCTTTTCTTACACAGAGATCGCTATTGTTTTTCGGCGATTCGGGTGACGGTTTTCCAGAGGCTGTGATGTTCTTTGGCCCATGCCAGGCTTACACGTCCACCACAAAGGCTGCGCAGGCTGTGGGGGTTGACGATGGTGGCGAGGTAGACGTGGGCCATGAGCGCGAGGATCATGAGCAAGGCGGCAGCGTCGTGCATGGTGTAGATGACGGATTGGGCGTCGTCGGCTTGGAGGCTGGGTTGCGCCATCAGGATGCCGGTGAACGCGAGCAGGGCCATGAGGAACGTCGTAAACCAGAAAAGTAGTTTCTGGCCTGCGTTAAACTTGCCCGCAGGATATTGCTTGTGCCCGCCGAGGTAGCCGCCGACTCCGCGCAACCATCGAAAGTCGCCGCGTCCGGGGAACATAGACCATGCCCAAGTGAGGAAGATGAGTGTAGCGCCCGTCGCGCCGACGTAACCGGCGACGGTGTGTGCGGGCCGTGCCCATGGACCGAGCGGATCGTTCTTGCCGAGCAGGAAGCAGAAACCGGTGAAAGCGAGAAACATAATCGAGGCCATGGCCACGAGGTGGCTGAGCCGCTCGTGTGCGCGAAAGCGGACGACGTCGGGTTCGCAATAGCCGCCGGTCTGTCGGCGCATGCCGAAGAGGACGAAATGGAGGATCGTGACGCCGAGCGCGCCGAGCAGGATCCAGGGGCTGAACGGTTTTAGAAACTGTTCGCGCCATGCTCCGAATGTGACCGCGAGCGACGTGTAGTCCATGGCATGGTAGGCGGATGTGTCGAGCACGACGCCATCTTGGGTGAAACTGTCCGATACTAGGCGGCCACGGAAAAAGTGCGATTTTTCCGAATGGCATTCGGAGCAGTTTTTCGCGCCCAACGCCTGCGAGACGGGTTCGACGCCATGGGCGATGTTCCAGTAGAGGCGTTGGCGAAACGGGCGGATAACGCCGTCGCGATTGCGTTCGATCTTCGCGGTGAACGGCGTCTCGAAATGCGAGGCGTCCTCACCGTCGCGCAGGACGATGTATGCGCCTTGCGCCGGTTCCGTATCGAGGCGTTTGCCGTCCTCGATGGACACGGTGTGCGCGGTCGTGCCCTTGACATAGACGAGCGTCGGCTCGTTGAACCGCGTCAGCGTCCGCTTGACGGCCCAGGCGACCAGTCCGATTTCGTCGTCCGTGTTGGCGTCCGGCCAGCGGTCGTTATTGTCGTCGTAAACCGCGAGGGCCTGTTCGTGGCCGTCTTCCATGCGCGTCGGTTCGGCATTCTTCAGAAAATCCGAGGCGGCCTTCATTTCGCCGAGATGGAGCGGATAGGCCTTGTCGTTCTCGATGGCGATCCAGTAGCACGCGATCTGGTAGCCGACGGGTTGGATCATGCCATCCTCGCGCGCTTTGACGCAGGTAACGGGATACTCGGCGAGGGCGCCGACGCGTTTGGGTTCGAGTGTGGCGGGAAGTCCGACGAGTCTGTCGCCATTCATCATGTACGACGTGCCGCGAAACACGCAGACCGGTACGAAGGGCTTCTCGATTCCGGAGGTCTTCGCCAACGCCTCGAGCATCGCGCCACGTGCCTCTTCGGATGCGGCGCCGCCTCGTTGTTCGAAGATGCGGTAGATGGGATCGGCATCCATGGTTTGTGCGGCGGCATTGGCGATGTCGTCGCGCGAGAACGCGATCAGTTCCGCGCCGGGTTGCTGTAGGGCGGCCTTGCCCCACCACGCGCCGAAAGCGAAGCTCTCGACGCCGGACGCATCCATCGCGTTGGACAACTCGATGGCCTTGCCCGTCAGCGTATCAACTGTACGCGCGGAAAGGAGCGGGCGTTTGGCGATGTGGCATGCCTCGCACGAGAGCGTCTTGAAATGCAGCGCGGGGATTCCCAAATGCCGGGGCAACGGCGCGCCCATGTCCCGCGATTCGTGGCAGGATTGGCACGACGGCGCGGTCCCATCGAGGTCGTCGCGGACGGTCAGGTTGAGCGAGTTGCCCTTTGCGAAGTTGTGGCGGATATCGCCTGCGTGGCAGTCGATGCAACGGACGCCGCGCTCGGAGTGGACGTCTTGTGCGTAATGCGAATGCCAAGCCGTGCCGCGTTTCTCGATGCTCGACATCTCGTGGCAAGACTGGCACGCGCGGTCGGTTGGACGCTGGATCTTCAGGCGGACCTTGCCGTCGGCTCCAAAGATTTCTTTGCGATACGCGACCTTCGGGACCTCGTTGTCCTTGACCGAACCTTCGACGACGCCGAACCCAGCGGCAGCAGTGGCGGCCCATCGGTAATTGAGTTTCTTGAGCTGCTGCGCGCGCGTCGAAAAGTCATAGCCTTCGAGGTGGCAGATGAGACAATCGGCTTCGACGACACCGGACTCGTTCCAGCGCGCGTTGTAGTAATCGCCGTCCATCGTCGCGCTCAAGCCGGGATCGCCGCCCAACGCCTCGTCGTAGCGCTTGAGTCCGCGGTCGTATTCCGCCGGTCCGCCGCCCGGATGGCACACGCCGCATTCGGCTACCCATTGGTACGAAGTCATGTCGATCGCGGACGGGTCGTCGAACTGCTTCGGGGCGAGTTCGCGCTGATACAGCGGCAGCCACTTGCCATAAAATCCCGGACTCTTGCTGAGCGGGGCAGGTTCGCCGAGTTTATTCGCGGGGTACAATTCGTCCTTGCCCATCTGAAAATGATAGCCGCGCGTGACTTTCGCATAGTCATGGCATTCGCAGCAGGTTTGCTTCGTGCTGAACGGTCGCGACACGGTTGAATCGACGTTGGGATCGATGATTTGCCCGTATACGTCGCGAAGAAAAAACGGCGGACATGACAGGGGCAGCAGGTTGTCCATTTTGGCGCGCGACGCCCGTCCGTCTTTCGCCAACTCATGTCCAATGTAGCGGTCGAGGTTCTCAGCGTCATCCGCTGCGAACGCGACGCCCATGGCGAGCAAGAGCGCTACGGCCAAGATTCCTATTAGCGCCGAACTTCTCATGACCTTGGTTCTTCGTTGTATGTCCGAGACATCTATTCTTCTAACTCCTAACTCCTAACTCCTAACTTCTTGTTAGATGCTGACCATGTTGCTGTCGGGCGTGTCGAAGTCGAAAGTCCACCAGGCCGGGTCCAATACGACCTCGCGTTCTTCGCGCATGGCCTGGAGTCCGGCCAGACCGCAGATCGCGGTCTTCAGGCCGACCATGACGTTGGCCTTCGGAGTACCGCCGTTCACGATGTCGCTCGCGAAGGCTTCGAACTGCAACTGATCAACCGATTTGTCCGTGTCGACCAGGACCGGTTTGGCGTCTTTGCGCGCCTTGTTGCTCAAGGTGAGCGTGCCGCCCGACGTGATGACCGTCGCGTTTTCCTCCGAAGCGTCGCGCCGACCTTTCTGCGTCCATGCGACCGGCGACGAGGCTTCGGGGTAAAAGAGGCTGCCGCCCTCGGTCATCTCGAACGCGCCGTCGTCGCCGAGGATCTGTTCCGAGCAACCCTTCTTGGCATTCGCGCAGATGCTCGAATACATGACGCGGACCTTGTATGGCTTGTCGAGGTCGGCGGGGTTCTGATACTTGTTTCGCGGCTCGATTTTGCGGAACCCGCGGCTTTTCTCGGTAATTTCGTATTCGTATGTGAGGTTGACGTTGTCGTAGATCTCGCGTCCGTCGCGCCAATAGTCAATGCCGCCGCGTCCATAGACGCGCGTGGGCATCGCATCGAGAAACCAGTTGGCTATATCGAGTTGATGCGTGGCCAGTTCGGTCATGAGGCCGCCGGAACTCGCGTTGTAGAGCCGCCAGTTCAGATGTTTTTCGAGGTCCGCGATCCACTTCTTCTCGTCGTCGCTGAGCACGTAATTCGGATCGATGGGACGGCGCCAATCGTTGTTGCGATGCCATTGGCAGTCGATGTGGTTGATCCGGCCGAGGACGCCTTCGTTCCACGCGAGATGGACGGCCTTGTTGTAGATGGGGTTGTAGCGACGCTGATGGCCGACCTGGACGAACCGGTCTTTTTCATGCGCCTTTTTGACGACGTCGCGGCATTGCTCGATCGCCAAGCACATCGTCTTTTCGGTGAAGCAAAACTTGCCGGCGTCGAGGCAGTCCATGGTAATGGGATAGTGCGTGTGCAGCGGCGTCGAGATGATGACCCCTTGCAGATCCTTCTCCTTGTCGAGCATCTCGCGGTAATCCATGTACTTCTTGACCTCGCCGCCCCCGGCGTTCTGCCAGCCGCCTTCGAGATGCGGTTTATAGACGTCGCACACCGCCACGATTTGGATGTTGTGCGCACGGCTGAGACCGTCGCGCAAATGAAAGGAGCCTTGCCCGCCCGTGCCGATGCTGGCGACGGCGACCTTCTCGTTCTGCGCGTAACTGAGCGGCGAGAAGCCCGTGGCAACCATAACCCCGGCCGTGGCGCCGGCGGCCTTTATGAAACCGCGCCGAGACACATCCTGGCTCATACGTCCTCCTTCGGGTTCGCCGAAGCCCTATTCACGCTCGTTAGACGCGCGAGGCGGCTACTTCGTTTCAAATCCGATCCGCACCGGACGGGGCGCGCCAGCCGCGGGAATCGGGATTATGATCGCGCGCGCGTTCTTGTGTGCTGCGCAATAGGCGCGGACCTTGGCCTCGCCCATGACGAAAAAAGTGGTACTCAATGCGTCGGTTTGCATTCCCGTCGGGGCGATGGCGCTGGCGCTCAACATGCCGTCCACCGGTTTGCCCGTGTGCGGATCGAAAATGTGGCAGTACTTCTTACCGTCGATCTCGAAGAACTTCTCATAGTTACCCGATGTCGACAGCGATTCGTCGTGGAGCACGATTTCATCGAGGCAATGGTCGTCGTTGTAGGGATCGCGAATGCGGACTTCCCATCCCGGTTCGCCGGGCGGCGCGCCCATCGCGATGATCGAACTGCTTCCCGCGTTCAGCGCGGCGTCCTTCACGCCATGTTCGCGCAACGCCTGTGCAGCGCGGTCGAGTGCAAGACCCTTGCCGATGCCGCCGAAATCGAGCAGGATGCCGGGTTTGGCGAAAGAGATCGTACGCGCGATGGTATTCAAGCTGACCTTGTCCATGCCGACGGACGCAAGCGCTTCGTGCAACGCATCGTCCGTGGGCAAAACGCCTTCGCCTTTGTAAAAGCCCCAGCATTTGATGAGCGGTCCGACGGTGATGTCGAAAGCCCCGCCGGATTCCTGGCACACCGTCTTGCAGTAACCGAGTAAGTCGATGATATCGGGCGCGGCCTTGACGGGTTCCTGCGCCGCGTGATGATTGACGAACGAGATCTGGCTGTCATTCTTCCAGACGCTGATGCGGTTGTCCAGGTCGTCGACGATATCGAACGCTTCGTCCGCGATACGCCGGATATCGTCCGTGCCCGCGTCACCGGGCCGCGCGTACAGCGTAAACTGAAATTCCGTACCCATCGCGGCATGCGTGAAAGTCTCTTTGAGCGGTTCAGCATACACCTGGCTTGCGGCAAGGCAGACGATCCACACGCAGCAAGACGCATGTCTTCTCATGAGTAAACGATCTCCGGTTCGTCCTCCGGCGAGCGACGGCGCCAGGCATTACTCAACCTAGAAGACGGCTCCTAAACGCGCCCTTTCGTCTTGGTCGTGGCGCCAGCCTTGAGCGTGGCCGATGGAAGATTCGACGCGGCTTTCCTCTTGGTCATGGGGCCAGCCTTGCGCGTAGCCGATGGAAGATTCGACGAGAGACTCGGTGGGTAATCCTTCCTGATATTTGCCAAAAGAATTGCGGTCTCTTCGCGGCTGATAGTCGGCTTTTGCAATCCCCTGAGCCTCCTGGCGAGAAAATGTATATACTTGGCGCTGTCCTTTGGGCGCAATTCGGGGATGGGGCGTCCTTCATCCTTTTCGATGGCGATCAGTATCTTCCTACTGAGCGCCATCTGTTTGGCGTTAGGCTCGCTAGCAAGTCCAGCGACATAGAAGTTGTTCGTCTTTGGGTCATACTCCCGATTACGCGCCAAGACGCGAACCGTATAATATATTGACGATGTCGCATCGCCAAGACTTATCCCTGCCAGTACGTTTTCGACCGCTTGCTTGTTCTTCATTCTGAAACCTTTCTATCGTCTATGTTACAGACGCACTGCATCGAATAGACGCCTTGGTAATTTCTCTAAGATGTATTCAACAGACAGAACACTTGCGGTGCTTGTACAGGGAACCTGCCGTGCGAACTTCTTGGCCTTGTGGAAAGGCACAATATAAAGGAACGGACGGAACTCCGCCACATCGGCTTCGTCGGCCATTGCGACAATCGCATCGTGTTGTCTCTGGTCGATGATGCCCGCGTTAAGCTTCACCATAGCCCCATTTTTCAGGCCAAGTCTATTCTGCGTGATCAGCGGCGAGTGCTTGTCGTTACTGCGGCATGCCGTATCGTAATTATGGTATATCTGCAACGGGATGGAAGAAGGAGGGTTTGTCTGATTTGCCAAATCTGTGCGCAAGTCTTCCGGCCCCAAATACGGAGAACACCACATAAAATGTTCGGACTGGTAGTAATTCGCCGAGATCTGGAACGCAAGTACCGTGTTCGCCGAGTAAAGAAGGAGAGGATCGCTCATTCCGATTATCCTATTCTCGCGTTGCACGTCTCAGGCAATCAACCCGGTTATCGTTTACTTGGATGCAATTATAGGCAGAGTTCTGCAGTTGGTCAAACTAGCGGTGTCTTCGCCTTGATCCGACGTGTGGGGCGCGGGGTAAGATAGCGCACATCGACACGGAGCGTTTATGCCATGACGAATCAACCGGGCCAGGTGGCTTTGGTGCGTTGCAATGACTATGACCCGGCGCGGGTGTGCGATGCCGTTGCGCGAGGACTGTCGCTGTTGGGCGGCATCGAGCAGTACGTTCGACCCAGCGAGCGGATCTTGCTGAAGGTAAACCTGCTCGCGGCAACGGTGCCTGCGAAGGCCGTCACGACCCATCCGAGCGTGTTCGAGGCGGTTGCGAAGCAGGCGCTGGCTGCCGGTGCGCACGTGTCGTACGGCGACTCGCCTGGATTTGGACGCCCGGAATTCGCGGCGAAACGCGCGGGGCTGACGGTCGTGGGCGAGGCGCTGGGCTTGACCTTTGCCGATTTCGTCAATGGCAAGGTCGTGTCGAACCCGAACGGCAAGCAACTCAAACAGTTCACGCTGGCTGCGGGCATTCTGGAGAGCGATGGTGTGATCTCGCTGCCGAAACTCAAGACGCACGCGCTCACGCGTATGACCGGCGCGGTCAAGAATCAGTTTGGTTGTATCCCCGGATTTCTGAAGGGCGAGTTCCACGCGCGGATGTCGGAGATGGATCGTTTCGCGCGGATGCTCGTGGATCTGACGCAATTCATACATCCGCGATTGTACGTCATGGACGCGATCGAGGCGATGGAAGGCAACGGGCCGCGTAGCGGGCGTCCCCGCGCGGTGCATGCCTTGTTGTTCTCCGAGGACCCCGTGGCGATGGACGCGGTTGCGTGCCGCCTGATCAATCTCGATCCCGCACTCGTGCCGACGCTCCGGTGGGGCGAGGAATTGGGCTTGGGAACGTACACGCGCGCCGAGATCGTTGGCGATCCCATCGAGCCGCTCGTCGTCGCCGACTTCAAGGTGAACCGAGCACAACAGGGCAAGCGCGGCGCGATGCCGCAGTGGCTGGCCAAGCGGCTGCGCAATCTCATGGTGCCGCGCCCGGTCATCGATACGGTCCTTTGCACGCGTTGCGGGACGTGCATCAAGGTGTGCCCCGTCACGCCGAAGGTCGTCGATTTTCGCGGCATGCACGGTTCGGAACGTCCTACGCAGCCACCGTCGTACGATTACTCGCGCTGTATCCGCTGCTACTGTTGCCAGGAGATGTGCCCTGAAAGCGCCATCGTCGTTGAAACGCCGTTGCTCGGACGTTTGCTGCATCTGGAAAATAAATAGGGACAGCCACCTATTACAAGGATGATCGAGTTTTGTCGGTAAGTGCATCAAGAGAAATTGCGGTGGAACGGGTGGGCCGCGTCGCGATCGACGTGAGTTGCCTCGTTGCGCGTCCGTTGACGGGCGTCGGATACTACACGCGCGATTTGTTGCGTACGTTTCTGATGGGGCATCCGGAGTGGCAAGCGAGTCTGTTCGCGAGTTCGGCGAAACCGGCGGCGGGCTTGGCGTGCGAACTCGGCGTCGAAGCGCACGCGCTCCGAACGCTCCGCTGGCCGACGCGGCTCAAGAACGCGATGTGGACGCATCTCGAATGGCCGCCGATCGAATGGTTCGCCGGACGCGCGGATATCGTGCATGGCGCTTTCCATCTGTTGCCTGCATCGCGCAAGGCCCGGCGGATCGCGACCGTTTTCGATCTGTCGGCGCTTCGCTGTCCCGATACGCGGACCACGGCCAATTTCCGCATGCACCTGAAGCTCTTACGGCACGCGGCAGCGCGCGCGGATGCGTTGATTGCCATTTCGGAGAGTTGCCGAAACGACGTGATCGAGTTGTTGCACGTGTCCCCGGAGCGGGTTCACATCGTGTATGGCGGCGTATTCATGGATGAATTCACGGTGCCGCTCGACGAAGCGCGGCTGAGGGCGTGCCGCGAGCGGTTCGGACTCGAAGGCAATTATTTCATTCATCTGGGGACGCTCGAACCGCGCAAGAACCTGCCGCGCTTGTTGGAGGCATATGCGCGCGTGCGTGCGCGGCATCGGGATTGCCCGCGATTGGTCTTGGCCGGCCAAGCGGGTTGGATGTACGATGCCGTATTCGAAACCATCGAGCGGCTTGGACTGCGTGCGTCGGTCGTAACCACGGGTTATCTCGAGCGCGCGGACGCGGTTTGCCTGTTGCGCGGGGCCTACGCGTGCGTATACCCGTCGCTGTACGAAGGGTTTGGGCTGCCCGTGCTCGAAGCGATGGCGGCGCGCACGCCGGTATTGACGTCGTGCGTATCGTCGCTGCCGGAGGTCGTCGGGAAGGAAGGGATTCTGGTCGAGCCGGAAAGCGTGGATTCGATCGAGGTCGGCCTTGACGCGCTCATCGAACGCCGCGCGGACGCCTTGACGCGCGCGGAGGCGGCTTTCGAGCGTGCGCGGATGTTCACCTGGGCACGGAGCGCGGACATGTTGGCGGAAACGTACCGGCGCGTGCTCGAGGGAGCGCCGCGATGACGCACTCGCACGCGCGCGAGTCGGCGCGGATCGGCATAAATCTCGCGTCGATGTTGACGTCGCGGTTCCTGTGTTTGGCGCTCAGCCTCGTTCAGGCGGGGATCATCTTTCGGGCGCTGGGCGTCGAGGGTTCAGGCCAATACGGATTTGCGCTGAACTATCCGGCGTTGTTCTGCGTCTTCGCGACCCTGGGGATTCATCGCCTGCTGATGCGCGATATCGCACGCAATCCGGCGATTGCGTGGACGTACGTGTGGACCGCGGCCGGCGTGATGCTGATCCTTTCCGTACTGGTGATGGCGGGTGTCACGGCGTCTATGACGGCAATCGAGTCGAATCCCGTGACGCGCCGGGCCGTTATGATGTCGTCTCTGTCCGTGGTCGTTTTGTACGCGCTTCAGCGCCCCTTCGAATCGTTGCTGATGGCGAAAGAGCGAATGCCCGCGATTGCGTGCGTCAACTTGCTGGGCGGAATTGCCCGGCTCGTTGGAACATGGTACGCGTTGCGTCTGGCGCCTTCGAGCGTTGCGGCGCACGCGGGTATCGCCGCAGGCAATCTGGTGGCGCTTGCCTCGATTACGACGGCGGCGATCGCGATCGTCGGATGGGAACGCCCGCATTTCCGGCCTTCTCTTGCGTGGAAACAGATCGTCGAGAGCAACGCTTTCACAATCGCGATGCTATTGTCGATGATCTACTTCAAAGCGGACATGTCGTTGCTCAAGTGGCTTAACGGCGAAACGGCGGCAGGCGTCTACACGGCGACGCAACGCGTGACGGAACCGCTGCTGATGATCGCCGGTATCTTGGGTACGACCGTGTTTCCGGCCCTGTGCCGACTGTCCGTGACCGCGCCCGACAACTATACGCGGGTCATGCACACGACGGCACGTCTGGCGTTGATCGTGGCGTTTCCGATGGCATTCGGCATCGCCGCGCTGGCCCACCCGATCATCGTCTTGCTGACCGGCGCGGGGAATGGCGGCTTCAGCGAATCCGTAAGAGTCCTCCAAGTGCTTTGCATCGTTACTCCGGCCTTCTATCTCAATAGCGTTGGCCAAGAGTTCCTCTACGCGAACCACCGCAACTGGTACGTGGTTGGCGCGTATTTCGTGGGCTGCATCGTCAGCGTTGCCGCCAATCTCCTGCTCATCCCGCGATACGGCGCGATGGGCGCGGCCTGGGCGGCGGTAATCGCCAACTACGCGATCACCGCGATCTTTATTCGCGGGATGTTCAAGGACTACCGCGACATGCAACTCCTCG
>CAIYET010000601.1 GCA_903925285.1 Candidatus Hydrogenedentota bacterium | reverse complement strand
TTCCGCCCGCTGGGACTGGGGTACGCCAACTTAGGCTCGCTCATCATGGCGCTGGGGTTGCCCTACGACGGCAATGACGGTCGCGCGATTGCGGGCGCTCTCACGGCGATTCTGCATCTGCACGCCTACACGCAATCGGCGCGACTGGCCGAGCGGCTCGGCACGTTTGTTGGATTCGCGGCGAACCGCGAGCCGATGTTGAAGGTAGTCGAGATGCACCGTGACGCAGTCAAACGGATTGACCCGAGTTGCCCGGGCTATCTGCGCGAAGCGGCGCAACGCTGTGGGGATGCGGCGGTAGAACTGGGGCGGCGCTCCGGGTACCGCAACGCGCAAGTCACGGTCCTGGCACCCACGGGCACCATTGCGTTCATGATGGATTGCGACACCACTGGTGTCGAACCCGACATCGCGTTGGTGAAGTACAAACTGCTTGCCGGCGGCGGGATGTTGAAAATCGTTAATCGCACCGTTCCGATGGCCCTCAAGAAACTTGGCTACAATAAAAGTCAGGTCACGGACATTGTGCGGCATACTGATAAGAACGACACCATCGAAGGCGCCCCGCACCTTCAGGACGGGCATTTGCCCGTGTTCGACTGTGCGTTTCGTCCCGCAAAAGGGCAACGCAGCATCCACTACATGGCGCATCTGCGCATGATGGCCGCCGTGCAACCGTTGCTCAGCGGCGCCATCTCGAAGACAGTGAACATACCGCAAGAGTCCACCGTCGAGGACGTGATGGACGCCTACATGGAGGGCTGGAAACTCGGTTTGAAAGCCATAGCCGTCTATCGCGACGGTTCCAAACGGTCCCAGCCGCTCTCAACCTCCAAGAACAATGGCGAACCCGCCGCTGCAGTTGGCAACGCGGAGGCCACTACCTTGAAGGCGCAGATGGCCGAACTGGAAGCCGAGTTGGAGGGTCTGCGCGTCCGTCTTGGCACGCCGAAGCGGCACCGATTACCCGACACACGCCAAGCCGTGACACACAAGTTCGATATCGCGGGCCACGAAGGTTACATCACCGTCGGTCTGTTCGATAACGAGCAACCCGGCGAACTGTTCATTACGATGGCCAAGGAAGGTTCGACCATCGGCGGCTTGATGGACACCATCGGCACGCTGGTCAGCCTCTCGCTGCAATACGGCGTACCGTTGGAAACGTTGGTCAACAAGTTCACGCACCAGCGGTTCGAGCCGAGCGGGTTTACCAAGAACCCCGATATCCCGATCGCCAAGTCCATTACTGACTACTTGTTCCGCTGGCTTGGTCATAGGTTTATCCCCGGTTACCGCGAGGCCAACGCGCCGAACGCCGGCCAGACCGAACTGCCGTTGAAGGAAGTGGCAGAACAGGAACGCAAAGCGATAAATCGTCCTGTGAAGGAACTGGAGCTAACGGGCGACCAACCGTCACGGCCCCGCGACGGCGGGACCGCGAGCAATCCAGTTGATGAAGCTGCGACGCCGGTCCAACAACTCAATCGCACCGTGCAGCATTTCATGCAGGACGCGCCCATCTGCGACATCTGCG
>CAIYET010000600.1 GCA_903925285.1 Candidatus Hydrogenedentota bacterium | reverse complement strand
CTCGCGGTCGCTACGCGGACGTTCGCGCGGAGGCGGCATATCCTCGGCGGATATGCGTCCGAGTTCGAGGTCTGCGGCGTTCTTGGACATGTTAACCCGGCCCATGCGGTCGATCTCGATAATTTTTACGTCGATCTCGTCGCCGACTTGGACCGCGTCGGTGACTTCTGCGAGGCGGCGCGGCGCGAGTTCGGAAATGTGGACCATGCCTTCGCGCCCGCCCAGGACGCTGACGAACGCGCCGAAATTCATGATGCGCGTGACGGTACCGCGATAGACTTTGCCGACTTCGACGTCGGACACGATCAGCTTGATCATGTCGAGGGCGGCCTCGGCGCAGGCCCTGTCAACCGCTGCGACATTGACGGTGCCGTCGTCCGCGATCTCGATCTCGGCGCCGGTCTTGGCCTGGATTTCGCGGATGACCTTACCGCCCGGTCCGATGATTTCGCGGATTTTGTCCACGGCGATCTTAATGGTGTAGATGCGCGGCGCGAAGGACGAAATCTCGGCGCGTGACGCGGGCAAACACTCGAACATTTTTTCGAGAATGTGCAGGCGTCCGGCGCGCGCTTGGAGCAGGGCCTGCCGCATGACGTTGCTCGAAATGCCGCGCACTTTCGTGTCCATTTGAAATGCGGTAATTCCATTCGCAGTACCGCAGACTTTGAAGTCCATGTCGCCGTAATGGTCTTCGGCGCCGAGGATATCGGTCAGAATGCAAATGTCGTCGCCTTCTTTGATCAGCCCCATCGCGATGCCCGCTACGGGTGTCTTGATCGGCACGCCGGCGTCCATCAGGCTCATCGTCCCGCCACAAACCGACGCCATCGAACTCGAACCGTTGCTCTCGGTGATGTCCGACACGAGGCGGATGACGTATGGGAACGCGTTTTCGGGATCGTCGTTGTCGCTTGGCAAGATGCCTTCGAGCGCGCGTTCGGCCAGTTTGCCGTGGCCGACTTCGCGGCGTCCGGGTCCGGCGATGCGGCGCACTTCGCCGACCGACCAGCTCGGGAAATTGTAGTGCAGCATGAAACGTTTGAAGGAGTCGCCGGTGAGTTCGTCGAGCCGTTGTTCGTCGCGGCTGGTACCGAGCGTTGTGGTGACGATTGCCTGCGTCTCGCCGCGGGTGAACAGACACGAACCATGTGTCCGCGGTAGGATGCCCACTTCGATGGTAATCTGGCGAACTTCGTCAAGTCGGCGTCCGTCCATGCGAATCTTGTCGCGGATGGCCCTCTGCCGCATGAGGCGTTTCTCGGCGGCCGTGAACGCTTCCGAGATCGTGGCCGCGCGTTCCGTGAAAATGTCCGGACCGTATTTTTCGGCCAAGGTGTCGGTGACTTCGGCTTTGAGCGAATCGACGGCATTCTGCCGTTCATGTTTCTGTACGATCGATATGGCCGCATCGAGGCGTCCAGCGATTGCTTCGTCCAAGTCCGCCACGACGATGGGGTCGAGTTCCTTCGGGACGAACGGCATCTTCGGGACGCCGACGCGCGCCTGCAACTCTTCGATGGCGTTGCAGATTTCGATGATGAACTTGTGGCCGAATTCAAGCGCCTCGACCATTTTGTCCTCGGACAGTTCCTTGGCGCTGCCTTCAACCATGCAGATGGCGTCCTTGGTGCCGGCCACGACGAGGTCCAATTGGCTTTCGGCCATCTTGGCCCGAGGGGGATTCACCTCGAATTCGCCATCGAACAGGCCGATGCGGACCGCGCCGATCGGACCCATGAATGGTACCGGCGAAATGCTTAGCGCCGCCGAGGCGGCGTTGATCGACAACACGCCCGGATCGCACTCGTTGTCCGCCGAGAACACCGTCTGGCAAACCTGGAGTTCATTGAAAAAGCCCTTCGGGAAAAGCGGCCGAATCGGACGATCCGTCAGGCGACACACGAGAATCTCGCGTTCCGTTGGACGGCCTTCGCGCCGGAAGAAATTGCCTGGGATATGGCCGGCCGCAAAACTCTTTTCGCGGTAATCGACCGTCATGGGGAAAAAGTCATGGCCGCGCGTGGCTTCGGGCGCCACGCATACGGCTGACAGAACCATTGTTTCGCCACAGATGGCCATGATGGAACCTTGGGCCTGCTTGGCGATTTTGCCTGTTTCAAAGTGGATCTCTTGGGATCCGATATGTACGGAAAGACGTTCTACCATAGTTGTTGCACTCCCGCTGGGATGGGAACGCCCTTGGCGTCACATTCCAACAAATTAGTTGCCTATTTTCTCAGACCCAGCGCCTTGATGACCGCTCGGTAACGCTCGATATCCTGATTGCGCACATAGTTCAGCAGGTTGCGGCGTTTGCCAACCAGCTTGAGTAGTCCGCGGCGACTCGCAAAGTCCTTCGCGTGCTTCTGGAAGTGCAGCGTCAGGTCGTTGATACGCTCGGTCAGCAAAGCAATCTGGACTTCTGCCGAACCGGTGTCGCCTTCATGCTTGCCGAACGACTTGATGACTTCGCCTTTACGATCTTTCGTTACCGCCATGATTCACCGTTCCTTTCGTATTCGCCCACTCCCCAGCGCGCCGCCGGTGTAGCGGTCGTCCGAGCGAGGGGCACCCACTGGGTCGTTACTTGTCCGTCAGGGCTGACAGCCCCGGCAGAATCTTGCCTTCCAACATTTCGAGCGACGCACCGCCGCCCGTTGATACATGCGACATTTTGCTCTCGAGTCCAAACTGGACCACAGCCGCCGCCGTGTCGCCGCCGCCGATGATCGAGGTCGCGCTGCCATTCGCAAGCGCCTCGGCGAGGGCCTTGGTCCCGGTGGCGAACTTCTCCATTTCGAACACGCCCAAGGGGCCGTTCCATACGACCATTTTCGCCGCATGGACGGCCTCGACGAACAACGCAATCGTCTTGGGCCCGATATCGAGGCCCATCCAGCCCGGCTCGATGGCGTCGACGCCGACGACTTTGCTCTTGGCGTCCGCCGCGAACGCATCCGCCACGACTGTGTCGACCGGCAGCAGAAGCTCAACGCCCTTCTCGGCGGCCTTCTGAAGCGCGGCCTTTGCAGTTTCGATACCGGCCTCGTCAAGGAGACTGCCGCCAATTTCATAGCCCTGCGCCTTGAGGAAAGTGTAAGCCATGCCACCGCCGACGATCAGCGTGTCGACCAGGTTCAGCAGGTTCTCGATGACCAGAATTTTGTCCGACACCTTCGCGCCACCGAGAATCGCCACAAGCGGACGCTCGGGATTGTTCAACACGCGATTGAAGTATTCCATTTCCTTGGCGAGCAGAAACCCTGCCGCGCTTTGCGCGACGTATTTCGTGACGCCTTCCGTCGAGGAATGGGCGCGGTGGGCCGAACCGAATGCATCGTTGACATAGAGGTCGGCCAGCTTGCCCAACTGCTGGCTCAATTCGGGGTCATTCTTCGTTTCGCCCTTGGAAAACCGCGTATTTTCGAGCACGATGATGTCGCCGGGCTGCATGGCCGCAACCGCCGCCTCGACATCCGGCCCCACCAATGCGTCCAGTTTCGTGACGTTCCCGCCAACTCCGAGGCGCAAGGCCTCCGCGCCTCTAGCAAGCGTGGTTAGGGGCGCGGAGGCCTTGCGCCCCAGCAGTTCGCGCAGTCGATCCGCGATCGGTCCCATTTTCAGGAGGGCATTCTTCTTGAGGATTGTGGCTTTTTCGTCTTCCGATGCGGCCTTGGCGGCGTCCTTCGGGCGTCCCAAGTGCGACATAAGAATGAGCTTGCCGCCGCGTTCGCGCACGTAGTTGATGCTCTTCAGCGCGGCGCGGATCCGCGTATCGTCGCGGACGGTTCCGTCCGCGTTCTGTGGGACGTTGAAGTCCACGCGCATCAAGACGCGCTTGCCCGTGACATCCAGGTCTTCAATGCTCAGCTTCGGCATCGTTCGATTCCTCGTTAGTCAGATCCTATAAGGCTTGAGGCTTTAGGCTTTAGGCTTTAGGCTG
>CAIYET010000599.1 GCA_903925285.1 Candidatus Hydrogenedentota bacterium | reverse complement strand
TGTGGGCGAGTGGTGGAATGGCATACACGGCGGACTTAAAATCCGCTGCCCGTGAGGGATTGAGGGTTCGACTCCCTCCTCGCCCACCAACAAATCTTCCTGGCGCGCAACGAGATGCGACTCGCGCGGCAAACTGAGCGCCGGACATATTGAAGAAGCCTGAGGCTGTAGGCTTGAGGCTGTAGGAAGTGCTTGTTGCACTTTCTCTGCCTACAGCCTCTAGCCTACAGCCTTATTCATAATTGGTTGGAAGGAATCGCAGGATGAAGCATCGCCTTATTGTTTACGTATCGATTACGGTGCTTGGCATAACCTCGGCTGTATGGGCGCAGGATCCGATTCCGGCGGACAAAACGCTTTCGCGTGGCTGGGTGCAGAGTCTGACCGCGCGTGGGGCGAAAGACGTGTTCTCGGGAATCGAATTGGACATGATCGGCATGCCCATCGGCGGTTTCGGGACGGGACAGTTGTACCTGTGCGGCGACGGGACGCTGGGTTGCTGGGAACTTTTCAATCATCACGAGTTTCGCGGCACGGGTGATATCAGCTATCGCGCGCGCGTTCCGGATCATGCCGTCGACCAGGGTTTCGCGGTCGTCGTGCAGTCGGGCGAGCAGCCCGTCGCGCGCACGCTGAGCCGGGGCGGATTCGCGGATGTTGCATTCAATGGTCAGTATCCCGTCGGCACAATCACGTACCGCGAGGACGGCTTCCCGCTTGAAGCAACGATGCAGGCGTTTTCGCCGTTTATCCCACTCGATGCGAAGGACAGCGCGCTGCCCGCAACCATTTTCCTGATCACGCTTAAGAATGTGTCCGCCGCGCCGGTCAACGCCGGCATGCTTGGATGGATCGAAAACGCGGTGTGCCGCTATACCGCTCCCGAAATCGCAGGCCTGCGCCGGACGCGCATCGTCAACGACAAGGGCCGGACTTTTATTATCCATTCCGCCGAGGACGCGCCACCCACGCAGAACGCCTCTACGAAACGTCCGCCAGTCGTCTTGCAGAATTTCGAGGGCGATACGTACGGCGATTGGACGGTTGCGGGCGACGCGTTTGGCGCGGGACCTGCGAAGGGCCCGTTTCCCGGTCAGCAGCCGATTGGCGGCTACGAAGGCGCGGGATTCGTGAATTCATATAAGGGCAACGACAATCTGACCGGACAACTCACGTCGCCGTCCTTCACCGTTTCACGCAAGTACATCAATCTCCTCGTCGGCGGCGGCAACTACGCGGGCGAGACCTGCGTCAATCTCGTGGTCGACGGCGTCGCGGTCCGGACGGCTGTGGGCGGCAACAGCGAATCGCTCTCGTGCGCCACTTGGAAAGTCGACGCCCTCGAAGGCAAACAGGGCCGGATCCAAATCGTGGATAAGCAGACAGGCGGCTGGGGCCATATCAATGTGGACCAGATCGAAATGTCCGACACACGGCGTGGCGGTCCAACCGGGCCGGTGACCGCGCTGTACGATTGCGGCACGATGACGCTGGCGACCGCCGAAGAGATCGGCGACCCGGCCACTGCGAACGAGATCCTCGCGAAACTCGAGGGCCTCGCGAATAAGACACTTGTCGCCAACGCGGACCCGTATCCCTTTCCCGAACGCCGCAACGCGGCCTTGCTTACGGCGCGTGGCGACATCGCGCCCGGTGGCCAGCGCACGTATGCGTTCGTGCTGGCATGGCATTTCCCGAACGTCGCGAACGGACACGAATACACGACGCGGTTCGCCGATGCGCCTGCCGTCGCTCATTACATCTTCGACAACCAGCCGCGCCTCGTGGGCGACACGCTCAAATGGCGTGACTCGTTTTATGACGGCACGCTGCCGTGCTGGTTGCTCGACCGGCTGCATTCGACGGTCTCGTACCTCGCGACGGGGACGAGCCAGTGGTGGGCGAACGGGCGGTTCTACGCATTCGAGGGTGTCGTGTGCTGCCACGGCACCTGTACGCACGTCTGGAATTATGCACAAGCCGAGGCGCGCCTTTTTCCCGAACTCGCGAGGTCCGCGCGCGAAATGCAGGACTTTAATCCGCACGCGGAAGCCTTGCGCGCGGGCTCCGACGGCGGCGGATTCCATGCCGATACCGGCCTCGTCGGTTTTCGCAGCGACAACAATTACGCCGCAGACGGGCAATGCGGCACGATCCTCAAGACGTATCGCGAGCATCTCATGTCCGCGAACGGCGAATTCCTCGCGCGGGTGTATCCGGCGGCCAAGAAGGCGCTCGAATACATGCTCGAACAGGATGCGAATGACGACGGCTTGATCGAGAACACGCAACCGAACACCTACGACATCAATTTCGAGGGACCGAACACGTTCATCGGCTCGTTGTACCTCGCGGCGTTGCGCGCGGGCGAGGAGATGGCGCGCGAAACGGGCGACACGGAATTCGCGAACCGCTGTCGACACGTGTTCGATAGCGGCAGTAAACTAAGCATCGAGCGCTTGTGGAACGGCGAATATTTCATCCAGCAGGTGGACCTCGCGAAGTTCCCGGCCAATCAATACGGTCCCGGCTGTCTGTCGGACCAACTCTTCGGCCAGACGTGGGCGCGTCAGTTGGCGCTCGGCACGTTGTATCCCGAAGCAAACGTGCGCCAGGCGCTGGCGTCGATCTGGAAATACAACTGGGCGCCGGACATCGCCGTGTACAACGACCTCCATCGGCCATTGCGCTGGTTCGTGAGTTCGGGCGAGGCGGGGCTGATCGTCTGCACATGGCCCAAGAGCGCGTACTTGAGTTCTGGCGTTATCTACAAGGACGAAGTCTGGACCGGTATGGAGTACCAGGTTGCGTCGGGCCTGATCGCCGAGGGATTGGTGCAAGAAGGCCTCGCGATGTGCCGCGCCGTGCACGACCGTTATCAACCGCTCAAGCGCAACCCGTACAACGAGGTCGAATGCGGCGATCATTACGCCCGCGCCTTGGCGAGTTGGGGCGTGTACACCGCGCTGCAAGGTTTCGAATATCACGGACCGAAAGGCCACATCGGCTTCGCGCCGCGCATCACACCTGAAAACTTCAAGTCCGCATTTACCGCCGCGGAAGGCTGGGGCATGTTCGCGCAGAAACGCGAAGGCGGCGCACAGGAAGACCGCATCGAGGTCCGTTACGGACTCTTGCGCGTGAAGACGCTCGCGTTCGAGATTCCCGCAGGGACGGCCGTCACGGCGGTGACCGTCGCCGTCGGCGATGCGCCGGTCGAAGCAGCGTTTGCGGCCACCGGAACGCGCGTCCTTGTGACGCTAACGAACGAGGCCACGCTTGCGCAAGATCAATTCTTGAACGTGTCAATTCGCTAACTTGGGTTTTGCAGTATGGCGTCGATCGATGAACGAGATGGACCAGATGGACGAGGTAGACAGGCGATCAGTCTTGCTGCTTTGCGCGAGTTGCTGAATCACAAGCCCAAAGACTGCGAATTGCCGCCGCTTCCCGAATTCAGCAGCGGCGGCATGCAGGTGGATATTGCCAATCGAGACATGCTCTACGACGCCATGGAACGCTGACCGTGTTCGTCGTGGACACCAACATGTAGTAAGTAGTAACAGGCTTCAGGCTACATCGCAGTTCCTGAAGCCTGAAGCCTCTTGCTATCGGCGCCATTTACACGCATGACGCCCACTTCAACCGTTTTCATGGCATCGAAGTCGTCGATCCCCTGTAGGCGCACATCGGCGCGTACGAAGGCTCCGTTTCTTCACCTGTTCATCATCCCTTCAACGCGCCAAGGGTGATGCCGCGCGTGAGTTGGCGCTGGATTCCGGGGACGCCATACTTAGTTGTGGTTAGGGGCTTTACTATTGTTCTTCGCGTAGCTGGAGCAGATACGGTCGCAGCAGTCTCTCGGAACGCATCACGTATAGGATGTACACACCGTCTTTCTCCACCCGGTAGAAAATCCGGCAAGGCGCAACCACGACCTCACGATAGTGCGTACCTGACAGTTCAGGCGGTCGCTTTCCCGATTTTGGGTAAACGGCAAGCCGCTCGATCTTGTCGAACACTTTTCGGACGAAACGCGATGCCGCGGCAGGATTATCCAGAGCAATGTACTCCGCGCTCTCATCCAAATCAGCCAGCGCAGGCTCCGTCCAAATCAGACGCGCCATCTCTTCATCTTTTCCTTGGCTTCGGCCTGCGAAAACGTGCGGTTCTCGAGTATGGCGCGTTCTCCACGCGCAATACCCTCGAGAATCTCTATCCTGCGTTGCATGAACTCATAAGAATCCACATCCACGAGGTAGGCCGCCGCCCTCCCATGTTCCGTAATCAGAATAGGTTCCCCCGAATCGCGCAGGTCGGATAAGAGCCTCGTCGCTTGCCGTTTGAGCGTTGTAACCAGTTCTGTCTTCATGACTAAATGATACTTTAGTGATACTTTCTTGTCAAGTCGAAACTCTGGGCGAACCATACTTACACATGTTGCAGGCTCTTGGTTCCGACTATGCCGGATTAGAAATTATCCCTTCAACGCGCCGAGGGTGATGCCACGTGTGAGTTGGCGCTGTAGAAGTATGTAGACCAGCAGCGTCGGCAACATGACGATGACGAGGCCTGCGAACATGAGGCCGAAATCGGTCTTGTATTGCGCTTGGATGCTGACGCTGGCGAGTCCAAGGGGCAAGGTTTTCTTTGCGGAGGCATTCACGAATACGAGCGCGAACAGGTATTCGTTCCAGAGGCCAAGGAAGTTGAAGATGGCGGCGGTGACGAGACCGGGCTTGCCCAGCGGCAGCATGATGTGCCAGAAGACGCGGTATTCGCCGCAGCCGTCCATGATCGCCGCCTCGCGCAATGCCCCCGGCAATGATTTGAAGAAACCGGTCAGGACGAGGATCGTAAATGGCAGGCTCAGGGCGATGTAGAGGATCGTCAGGCCAAAAAGCGAGTCGTGCAGTTGGACTTCGTAACCAAACGGCGCGGTCAGGCGCGTCAAGAAGCGCGACATCTCCGTGAACTGGAAAAACAACGGCACGAGGACCAATTGCGCTGGGACCATCATACCGCTGATGAAGTAGAGAAACAGAATCCGATTGCCGCGAAATGAAAATCGCGCGAGAACGTACGCGGCCATCGCCGACAACGTCAGAATGCCGACCAACGACGCGCCGGTTACGATCGCGCTGTTGAAAAAGAAACTGCTGAAGTGCGACTTGACCCATGCCGACGTGAAGTTCCGCTTGGCGGCGTCCCACGGCGAAGGTACGGCGGGATTGTCCGCGTGTGGCGAGCCGACAATCAGCCACGGCAGGCCAAAGGGGTTCTCGAAGATCTCCTGCGAACTGCGCACGGAGTTCATGAACACCCATGCCAGCGGCAACAGAACCGCCATTAGCCACAGCAATAGGATGGCGTAGAGGACGGCGGTGCGGACTTTGGCGAACAATCGAACATGGCTCCTTTTACGTTAGCAAGGATGAAGGATGAAGGATGAAGGATGAAAAAGGCTTCAGGCTTCAGGCTTCAGGCTTCAGGCTTCAGGCTTCAGGCTTCAGGCTTCAGGCTTCAGGCTTCAGCAATAATCCACAATCTACAATCCGCAATCGCCAATTCATCCTTCATCTCAGAGGCGCAAGGCCTCCGCGCCTCGGTTCATCCTTCATCCTTCATCCTTCATCCTTCATCCTTCATCCTTCATCCTTTGTCTGTCGAATCCTTTTCGTCAGTATTCCAGGGCCTCCTTGCGCGAAAGGCGCAACGTCAATAACGTCGCGAGAAAGACCAGCACAAACAGCAGCACGGCGACCGCACTGCCGTATCCGACGTTGTACTCCGTGAAGACCTTCTGGTACAGCACCGTGGCGAGCACATGCGAATCCTTCGTCGGCCACTGATTTTCCATGACCCAGATCGCGTCGAAGAACTTCAGCGTGCCGATCACGAGAAACACGAGGCCGACCGTAAACACCTCGCGGATCAGCGGGAACGTGATGTAGCGAAACTGTGCGAACGCCGACGCGCCGTCGAGCCTTGCAGCCTCGTAGAACGTCTCTGGGATATTTTCCATTGCCGCGAGAAACAGGACCATGTAAAAACCCGTGGCGGTCCAGATCATCATGGGGACGATCGAGTAGATGACGTATTTCGAGTCGACGAACGGGAACGGCAACGCCCAGCCCGAAGGCCATGCGACGCCGACGACGGCCAACGCGTCCTTGAGATGGAGCAACAGGTTGTTGACGACGCCGAAATTCGTCGTGCTGTACAACAAAACCCAGAGCAGCGCGATCGCAACGGATGCGATTACGTTCGGAAAGAAAAACGCCACGCGAAACAGCGCCGCGCCATGGATGCGCCGGTGCAACACTGCCGCGAAGAACAGCGCCAGCAACAGCGTCAACGAGCCGCCCGCCGCCATAAGGAAAAGGTTGTGTTTCAGCGCCGTCAGAAACAGGTCGCTGTCGTGAAACAGCGTCGTGAAGTTCTTGAACCCGATGTAGACCGGCTTCGACAGACCGTCCCAGCGGCGCAGGCTGTAGCCAAGCGCGCGCACGCTCGGTACCGCGACGAAGATCGTGAACAGGAGCAGCGCCGGCGCGAGGAAACTCGCGATGAAGATGCGCTGTTCGGCTGGCTTCTTCATGGTTGCTCTCCGAACTTCGCAGGATCGTACGGGACATACGGCGGAATTATCACGTCCGGATTCGTGCGTGCGGACGCGACACCCTCATCGAGCCGACGGCAAAATTCCTCTGGCGTCGACTCGCCACGCAGCAACGACGAAAGCGACGGCTGCATGACTTCCTGCGTCCATTCGAGCAACAGCGAATCCAGCCGGATCGTAAAGATGCCCGGCGCGTTGTCCATCATATCCAGCACCGATTGCAGCGTCGGACTGACCGCCGAACGGGGCGTCGCGCCACGCATCGGAGAGATGACGCCGATACTCGAGCCCATATCCGGCGCGTTGCCCGGCGATACCAGGTAGCGCGCGAAATCCTGTGCTTGATCGGGATAGCGCGCGTCGGTGGGCACGAAGATCCATTCCGCGCCCTGCCCGTTGAACAGGTTCGGGTTGCCCTTGCCGCCATCGACGGCGGGGATGTTGAAACAACGCATTTCGAAACCGGGCGGCGTGCTGTTTTTCATCTCGTTCTCGAGCCACACCCCGCACCAGATCAGCGCGGCCTGGCCATTGACGAACTGAAGCTGGCTTTCGGTATGCGTCATGGCCATTGCGCCATGCTGGAAATGACGTACGGCCATCTCCTGCGTGAGACGCGCCGCGCGTACGACGTCCGGATGCGAGAACGCGTTCGGCTCGAACGCGTTGATGCGATTGACGGCCGCGAGCCCACCGCAGCGCTGGATCATCGTGATGAACGTGAACCAGCAGTAAATCGGGTACTTGCCCTGGAACGCGATCGGCGCAATACCCGCGGCGCGAATCTTCCCACAGAGCGCATCGAATTCCGTCCACGTCTTCGGAACCGTCCAACTGTGTTGGCGGAACATGCGCGCGTCATACCAGCAGGCCCACGCACCCAACGCGCTCGGCAACGCGTAGACCTTCCCGTCGCTCGTGTACGAATCCAGCGTACCGGGGATAAAGAGGTCCCGCCAACGCGTATCGGTCCCATAAGCGGGCTTATCGAGGACCGCGTTGAAATCGCGCAATTTCCCATCCGCGATCAGCATCCACACCGGAAGCCCCAGCATCAGGAATAAGTCCGGCGGGTCGCCGCGCAAAAGCCTCGGCTTGATCTTCTCCATGACACGCGGATCCCCCCACAACATCACACGGATCTTGTCCTTGGCGTGCTCCTCCGAATACTTTCGCGCGATCTTCTGATGCCACTCGATGCCATACCCGCCCTCGAACACCGCCACCTCGACCGTTTTCACCGCGTCCTTGCCCGTGGGAACACGATGAAGCGCGTCGCACCCGCACACGGCGGCCGCGAGAGACAAGATACCCAACGCAATGGCGATTCGTACCGACCCCATAACATCGCGATTGTATGGCGTAGGACGCTCAGGTGCAAGCACGGCGCGCTACCGAGAAACGATGAGGCGCGTCGCACCCACACCCAGTTGGGGTTTGAGGTCAAGTTGGGCATATTGAGCAATTAGTTAAGTGCTACGCATATGGTCGTCCGAAGTCCGCGCCACTTGGGCGGCATACAACCGAAACGCCCCAGCCGAAGCTGGGGCGTCCGAACCGTGCTAATTTACGCCCTATTAGAGGGCGACTACATTCTGCGCTTCGGGACCTTTCTTACCTTTGGCGGCTTCGAACTGCACGCGCTGTCCATCCTTGAGGCTCTTGAAGCCGCCCATCTGGATGTTCGAGTGGTGGACGAACAAGTCGTTTCCGCCCTCGTCGGGGGTTATGAACCCGTAGCCCTTGTCATCGTTAAACCACTTCACGGTACCTGTTGCCATGTTCTGTTCATCTCCATGGAATTCACTTGGGCCGGGCTGAACCCCTATTCTACCCGGGACGTTACCGTCCATCACGTGCACTCGGTAATGGCCAATCCACTCCCTCTGCACCATTACAGGAATTATTGCATGCTTACAGTGAAAAAATCAAGTGTATTTTCCGAGAAAAAAGCTGAAAGATAATCTACGGAACGCGGTTTCCGTTGCGCATCGCGGGCCTTTTGGAGTAGTCTGGAGCGTATCGAGAGACTAGGAGCGCATCGTATGTCAAAGGCGAGAACGATCGGCATCATCCCGGCGCGTTACGGTTCGACGCGGCTGCCGGGCAAGGCGCTACGGCTTATTTCGGGCAAGCCGATGATCCAGCGCGTGCTTGAATGCTGCCAGGGCGCGCGCGTGCTGGATGCCGTGTATGTCGCCACGGACGACGAACGGATTGCAGAGGTTGTTCGCGGCATCGGCGGGACGGCCCTCATGACGTCGCCCGATCATCCCAGCGGCACGGATCGTCTCGCCGAGGCGGTCGCGGGTATCGCGTGCGATATCGTCGTCAATATCCAGGGCGATCAACCGTTCGCCGATCCGCGGATGATCGAGGAAGCCGTGCAGCCGCTGCTCGATGACCCGGACTTGCCCATGTCTACGTTGATGCACGCCATCGACCGCGAGGAGGATCTGTACGATACGGGTGTGGTCAAGGCGGTTGTGGATCTGGCCGGAAACGCGTTGTATTTCTCGCGCTCGTTGATTCCATTTCCCCGGCAGGCGATTTTGCACGCGGTGTATGAGCACGTGGGCTTGTATGTGTACCGGCGTGAGTTTTTACTCAGGCTTGCGCAATTGCCGCCTTCGCCTCTCGAACAGGTGGAATCGCTCGAGCAATTGCGCGTGCTCGAACACGGCTACCGCATCCGCGTCATCGAAACGAAATGTCCCGACCACACCTTCAGCGGGTTTAGCGTGGATACGGAAGAGGACCTTGATCGAGCCGAAGCCATGCTGCGGGAACGAGATGAGAAGGAGTAACACATGATCATCAACGCCGAGTTATTGAACACGATCGCATGGGAACTCGATCCCGCCATGTTGGAGCGCGTCCGCGCGGTGTCGAAGACGATTGCGGACGTCAAAGCGCGCGGCGGGAAGGTCGTCGTCGTCACGGGCAGCGGACCGAACGTACACGAAGGCGTGACGACCCTCATCGCCGAATTGATGCGGACCGGCATCGTCGACGGCGTCACAACGAGTTCGGCGGTCGTGTCGCACGAGATGGGCGGGACGCTCGACAAAGTCAAGCGTTGTCCTGGCGCGCCGCTTGGATTGCCCGCGACGATGCTCCCGAAGGGCGGCGAGTTCGAACTGACCGAGCTTGATGAACAGGCTCTGGACGAGATTCGGTCATGTCTGCCGCTCGATGAGTCGCTCATCGAAAAGCTGAAACGGGCCGACGGAAAGACCATCGTCAAGGCTGCGGGCAATCTCGGTTATCCGATGGGCTTGTGGCTCGAATACCTCGCTCGCGAGATACTCGAACTGGCGCGGGGCCACGGCAAGACCTTCGAGGAAGTAGCCGGACTCGGCGCGGACGAACGCACGATGATCGGCATCGGCGCACGCATGGGGATTCCCGTTCTTGTAACCATTCCGCAACTCATCGGCGGCGGGGCCATTGGCCTTTGCATCGGCGACAGCATCAGCCTCACGGAACGCGCCATGCGCCTCGCCCGCATGCTCGATGGCGCGGATGTGATCATCGAGTCCGGCCTCGCACTTACGCAGGAAATCCACGACGGCCCATTTGAGACCTACACGGGCCACGGCCTCTGGTCCGCGTGGCAGGGCCACTTCACGTACAGTCTCGAAGGAAAGACGCTGGTTCGGATCGACCTCGACTCGGCCCTCGAACGCGTATGCCAGGCCGAGCGCGAAGGCGGGGCCGTGCAGGCGGCCATCGCGCAAGGTTTGCCGAAAACCAAACTGTTCAAGGTACCCTTCCGTATGGAGATGTCGGGGTTCGCGCGCCACGAGGGCAGCATCCCGATTATTGGCGACCTCGGCGCGGTCTGGCCGCTCCTGGCTGCGGACGTCGCCAAACGGCTCGATGTCGATCTTCGGTTCATCTCGTATCCGCAAGGTACGGAGGCCGGCAAGGCCATGCGCGAAGCGATTGTGCGCGATATCCGTCCGCTTGGCCGCCAACGCATGATCGAAACGTTGCGAAACGGCGCGGACCTAAGATGAGCGGCCAGTGGCATTTCATCGACACCGCAATCGTTGTCGTCTATTTTGCCGGGATGTCGGCGATGGGCTGGTATTTCGGACGCCGCGCGAAGAGCACGGAACAGTATTTTGTCGCAGGACGTTCCTACCCCGGCTGGCTTCTCGGCGTATCGCTTTTCGGCGCGACCATCAGTTCGATCACGTTCGTCGCCTATCCCGCAGACGCCTTTAAGACGGCCTACCTGCGGTATCTAATTTGTATCATGCTCCCGGTGGGCGTTCTCATCGCGTCGCGATTTTTTGTTCCCTTCTTTCGCAGGGGCAACATTACCTCGGTCTTCGAATATCTCGAAGGACGGTTCGGACCACGCACGCGCACCTACGGCGCGTCGGTCTTCATCCTTGCGCAGTGCATTCGCATCAGCCTTATCCAATATCTCGTTGCGCTACTCATGCAACGCATCACGGGATGGAGCATGCCGGTCTGCATCCTGACCGGCGGCTTGGTTACGGCGTACTACACCGTGGTGGGCGGAATGGAGGCGGTTATCTGGACCGATTTCATTCAATCCGCGATTCTCACCTTGGGCGGCTTGCTGATATTGGGGACCATCGTGTGGAAGTTGCCGGGCGGATTCGGCCAGCTCTTTTCCGTGGCGTGGACGGACGGCAAGATGTCATTTAGCGATCTGGGCGCGGATGGCCGCTTGACCCCGATTCCATGGGGTATTTCGCTCTCGCACAAGACGGTGATCATGCTGCTCATCGTCGGCCTGTTCCAATGGCTCGCCGAATACAGTACGAACCAGGAAGTCATTCAGAAATACTGCGCCTCGAAAAGCGCTCGAGACGCGCGGCAGGCCATGTGGATCTGCTGTCTGCTCAGCGTGCCCACATGGGGATATTTCATGCTCGTGGGCACGGGACTATATGTCTTCTACCACGTCTTTCCGGACGGGGCCGCCTCCCAAATGCTGCACGGCACGCGCAAGGCCGAAGAAATCTTGCCCTATTTCATCACGACTCAGTTGCCCGCCGGATTTTCGGGCGTGGTCGTCGCTGCAGTGCTTGCGGCCGCGATGTCCAGCATGTCCTCGGCCATGAACTCGATCTCCGCCGTGGCCATCACGGACATCTACAAACGCTGGTTCGCACCCGAACGCGATGAGCGCCATTACGTCTTCGCAGCCAAATCCGCCACACTCGCCAGTTCGCTTATCATGATTGCAGGGGCCTACTGGCTGTTCCTTTCCGAGAGCAAGACCCTGCAAGACCTCTCGACGGAGCTTCAATCCATCGTCGCCGGTGGAGTCCTGGGGCTGTATATGCTCGGATTTTTCACGAAGCGCGGAGACGGGCGCGCAGTCGGGGTTGGGATCCTTTTCGCAGTCGTCTTCTCGGCGTGGGTGTCGCTGGCGGAATTGGGCTGGTTACCGCAATTGAATATCCACTTCGAAACGTACTATACCGGCGTCGTTGGAAATATCGTCATGTTCGCGATCGGTTTCACTCTCGCCCATGTTCTGCCCAACCGACAACGCGATCTCCGGAACTTGACCGTCTGGACGCAGGACGACACGCCTCTTGGATGATGGACACGGACGGACACGGACGGACACGGAGGTCAGGCTTACTAGCGCGCGCTTGATCCCTTCCCACTCTTCCCTCCCTTTCCACCCTTCGTGGTAACTGCGCGCTTGTGTTTGACAGATTCCGGCACGCTCGGCTAGTATGGTCCGTGCGATGGAGACTGCGGCTGGAATCATTCACGAGGAGAGGTTATGAGCGTCGTCTTGGTAACCGGATCGGCGGGATTGATTGGGGCGGAAACGGTGCGGCGATTCGCACGGGAGGGCTATACGGTCGCGGGCGTCGACAACGATATGCGGGCGTATTTCTTCGGGCCGGAAGGCTCGACGAAGTGGGCCGCCGAAACGTTGCAACGCACGATTCCGAGTTATCGTCACCATACCGCCGACATTCGCGATTACGCCGCGCTCGACAAAATCTTCGCCGAGTACGGTTCGGATATCGCCCTGGTCGTGCACACGGCGGCGCAGCCCAGTCACGATTGGGCGGCGCGTGAACCGCTGACGGATTTCGGCGTCAACGCTTTGGGCACGCTGAATCTGCTCGAACTCACGCGCCTGCATTGCCCGGAAACCCCGTTCATCTTCACGTCGACGAACAAGGTTTACGGCGACACGCCGAATTATTTGCCCCTGGTCGAATTGGAGAAGCGATGGGAAGTGGACAAGTCGCATCCCTACTTCGAGCACGGGATCGACGAAACCATGTCCATCGATCAGACAAAGCATTCGGTCTTCGGCGCGTCGAAGGTCGCGGCGGACGTCATGGCGCAGGAATACGGACGTTACTTCGGGATGAAGACGGCGGTCTTCCGAGGCGGCTGCCTGACGGGACCGGGCCATTCGGGCGCGGAACTGCACGGGTTCCTGTCATATCTGATGAAGTGCGCGATGACGGGCCGCGAGTACCGCATCTTTGGATACAAGGGCAAGCAGGTCCGCGACAACATCCACTCGGCGGATCTCGTGGACGCGTTCTGGCATTTCTTCAAGGCGCCGCGCGCGGGCGAGGTATACAACATGGGCGGCAGCCGGCACAGCAACTGCTCGATGATGGAGGCAATCGTGCTGTGCGAGCAGTTGGCCGGCAAGAAGATGGTCTATTCGTACGTCGAGGATAACCGGGTCGGCGATCATATCTGGTGGATCAGCGATGTGCGGCGGTTTCAAGCGCATTACCCGGATTGGCATTACGCCTATGACCTGCAGCGGATCATCGAGGAGATTTACCATGGCTTCGAAGGCCGTATCTGAGCTGAAGCCCGCTCCTAGGAACACATTACGCTATTCTATTGTCATTCCAGCATACAACGAAGAGCAGAACATCCTGCCGACCATCGGCAAACTGGCCGAAGAACTCCGCGCCGAGCAGATCCCATTCGAACTCGTCATCGTCAACGACAACAGCCAGGACGGCACGCCGCGCGTCGTCGAAGACGCATTGAAGTACTATCCCGAAATCCGGCTCGTCCATAATACGCCGCCCGGGGGACTGGGCCGGGCGGTTCGCGTCGGACTGAAGCATTTCACGGGCGACATCGTGGCGGTGGTGATGGCGGATCTCTCGGACGATCCGAAAGACGTCGTCCGCTGCTACCGGAAGATCGAGGAAGGGTACGATTGCGCGTTCGGTTCGCGGTTCATCCACGGCAGCCGCGTCTCGCACTACCCGCGCGTGAAACTCTTCTTCAACCGGCTGGGCAATCTCGTGATCCGGATCATGTTCGCGACGCGTCACAACGATCTGACCAACGCTTTCAAGGTCTACCGACGTCATGTGATCGAAGCGATCGCCCCACTGCATGCCTGCCACTTCAACATCACGATCGAGATGTCGCTGTCGGCGTTGATCCGAGGCTACTCGATCGCCACGATCCCGATAAGCTGGTCTGGCCGCACCTGGGGCCAATCGAACCTGCGCCTGCGCCAAATGGGACGGCGCTACCTTTGCACACTGCTCAAGATTTGGTTCGAGCGCGTCTTGATCATCGACGACGTGCTCGCGGAAATGAAGCAAACCGAACGGCCGTAAGAGTCTGATATCTGGAGGATCGTTCAATGAAATGGACGCGCGCATTTCTCGTGTTTTTCGTTGCCGCCATGATTTGGAGCGTTTCTTCGTTTGCACGCGACTCCTTCACCTTCGTACAGTTGTGCGATCCGCAATTAGGCAAGATGGGCTATGAACATGACAAGACCATGCTGCGCTTGGCCGTTCGCTATATCAACCACATCGAGCCTGCCTTCGTGCTGTTCTGCGGGGATCTGATCGATACCGCCAAGAGCGAACAGGCCTATCTGGATTTCAACGATATCGTCGCCGGACTCGAAATGCCGGCCCACTTCGCGATCGGCAACAACGACGAGGCAGCTCTCTTTGCCACATATATCGGCGTCGATTACCACTCGTTTACCTATCGGGGCTACACGTTTATCGTTGTGAATACGATGCTCTGGGTAAACCCCGTCCCGGGCGCGACCGAAACCATGGATGCGTGGCTCCTAGCCACACTCGAGGCGGCCTTGCTGCAGGATAGCCCGGTCTTCGTGGCCGGGCATCATCCGTTCTACAGTAAATCCCGAGACGAGAGCGACGGCTCGCCAAGTATTGCACAGAGCAAAACCGAGGATGTGCTGGCGCTCTTCGTACAGTACGGGGTGGTCGCCTACCTTTCCGGGCACCTGCACATAAACCTGATCAGTAGTTACGGCGACCTCCAATTGGTTACCGGTGGCGCCACGTGCTATACCACCGGCGACCAGCCCGGTTTCCGCCTGTGGCACGTCGAAGGCACGCGCCCGTTCGCGCACGAGTTCTTGCATGTCGCCGACGTCTACAATGGCCGCGACTCGGACCATGACGGTCTGATGGATGCCGTCGAGGATGCCAATTTCAACGGGCTCAAAGACGCTACCGAAACCGATCCGTACAATCCCGACACCGATGGCGACGGCATGACCGATGGCCAGGAAGTCACATTCGGTCTCGATCCCCTCACGCCGGACATCGGGGTGAGCATTCCCACGCTAAGTCGCACCGGCTACACCGCGCTTCTCGCGCTGATGCTAATCGTATTCGCGAGCCGTTTCGCCTTCCATTTTCCGCCTGAAGCGGCGCTACGAACTCACGCGCAGGATGTTTAACAAACCGTTCGCCGGTTCGCATACCGGCGCGTAATTTTTTAAGCGGAACGGGGCACGTCTTACGATTGCATGAAACGGCGCGGCGATAAGGGCGCCGCCATTGAAAACGCCGCCCGCCATGACCAGGGGAATGCTCGCGCTTCGCCACGACACTTGGCCGACCGTCGCGGCAACCAAACGCGCAAGGTGTTGCCCCGCCTCGGAACATATGTTCTTCGACGCGGCGTCATTCTCCCGCGCCAGATCGAACACGACGGGGACGCACGACGCCACTTTGGGTCCGGAAACATGGCCACTGCCGCGCTCGACGAATCGCAAAACGTCCCAGATCCGCGAGACGCCGTAGAACGCACATAAACGGTCCACCAGTGCGCTCGGTCGAAGCCGCCCGTCGTTCATGCGCATGGCCGCCGCAATCGCCTGGCGTCCGATCCAGTAGCCGCTGCCCTCGTCGCCGAATTGCGGGCCGCAGCCGCCGCACGAGGCCGTTTGGCCGTCCTCATTGATCGCTGTGCAACTCGCGCCCGTCCCGGCGATCAACGCCACGCCCCATTGCAGTCCGTACACCGCCAGCGCAATCTGCCACTCACCGACCTGCGTTATGGGAACGCACCCGAAAACTTGCTTGACAACTTGCCTGGCCATGCGGGAGTCCATGGGACCGCCCATGCCCGCGTGTACAACCCGCCCATTGATCGCGCGTACGCGGTCGCGCACCGGTTCGAGCAGCGCGCGCAACGTCTTCTCGCCTTCTCCCAGCCGCAGGTACAGGCCACTGGCGGGTCCGCCGATACGCCGTTCGAGGACAGCGCCGCTCTCGTCCGCGAGCAAAATGCGCGTCTTCGTTCCCCCGCCTTCGATGGCCAACAACAATCGAGTCTTCATCCGTCATCCAAACTCGTGGGTCAAATGTACATATACGGCGGCGGTCCAGTGCAGGTCTGCCACGACGCCGAACCCGACGCCGCCCTTCTCCCCCACGCCGCCTTTGCGCGGCAGATCGGGCGGCGCCAACGTCCCCATCGAATCGTAGTACTCGTAGAAGCAGCCGGTCCGCGTATACCAATTCACGATTTCGCGAAGCGTGGCCCGTCCCAATTCGCGCGCCTCCTGGAAGAACCCGTAGGCCATCAGTCCGTAGTACACGAGCAAATTCACATTGGGCCACATAGGACCGCGCCACATGTCGCGGCTGAAATCGCGCTCGTCCATCGAGACGCTCGCCAGCGGGGCCGGCGACCAGAATTCCTTTGGATTCGTGATGTGCATCCGAAGGGCCTCGGCACGGTCGCGGTCGGGAATCTCGCCCAACAGCGGCATCAAACCTGCCGTGGTCTTGACGGCAACGAACTCGCCGTCCTCGTTCAGGTCGTAGTAGAACTGGTCCTCGTCATCCCAGAGCAGTTCGTTGACGCGCTCGGCAATCGCGTTACGGCGGTGGCGCCATTGTGCAACCTCTTCGCCCTTACCGAGGCAATGCGCCATTTTCGCCAGGCAATGGTATTCGGAGGCCATGTAACTCGACAGGTCCACGGCGGTCATTCGCGTGACATGATCGAAACGCGGGCTGTTGTCCATGCCCGACTCGCCGCCGCGCGCGCATCGAATGGGATCGGCGTTCACGCGCACGCGCCATCCGTACAGGCCGTTCTCGTTCTTGCGATTGCGTTCGAACCATTCGAGGTAACGCACCACGGACGGATAGATTTCCTGGAGACAATCGGTCCGGCCGCTTCGCTCGCTCTGATGGCATAGAGACCAGGCGATGATCGGCGGTTGCGTGTCCTCTTCCTCGCGATCCGGCACACCGGGCTGCACAGCCAGCAACAGCTTGCCGTCGGCGCGCTGTTTCACGAACAAAGCGCGCATCGCCTCATCGGCAACTTGCGTGTCAAGATGTTGCAGCCCCAAGGCGTGAAACGCCGTGTCCCACATCCACATATGCCGGTGCGGCATGCGATCCGGGGTCGTCCAGCGGCACGGGATGTCGAGTTGCGCGCTTTCGATGTTGACCTTTTGAATGGACGCGGCCTTATAGAAGGCCCGCCGTGCGTTGTCCGACAACGATTCGGGAACTGTGGCCTCGACATAGAAACGGAGGCGTTCACGCATAATAGAATCGAGATTGGCGTCACGTGCCGCGCATGCGCGCGACATCGCCTCGTCGGCGTTCGCGTACGATATCGCAACGCCAAACTGGGCATGCGATCCCGAACGCTTCCGCGCAAAGGCCAACCACCATGCTTCGCCCTTGACAAGCCAGCCCGACTCCGTCTCGGTCGGCGTTGGCTCGATGAGCATCTGAGGTTCGAGATCCGCCGTGTCCAGCGCTACGCGTATAGCCAGCGACGCCCGGTCGGCGAAAGCGCCGTCCACGCGCCCTTCGGCGCCCCCCGACACCGTACAATGCCAGCAATCGGACAGACAAAAGTCGTACGAAGTCCTGCGAGGCACAAGCGCCACGCCCCCGGCCGTAAGCGTCAGCATCACGCCCGGCTTCAGGTAGAACCGCCATCCCAACGCATCGGACAACCCCGCCGCGACGAATGGCTCGCCGTGGCACGTCGCGCCGTCCACACCCGAAAACGCAAACAGCCCGCCGCGCGGCCAGACATTCGCCAATTCATCCATCGATACAATTTCCCAATGAGGAGGCTTTAGGCTTTAGGCTGTAGGCTGTAGGAAGTGCAAAGTGCAGAGTGCGATAATCCATCTCTCATTCTCCATCCTAAAGCCTAAAGCCTAAAGCCTCTTTCATGTTTTCATGTCAAGGCGCGGATCTCGGCGAGGATCTCGCTCGCCCGCGCGGCCACTGCTTGGCATTGTCCCAAGATCTCGGCGCCGCGTCCCCGGCGCAATTCGAGGCGGAGATTCGTGAACTCGCGCGCCAGCGGCACGACCTTGAATCCCCATTGACGGGCCACATCGCTCTTGCCCTTGGCCAATAGACGGCAAAGGCTTCCGTCGCACGCGCACACCGCCGCACTCGCCTGGATGATCTTCGTACGCGCTTCATATATGGCGGGCGAATCGTATACCAGATTCAACATCGCATCGCGCGCACGCCGCATCGTGTCCAGATCGTCATAGCCCGCCTCGGGGGTTAGCCCCGCGACAAGATCCTCGATGCTGCCCGTACTAATCCCATGTGACTGGGCCAGTACCATGTCGAAGAAGAGTTGCTGCCGGTCGCTGGCGATCATACGCGCCGCGATAACGTCGCGCCAATGCCAACAGATCTCGGGCCGCGCCACGAGAATGACATGCATCTGGCCGGGAAACATTTCGAGATGGCGTTTGGGTTCCATGGGCGCCCAGCGCCGCGTGCGGACATAGTCGGTCAGGTCGTACAGCATACGCCCGCGAATCGCGTCGGCGGAGATGTCGATATAGACGCTGGCCATTTCGCGGATATCGTTGCTAACCACGCAGAACACCTCGATATCGTCGCCCATCAATCGCGTAATCAGACACGGCGGCACGCCTTCCGTCAGTTGGTGATTGGCATGCGAGACGCTCTTCGTTGCGAACCAGATTGGGAGCGACGTTTCGGGCCGTACGCACAGGAACAGCGGCGACAGCGCGCCAAGGTGCTCGGCCCGCAGCCCCAGTTCCGACCAGAGATCGCTGAAGGTCAGGAATGGCCCGGTCAACGAGCGTTGGGTGCTGCCGCGCGTCCAGATGGGATCGTTGTGATAGGAGAAGGTGAACCATCCGCGCGCGCCGTTTGCGAACGCATGGTTCATCATGAGGCGCATCTCGGAGCAGGTATGCCACTCCGGCGTATCCGTGGCGTAGACAAAGGCCGGCGCGATGGCCCACAACTGCTGCCCGCGGCACAGCGGCAGGTGCGCCCGTATCATCTCTCCCATCTGCCACGGTTCGTGCGATCCATAGTTGGCGATGCCCAGCGCGGGCAGGATCGGCCCGACCAGCGGAACCTCGTTAGGCGTGCGCAACATCAGGGACATCGGGTGGTTCGGATCGGCCTCCTCGACGAGCCGCCGTCCTCCGAGCAAGTCCGCGAACGCATGTTCCGGCGGTTCGTGATAAAGGTTCCACGCCAGCATGCTTGGGGATTTCGCATGCGGCTCGATATGGGTCTGAGCAAACTCGCGACGGTAGACGTACGGCGTTCCCAACGGCAATGCATGCACCGCGATGAACTTCACACCAAACGGCTCGGCCAGCGTAAGCAATTCCAGCCATTCCTCTTCCGTTAAGCGGTCCACATCTTCGAGCGCGATACAGTTATGGTGGTGTTTGACCATGTCTTCGAGCGTCAGGCCCCAGTATTCCTGGAACGAGATACCAAGCATGGCCGCGAGGCGTTTCGATGCGCCGCCGTTCATGTAGCAGCCGATTGGCATGAACGTATCGAGGATCGGATAATGCTTCGGCGGGCCAGCCGCCGCGACCTGCACCGCGTTTTCCCGGCAAGCCTGCGCCTCGCGTTCGCTCATCGCGCGAAAACGGATTGACTCGACCTCGAACGATTCCGTACTGCGAACCGTCGAATACAGACGCAGGATCACCGCGTCGAGAAATGAAGGGAATCCGTTGTGTTGAACGCGCCGCGCAATTATCCGCCACTCTTGCGTCGGCGTGAGGCCGTCGAAATGCACGCCGCCGGGATACGTCCATTGCCACGCGGGAAATGCGTTGGGCGTCGTGCAGCGATAGGTGATTTCCGCGATGGGATACGCGGACACATCGATGGGGAGGCGCGCGTCTTTCCACCCCAGCGTGCTCAGCGGCGCCCAGATGCTCGGATCGTCCGTGGCCAGATTGTCGATCTGGCGAATTTCGTTGAAACGCCCTTCGATGCGAAGCGCCTTGTCCACGCGCTTGCAACTCACCGGCACTTGACGCCATTCCGGTTCCGAGGTCACGTCGCGCGGTCCCCATTGCGCGATATCGTCGGACGTGAATAACACGCACGGCAATCGATCCCGCACCGACGGATCCGGCTGATCGAGGATAGTCTTCAGATATCCCGAATACTCGTAAACCATATGCGTTCCTAGTCCTTCCAACTAGGAGTTAGGAGTTAGGAGTTAGGAGTTAGAATGTCACACACTCAACCTCCAACCTTCTAACTCCTAACTCCTAACTCCTAACTCCTAATTGCCCTTGGCGTCGCGAAAACGTCTCGTCCGCGAACACGCCGGCCAGAATCGCGCCGCCGATCACCACGTATTCCAACTGGCTTGGTATTTCCAAAATGTTCACCAAATTCTTGAGAACCACGATGAGCGACGCGCCGACAACCACACCCGCGACGTTGCCCGATCCCCCGCGCAGGCTGCATCCGCCCAATACGGCGCCGGCAATCGCGTAGAGTTCGTAAAAGCTCCCGAAATCCGTCGGGCCGAGCGAATTGACGTTGAACGCGATCAACAGACCGCCGATGCCGGTCAACAGACCGCACAAGGCATACGCGACGATCTTGACCCGCGTAATCGGAATGCCGCTGAAACGCGCCGCGTCCTCGCTTGCGCCCACGGCGAACAGGTGTCGGCCTTCGGCGCTGAAATGCAGGTACGCGCCTTCCAGTACCGCCAGCACGATGAGAATCACGAAGGGAACCGAGATCAGGCTCGAACCGTTGTTCGGAATATACCCGCTGCCGAGCCATGTCAGGCTGGGAAACTCGCCGCCGAATCCGCGCGTCGTGTCGCCCGTGATGAGCCGCGCGATGCCGCGATAGAAGAACAATCCACACAAGGTGACAACAAAAGGCTGCATGCGCCCTTTCGTAACGAGCAATCCGTGCCACGCGCCGATGGCCGCCGAAATGGCCAGGCTGACAGGAATCGCCGCGATGACGGGCCAGCCCTTGTCGCGCAACAATACGGCGCAGATGATCCCCACCAACGCCACGACGCTGCCGATTGACAGGTCGATGCCCCCCGTGATCACGACGAGCGCCTCGCCAAGACTCAGAATCCCGAACAGTCCGATCCACGGCAACAGATTGCGTAGGTTCTGTGGCGTCAGAAACCGGATCGTGCCGTGCGCATGGCGTTCCCATAGGCACGTCAGCACGATCAGGCCCGCCAATAGACCAAACAGGCCGAGGACTTTCCTGAACTTGACCACGCTTCCTCCAAGGAATTATGAATTATGAATCATGAATGCTAAAGGCGACGGTCGTTTGCCGTTCGACATTCATAATTCATAATTCATAATTCATAATTCATAATTCCTCAATTGATTACGCCTTGCCCGTGAGCCGCTTCAACTCGGACCAGAATGCGTCGACGTTTTCCTTCGTGATGACTTTCACCGGAATGATGATTTGCTTGTTTGGGGGAATGATCGAGCGGTCGCCCTTTGCCAGCGTCGCCAGCACCTTCACGGATTGATAACCGAACTCGAACGGTTGCTGCACGATCGTCCCGGCGATAGAGCCGTCCTTCACGCCTTGCAGGGCTTCCTCTTCCTCGTCGAAACAGACGATCTTGACTTGGCCGAGTTTGCCCGAATCGCGCACGCCGCTCAAAATGCTTGGTCCGTTATAGCTCCAGAGTCCTACGAGACAGGCCAGGTCGGGGTGCGTGACGAGCGCGTCCTGCGCGTTGCGCTTGGCCTTGACACGGTCCGTTTCATCGGTCCGCGTATCGACAACTTCGATGCCGGAGCCTTTGACGGTATCCTCGATACCCTTCTTGCGGTCCCGCGCATTTTGGGCATCGAGCGTGCCGACGAATAGCATGATCTTGCCGCCATTTGGCAGCGTCTTCTTGAGGAACTCGCCCGCCGCCACGCCCGCCTGGTAATTGTCCGTGCCGATGTAGCACGCGCGGTTGCTCTCCGGCGCATCCGAATCCTGCGTCACGAGATTGACCGCGGCCGCGGCCTTGTTCAGCATCGCCGTCTGATTCGCGGGGTCTTTCGGGCTGATCGCGATGCCCGACACGCCGACTGTGATCAAATCTTGCACGATCAACTGTTGTTCCTGCGCGGTGCCGGTGGGTGGAATCCGAAACACAACTTCGCAACCGAATTCCTTTGATGCCTTATCGGTACCCGCCTGCGCGATCTTCCAGAAGTCCGACGCGTTGTTCGTCACAAACGCGACTTTGAGCGGGCCTTTCGCCGGCGCATTCGACGGTGGCGTGGCCGGTCCGCATCCCACCATCACGAGAGTAATTGCCAGAACCATCAATATCGTACGAGT
>CAIYET010000598.1 GCA_903925285.1 Candidatus Hydrogenedentota bacterium | reverse complement strand
GAGTGCGCGAAACAACAGGATGACAAGGCTCCCTTCTCTACGTGGAGAACCGGAGTTCAATCAGCGAACAATTGCGGATGGGCACGTACCAGTGCCCATCCGCCTAAATCAAGGAGCACATAATGTCAGAACTAACCTGCGATGAAGAACGCGCGCTGGCCGAACACAACGAGCGGCTACGCGACCGGTTGCGCGAGGAATTGGACGGCGTTCTCTTGCCGGACGACTACAACATACACCCGAACGGCGTGTATGATGTGCTGGAAGCCGCGTACATAACGCAGAAGCCGTTCTACGTGATCGGTCTCTGCCGAACGCCCGACGGCGCCGACTGGAGCATCAAGGTCGGCGGCTGGGGATACGAAGACGAGTTCCTGACCTCGAAGATCGACTTCTCCGATCTGCACGGGCGGCCGTCCAACGTACTGGCGCGGCTTGATAAAGCTGGTTTTTCGATGATTCCCGGAGTCGGGAAACTCCTCGTGAAGTACATCAAGTCGTTCAAATCTCCCCGCTTCATCACCCCCGACCGGAGCGGATGGCACGAAATAACGCCAGGCGAGGGGATCTTCATTCTGCCGGAACGCGTGTTCGGTAGCACCGGGGATATTCTCTTCGACCTCGATCTGCTCAAGAACTCGGAGTTGGCCCGCGCGATGCGGCCCGCGGGTTCGCTGCAGGACTGGATCGACAACGTGGCCGCGCGCGCGAAGTCGAACCCGATACCCATGGTGACGCTGATGCACAGCTTCAGCGCGCCGCTGCGCTGGCTTCTGGAGTCCGAGTTCCTGGGCATCCACTGGCGCGGGCCGAGTTCCATCGGCAAATCGATAACGCTGGGCATGGGTGCATCGGTGTGGGGCTGCGGCGCGCCGCCCGGAGGGGACAGACCCACCTTCATCCTAACGTGGAACGGTACACAGAATAGCTTAGAAGCTCTGTGCCACTCCAGGAATGATCTGCTATTGCCACTTGACGAGATCGGTGAATTCTCGGGAGACATGTCGCGCTTCATCTACATGGCCAGCGGCGGCAGGGGCAAATCCCGCATGCGCTCGGATGCCACTCTTCGCGCGTCACTTGTATGGCGCGCACCACTAGTAAGTACAGGTGAGAAGTCAATCGAGGACGTGATTCAGGAGGACGGCCATCGCAAGGCCAAGGCCGGTCAGTTCATCCGCGTGATCAACGTCGAGTGCGGATCGGGCATATTCGTCGACACGAAGGGCGGAGATCCCGAGACGTTCGTGAACGCGATACGCGAGGCGTGCGGGCAATTCCACGGAACGGCCGGGGTCGCGTTCTTGGAGCACATGTTCGGAACCGTCGAGGGGAAGGACATCGCGCCCGCGAACGTGGTCGAGCTTCGAAAGCGCTGGGACACGATTACGGACGCGCTCCAGGTGCCGAATCTACAGGATCAACACAAGCGCGTCATACGCCGCCTGGGCGTCGTCGGACTGGCAGGTTCACTGGCCGTCGATTTCGGCATTCTCCCGTACTCGCAGGAGGAGGTCATCGCCGCAGTCGCTTCCGTTAGGGACATGTGGCTTCAGTCGGCGTGCGTATTGTCGGACTCAGCTAGAGCGGTACGAGACCTCAAGGAATTCCTTGAAGACAACCTTGAAAGCAGGATTCAGGGATACGGCAAGGGCGCGGACGTGGTTCGGGACAGAGTCGCCTTCAAAGTCCGCCTCGATGGGCGTGACCTATTCCTGTTCAGTCGCGTTGGATTCCGTCGTGCCTGCGGCATGAGCAACACCGACGAAGTGTGCCGCTATCTCGCGGACCACGGTCTGCTGCATCAGAACAACAAGCCGCGGTATCAGTCGAAGTTCACACCCATCCAGGAGATTATGATGGGTGACGAGCAGGACGGCAGGGTTTATAACAACGGCAGCAAGCTCAGCCTCTACGCTGTCGAAGCCAAGATCTTGGACTTCGACTTCGGGGAGAGGAAGGTCGAGTCGCCAGTGCAGCCCGCGCTTCCAAGCCCGCCACGCAAGGCAAATGAACGCGCTTGGTGACGTTATTCGTCCTCGCGTCACCACACCCAGTGCCCGCGCTTCTCTCCGTAAGCGCGGGCACCGCTGTTTTTCCCCGTCATGGAAACGCCATGGAAACGGCGTTGTGCCGATTTGCATCGTGGACCCGGTGGAACGGTGGAACGGATGCGCGTTCGGTTCGTTCAACCGTTCCACCGTTCCACCCGCAAAATCGAAAAGTCACAGTTTCACTTTCGAGAGGGTGACAGCGTCAGGGTACCGCACACACACGATTGCCGCCAGATTTGTGTCCTACGAAACCTTTTCGGGCACGCGGAAACACGGCGCTTCCCGGCTCTGCAATCTCCCTCATTCGGCAATATCCAAGAACTGAAGGACACCCAACACAAAGAGTCATGTTGACTCTTGACGGGACATGTCCTATCCGAAAAATGCACACCCAATTTACCCCCCGGCCGCACCGCGCACTGGCCGCCGCTTGCAGACCGCGCCGTCCGGCCCAATTCGCGCCGGATACAAGCCGCGCGAAACTCTTGCGGGCGCGCTGGGCAACGGCGCTGCCGGGGACCGCGGCCTCCAACATCGAGCGATATCCAAGGATTGAAGAACGTGACGTAAAAGGTTCACAATGGGACTGCCCTTTTTCCGTTTCATGCGTGGGGACCGTTTGCTACATGAACATAACGCCGCATCATGCGAAGTATTTCGCACATGACTTGACCCGTCGGGCTGCCAATGGCATCGACCGGCTGTCTATGTCTTTGTTCGATGCGGCTGTTGACCTGAATCCGCACCAGATCGAAGCCGCGCTGTTTGCGTTGCGGTCGCCGTTGTCGAAGGGCGTGATTCTGGCGGATGAGGTCGGTCTCGGCAAGACCATCGAAGCGGGAATCGTGCTTTGCCAATTCTGGGCCGAACGCAAACGCCGCCTCTTAGTGGTCTGCCCGGCATCGCTCCGCAAGCAATGGGCATTGGAACTTGCGGAGAAGTTCAATTTGCCCGTGATCGTACTCGATTCAAAGGTGTACCGGGAAGCCCGGCGCAACGGCCATCCCACGCTGCCGACAAACACGCTCATCATCGTTTCGTTCAACTTCGCGAACAGCCTGCGCGAAGAACTGAAAACCATCGCATGGGATCTGGTGGTGATCGACGAGGCCCACAAGCTGCGCAACGCCTATCGCCCGAGCAACAAAGTTGGTCAAGGCGTCCGATGGGCCACGGAGGATTGCCGCAAGCTCTTGTTGACGGCGACGCCGCTTCAGAATTCGCTCATGGAACTGTACGGCCTCTCGACCTTGATCGACGAACGCCTGTTTGGCGATGCGAACGCCTTTCGTGCCCAGTACGCCAATGCCGGGGGCAGTCTTGAAGCTCTTCGGCAACGCTTGTCCGCCTTTTGCAAACGGACGCTGCGTAACCAAGTAAGCGAATACATCCGATACACCGAGCGCCTGACGATCACGCGGCCATTCCGCCCCACCGATGACGAACACAGGCTCTACGAAGCCGTCTCCAATTTCCTTCGCCGCGAGGACAGCTATGCGCTTCCACAACGTCAACGGCATCTGACCGCCCTGATTCTTCGCAAGCTGCTTGCATCGTCTTCTCTGGCCATCGCCGCAACGCTCGATACGCTACGGGTGCGGCTGGAAACGCTGCGTGACGACCGGGCGCAGGACGATCCCGAGTTCGCCGAGCAACTCATTGAGGGTGAGGAAATCGAAGGCGATCTGCTTGACGAAATCCTGGCCGACGATGAAATTGGAGAAGAGACGGAAGAAACCCCATCTCCCATCGACCGGCAACGGCTGCGCGAGGAAATAGACATCCTGCAACGCCTCGCAACGTGGGCGCGCGGCATCGGGATTGACACCAAGACGCAGACGTTGCTCACGGCCCTGGAGATCGGCTTCGAGCAAATGGCCAAGACGGGCGCGGCGCGCAAGGCCCTCATCTTCACCGAATCGCGCCGGACACAGGAATACCTCAAGACCTTCCTCGAAGCCCACGGCTATCGGGGCCAGATTGTCCTATTCAACGGCACGAACAGCGGGCCGGAAACGACCGCCGTCTACGAACGCTGGGTCGAGAAGAATCGGGATAGCGGCCGGGCCTCCGGTTCGCGCGCCGTGGACGTGCGCACGGCCATCATCGAGCACTTCCGCGATGAAGCAACCATCATGCTCGCGACCGAAGCGGCGGCGGAGGGCATCAACCTCCAATTCTGTTCGCTCGTTGTGAACTACGACCTGCCCTGGAATCCGATGCGTATCGAGCAGCGCATCGGCCGCTGCCATCGCTACGGCCAAAAGCACGATGTCGTTGTGGTCAACTTTCTGAATGAGCGCAACGAGGTGGATCGCCGGGTCCTTGAGCTTCTGACGGAGAAGTTCAGTCTCTTCAGCGGCGTCTTCGGCGCGTCGGACGATGTGCTCGGCAGCATCGAGTCGGGCGTCGATTTTGAGCGGCGCATCCTTGCCATCTATCAGGGATGCCGGACGCCCGAAGAGATCGACGCGGCGTTCCTCGCGCTCCAAACGGAAATGGACGAACAGATCCGATCCCGTCTTGATGACACCCGCCGGAATCTGTTCGAGCATTTCGATGAGGATGTGCATGAGCGCCTGCGCATGCAACTGGCCGACACCCAAGCCCAGCTTGACCGCGTGGGCAAGCGGTTCTGGTCGCTCACGCGCTTCATGCTCGTGGATCGGGCACGGTTTGACGATGAGGCGCTTGCGTTCGACCTGCACCGGCCACCCCGCGACGATATCCCCAAGGGCCGCTATCACTTGATCTCGAAATCGCACCCGCGCACGGATGGCGATGACGGCGACGAACCTAGCCCCTTCCTCTATCGGCTCTCGCATCCTTTGGGCGAACATGTGGTGGAACATGCCAAGGCCCTGGACACGCCGACGGCCCAGATTGTCTTTGACGTGACGCATCACCCGACGCGCGTCTCCGTGGTCGAGACACTTCGCGAGAAAAGTGGCTATCTCACGTTGACACGCCTTACCGTTGATTCCTACGAGCAAGAGGAATACCTGCTCTTTTCCGGCTTCGATGACAGCGGGGCCTCGCTCGATCAGGAAACGATGGAGAAGCTATTCGGTTGCGCGGGGCGCGACGCTGACGCGGGCACCCTTCCGGCGGCCAGCGGGCAACGTCTCGCTTCGGAAGCCGAGCGCCATGCCAAGGCCACCGTCAGCCGGTCGCTGGAGCAAAACAGCAAGCACTTCAACGAGGCCCGCGACAAGCTCGAACGGTGGGCCGATGATATGGTGCTGTCGGCGGAAAAGGCCCTGGCGGATACGAAGGAGCAGATAAAGGTATTGCGGCGGCAGGCACGGCAGGCCGTGACGCTGGAAGAACAGCATGATATCCAAGAGAAGATCCAGAAACTGGAGCGCCAGCAACGCCGCCAGCGCCAGGAGATTTTCAAGGTCGAAGATGAGATCATGGAAAAGCGTGACCAGCTTGTCGATCAACTCGAAAAACGATTGGCGCAACGCACCGCAACGGAGACGCTTTTCACCATCCGCTGGGTGGTCGAGTAGGCCGGATGGCGGCGCCCATGGACAATGAGGGACGGGACACCCGATGAATCAGAAATATGAGAAGCTGAAAGCCCTGCTGAAGGAACTATTCCAGCTTGACCAGCCGGATCTGGACTTCGGCATCTACCGCGTCATGCACGCGAAGAGCGCCGAAGTGACGCAGTTTCTTGACGACGGCCTTCTGCCACAGGTCCAGGCGGCATTCGCGCTATACAAGACGGCAGACAAGGCTGACATCGAGAAGGAACTTGCCAAGCTCATTGCGGGCATCGAAGCTGCCGGGATGAATCCCGAAGAGTCGCCCAAAGTGCTCGAACTGCGCGCGCGGCTGAAGACTGAGGCCGTCGATATCGGTGCTCTGGAGAGCGAGGTATACGACCATCTGCACAGCTTCTTCCGTCGCTACTATTCCGAAGGTGATTTCCTGTCCAAGCGCGTCTACAAGGCGGGCGTGTACGCCATCCCCTACGAAGGCGAGGAGGTCAAGCTTCACTGGGCCAATGCCGACCAGTACTACATCAAGACCAGCGAGTATCTGCGTGACTACGCCTTCCGCCTGCGGCCCGACAGCGCCAAGAACCCCATGCGCGTCCACTTCCGACTGGTGGACGTCGCCGAGGGCGAGCACGGCAACGTCAAGGCTGCCGAAGGAAAAGACCGTCTCTTCATTCTCGCAGCCGGAGGCGACACAGGGCGCGACTTCATTGCCGAAGAAGACGGCGAACAGGGCAAGGAACTCGTTATCCGTTTCGAGTACCGCCCTGCAACGCTCACCGACTGGCCCGCAGACGTGCGACAGGGCAAGACCAAGCCCCCTGCGCAAAGGGATCTCACTGTCTTCGCGGCCAAGAGCGTACTGGCGGTAACTGGCACCTCGCTTTCCTCGTGGATTGCCGAATTGGGCACTCCTCATAGACTGGCCAGCGGTGAGCAGGTCGAATATACCCGCCTGGAGGCGCATCTGCGCCGCTACGCCGCCCGAAATACCTTTGACTACTTCATTCACAAAGACTTGGGCGGCTTCCTCCGGCGGGAGTTGGATTTCTACATCAAGAACGAAGTTATGCACCTGGACGACGTGGAAAACGAAACTGTCTCGCGTGTCGAGCAGTACATCTCCAAGATCAAGGTTATCCGCAAGATCGCGGGCAAGATCATCGACTTTCTTGCCCAACTCGAAGACTTTCAGAAGAAGCTATGGCTGAAGAAGAAGTTTGTGGTGGAAACGTCGTGGTGTATCCGTGTGGGCTGTATTCCGGAGGAGTTTCATGCCGAAATTGTGGCCAACAACACGCAGCGAGAGGAATGGGTGCGCCTGCTCGCTATCGAAGAGATTGCGAGCGACCTGACGACAAATGGGTACAGTGTGCCATTGACGCCTGAGTTTCTCAAGGCGCATCCGACGCTTGTTGTGGACACAAGGTACTTCGACCCGTGGTTTTCTGCTCGGCTCCTGGACGCACTCGGCGATGTGGATGTGCAGACTGATGGGGTGCTGTTTCACAGCGAGAATTTTCAGGCGCTATCAGTAATGCAGTTAAGGTATCGGGACCAGGTGAAGTGTATCTATATCGATCCACCGTACAACACGGGGAACGATGGATTTGCGTACAAGGATACCTATCAGCACTCGAGTTGGCTCTCGATGATTGATGCACGTTTAGCCGCAGGTGCCGCGACGCTTTGTCGTTCAGGTATCATTTGTGTGTCAATTGGCGAAGATGAACAATCCTCCTTGCGCGAACTAATGTTACGAAGCCCGCTTCTTGGGACTCATGCAGGGACCGTGGTATGGAAAGCTCGCGTGAAGCCGGTCAACATCGGTGAGGCAAAGCATCGGCCACAGAAGGAAGTTGAATACGTCCATGTATTCGAGCGACGTGGTGGTTCTTGTCTCTTTCGTCCACTTGTAACAGGTTCAGAGAGGACGTATCCCTGTGAGATCAACGGCCGCCGATACCGTTTGGCTACCATTCTGAAGTCGAACCGTGGGGCGAATCGCAGAGATACCATGCGCTTCGAGATTGGCGGATATGAACCTCCCGAGGATCAGCGTTGGCAGGGCGGTGAGGACTTTATACGGGAGCTATTTGATGGCGGCAACATCGAATTTCGAGATGGAACGCCGTTTCGTCGATACTTCGAGGATGAAGAGGGAGCGGAACACGATCCCTTCTATTGTTTCATGGAAGGTGACTGGTCCGGTACATCGGAGATCGGGAAATCGGAACTAAACCACTTGCTGGGTAATCAGCATGGAATTGACACTGTGAAGCCCACGCGATTGGTTAGCACCTTCCTTCTTTCGAGCACTGACCAAAGTGAAATTGCTCTAGACTACTTCGCGGGATCTGGCACAACAGGTCATGCCGTCATCAACTTGAACCGACAAGACGGCGGAAAGCGCAAATTCATCTTGATTGAGATGGGCGACTACTTTGACACGGTGCTGCTGCCGCGCATCAAGAAAATCACTTTCACGCCCGAATGGAAGGACGGCAAGCCCAAGCGCTTCGCCACACAAGAAGAGGCAGATCGCAGCCCACGCATCGTCAAGGTCATCCGTCTTGAATCCTACGAGGACGCACTCAACAACCTGGATATGCGCCGCACGAAGAAGCAAGACGATCTGTTGGAAATGGCCGCGGCCGAAGGCGCGGATGGTCTTCGGGAACAGTACATCTTGCGCTACATGCTCGATGTCGAGACGCGCGGCAGTCAGTCGCTGCTCAACGTGCAGGCCTTTACCGATCCGACGGCCTACAAGCTCAAGGTCAAGCGGCCCGGCTCGGATGAAAGCCGCGAGGTGAATGTCGATCTGCTGGAGACCTTCAACTGGCTGATCGGATTGACTGTCCGGCATATCGCCGCGCCCCAAAGCTTCGCCGCCGCCTTTGAACGCGACAGCGAAAACCGCCTGCGTTTGAAGGGCCGGATCAAACTGACCGATGACGGTCCGTGGTGGTTTCGCTCCGTCACCGGCGCTACGCCGGATGGCCGTAAGACGCTCGTGATCTGGCGCAATCTCACCACCGACCCGGAACAGGACAATCTGGTGCTCGACGCGTGGTTCACAAAACAGGGATACTCCAGTAAGGACAGCGAGTTCGACCTGATCTATGTCAACGGCGGCAATAACTTGGAAAACCTGAAGGCCCCCGATGACACTTGGAAAGTGCGGCTGATCGAAGAGGACTTCCACCGGCTGATGTTCGAAGCGGAGGGCGTGTGATGGCAAAGAAGAAATCCACCGGCCCTTCGCCTGTATGTGCGACGAATCCGCTGTATCTGGAGATTCGGGCTGTCCTCGAATCGGCGCGCGCCGACGCTTACCATGCGGTCAACACGGCGATGGTGCGGGCGTACTGGCAAGTCGGGCGGATCATTGTCGAAGACGAGCAAGGCGGAGCGAAGCGCGCAGCCTATGGCGAGGCTATGCTGGATGACCTGTCGCAGCGGCTCACTGCCGACTTTGGTCGCGGATTCGATGTTCGAAACCTACGCTACATGCGCCAGTTCTACCTGGCGTTCCCGAGTGGTCACGCGTTGCGTGACGAATCGAAATCCGTGACAAAACAGAACGCACCGCGTTCCAAATCAATCGGTCCGGCAAAACGGAACGCGCTGCGTTCCGAATCTTGCGGTGCAGTCGTGGGGAGTGCGGACACGGCGCAGTCCGTTCCCTCGCTGCGCCCGGAGCTGTCCTGGACTCACTATCGTCTGTTGCTTGGCGTCGCGGACACTGAAGCCCGCGCATGGTATATGCATGAAGCAGCGGAGGAACACTGGTCCACGCGCCAACTGCAGCGCCAGATCGCGGTGCTCTACTACGAGCGCCTGCTGGCCAGCCGCAAGAAGGCGCCCGTTCGCAAGGAGGCCGCCGCGAAATTGGCCGCTGTGGACCCTGAACAGTTCATCCGCGACCCTTACGTGCTCGAGTTTCTGGATCTGAAGGACTACCCGGCGCTGCGCGAATCGGTTGTCGAGCAGGCGATCATCGACAACTTGCAGGCGTTCCTGCTGGAACTGGGCCGGGGTTTCTGTTTCGTTGCCCGGCAAAAGCGCATCCGCTTCGACGACGAAGATTTTTACGTGGACCTGGTGTTCTACAACTACCTGATCCGGTGTTTTGTGCTGATCGATCTCAAGGTCGGCGCACTGACGCATCAGGATGTCGGCCAGATGGACAGCTACGTGCGTATGTTCGACGCGCACGCGCGTCCCGAGGGAGACAATCCCACCATCGGCCTGATTCTGTGCTCGAAAAAGAACGAGGCCATCGCGAAGTACTCTGTGTTGAGCGAGGCCCGCCAGGTTTTTGCCGCAAAGTATGTGAAGGTATT
>CAIYET010000597.1 GCA_903925285.1 Candidatus Hydrogenedentota bacterium | reverse complement strand
CCCCTAGACTTGCGAACAAATTATTGGACGCTACGGTAAAGACAGAACTGCACCCTTTTTTAGTGTCATTGATCTGCTGTGCGGTATATACTGCTTACGTTCAACCGCAAGACGAATCGAATCGGAAGGGCGAACTATGAAGATTTGCATGGCGGGCGCGTGTGGCCGGATGGGACGGCGCATCCTGGAATTGGCCGTCGCCGAACCGGATATCGAGATTGGCGGAGCGTTCGACGTGCCGACGCTGGCGGGATCGGAACTCATCGTCGGCACGGAGTGCAATTGTCCGCGACACATCCTGGTAGGTGCCAATGCCGCGGCGGAAATCGCGCAATCGGACGTGTTGATCGATTTCACCGTGGCGCAGGCATGCATGGGCAATGCCCTGCTCGCCGCGAAAGCAGGCAAACCGTGCGTCATCGGTACGACGGGTTTATCCGTTGAATACAAGGCTGAGTTGATCGCCATGGCACGCGAGGTCGCGATCGTCTACGCGCCGAACATGAGCGTAGGCGTCAATCTGCTGTTCAAGATCGCCAACGAAGTGGCGTTGGTCCTCGGTCTCGATTACAACGTCGAGATCACCGAAATACATCACAATCTCAAGAAGGATAGTCCGAGCGGTACCGCAGTACGGCTCGCGGAGGGTATCGCGGACGTGTGGGGACTCGATTACCGGCAAGACGTCGCGCATGGGCGCGAAGGAATGGTTGGCGAACGTCCCGTGCGCCAGATCGGTATGCACGCGTTGCGCGGCGGCGATGTGGTCGGCGAGCACACGGTCAGTTTCATCGGCAGGGGCGAGCGCGTCGAGTTGACGCACAAGGCCCATAACCGCGACAATTTTGCGCGCGGCGCGTTGCGCGCAGCGCGATTCGTCATTGATGCCGGGCCGGGCCTGTACGACATGCAAGACGTGCTCGGATTGAAATAAACCGGAAAGCGATCCACGATGCGATTTGAGTCCTATGTAGCGTTTCGATATCTGCGCGGCAAACGGAAGAGCCGGTTTGTCAGCCTGATCTCGTTGATCTCGGTTACGGGCGTCAGCATTGGCGTTATGGCGCTGATCGTCGTGATGAGCGTCATGACCGGATTCGACATCGCGTTGCGCGATAGCATCATAGGCAATCGCTCGCACTTGACCGTCGAGGAACACGGTTCCACCATCGCAAACCCCGACGCGATGATCGACGAGATTCGGGCCGTCTGCCCCGAGATCGTCGCGGCGGGGCCTATAACGCAAGCCGAGGCCGTCATCCGCGTCAAGCACCGCGACCGCGACGAGTTCGGGTTTGCCTATGTCGTCGGCGTCGATCCCGAACGCGAGCAGAAAGTCACGCAACTCGCCGACAACCTCACCACGACAGGTGGACGCCAATTCGGGGCGGGCCGGTTGCCGGGCGAAAAACAAATCGTCCTGGGCTACAAACTTGCCATGAAATTGGGCGTGCGGCCCGGCGACGAAGTCCAGGTGATCACGCCGCGCCGAAAGGTCGGTCCGATGGGCGCCTTCTCCGGCAGCGGCATTTGGATGACGGTCAGCGGCATCTCGGAGGCGCAGATGGTCGATTGGGATTCGCTGTACGGGTTCGTCGATATCAAGACCGCTTCGCTGCTGACCGACCGGCAAGGCGTCGATGCCGTGCATTGCCGGCTCACCGATCCGTATTTGGCGGACTTGGTCGCGAACCGCATCGAGCAGCAACTCGGCCTGCGCACCACCACGTGGTATCAGAGCCAGGCGGACTTCTTCAGCACCATCAAGCAAGAGAAGGTCGTCATGTTCATCATTCTTGTGTTTATTGTCCTCGTGGCCGCATTCAACATCACCAGCACGCTGATTATGGTCGTGATGGAGAAGCGCCACGATATCGGCATCCTGAGAACCATCGGCGTGAGCGGCCGCTCGGTACTCCTGATTTTCATGATCGAGGGGCTGCTGATCGGTATGAGCGGCACGTTTATCGGCGTCGCCGGAGGCACGTTGCTCGCCTCTAACCTGACTCCCGTTGCCGAGTTCATCGCGGGCCTGTTTAACGTCAATATTTTCGACAGCCAATTCTATCTCTTCGATCACATCCCCGTGGCGATCATTCCATTCGATATCTGCTGGATTACCATTTCCGCAGTCGTGTTGACGTTCATCTCGACGCTGTATCCCGCGTGGAGCGCCTCGCGCCTCGATCCCGTGGAGGCGTTACGCCATGAATAAGATCCTCGAATGCCGCACGCTCGTCAAGACCTACGTTGACGGTGCCCGTACGCTTGAAATCCTGCGCGGCGTCGACTTATCGGTATACGAAGGCGAGATTATGGCCATCAGCGGCTCGTCGGGCGCGGGCAAGAGCACACTGTTGCATCTGATCGGCACGCTCGACCGGCCCACCTCCGGCGAAATCCTGTTCCGCGATCAGCCGCTGTCGCGCATGAGCCGAGGCGCGATGAACAAGGTCCGAAATAAGGACATCGGCTTCGTGTTTCAGTTCTACCATTTACTGCCCGAATTCACCGCGTTCGAGAACGTGATGATGCCCGCACTGTGCCAGGGCGCGCGGCGTTCCACATGCCGCCCACGCACGGAGGAGTTGCTCGTCAAGGTAGGTCTCGCGGACCGCATGACGCACAAGCCCGGCCAACTCAGCGGCGGCGAGCAGCAGCGCGTGGCCATCGCCCGCGCGCTGTTCAACAGTCCCAGCGTCGTGCTCGCCGACGAACCGACGGGCAATCTCGACGAGCACACCGGCGCGGGTATCATGGAATTGCTGTGGAAACTCAACGAGACCGACCGCATCACGTTGGTTATCGTTACGCACGACGAACAACTCGCAGGCCAAGCACATCGCTGGATCCATCTCCACGAAGGACTAGCGCACGTGAAGGGATAAAGAATGAAACAGCGGTCTTGGATTGGGTCGAGTCCGTGTTCGTCCATGTTCGTCCGTGTTCGTCCACCAGATAGGGCAACCTCCAACTATCAACTATAGGAAGCACCGCCGATGTTGAGCAATAAAGAGATTCTAGCCAATGCCTCACGTCAAGGGATCGTCGTCCCATCGTTCAACGTGCCGTATCTGCCGATGGTCGCGCCCGTCGTGCGCGCGGTCGTAGATACCGACAGCTTCGCATTCGTCGCCACGGCGCGGCTCGAATGGTACAAATACGAGGCCAAGGGATTGCGGCCCGTGTTCGACGCATTCATGGAATGGAATCGTCCGGAATACGTCGCGCTGCACCTCGACCACGTGCCGGTCATCGATGAGGACGACGTCCGCGTCGACTACCTGGATGTTTTGAAGGAAGCGCTCGACATGGGCTACGGCTCCGTCATGATCGACGGCTCGCGATTGCCGTTCGACGAGAACCTCGTCGCATCGCGGCACGCCGTCGAACTCGCGCACGGTTACGGGATCGCATGCGAAGCCGAACTCGGCGCGGTCATGGGACACGAAGCAGGCCCCATGCCGCCGTACGACGAAATCTTCGCATCCGGCAAGGGCTTCACCGATGTGCAAGAAGCCCGGCGCTTCGCAGCGGAAACCGGCTGCGATTGGCTGTCCGTCGCCATCGGCAATGTCCACGGCGCCGTGTCGACCGCGACACGCGACCAGAAAAAAGTCGAGGCACGGCTGAACATCGAACACCTGCGCACGTTGCGCGACGCCACGGGACTCCCGCTGGTCCTGCATGGCGGTTCGGGCGTGCAGCGCGCCTACGTGCTCGAAGCCATCGAGAATGGCATCGCCAAGGTCAACGTTTGCACCGAAATCCGCCAGCCCTACGAAGTCGCGTTACGCGAAACGAATGATATCGCCAAGGCACAGCAAGCCTGTTACGAACGAACACGCTGGGTCATCGCCGATTACTTCGGCATCGCGGGCACGCGAGCAAAAGTCACAGTATGAAAAGGAATTAGGAATTAGGAATGTCGGGCGGCAAACGACCTTCGCTCATATTCATTCCTAATTCATAATTCATAATTCATAATTCCATGAAAGGCGCCGATATGACGATTCGATTGATAGCAGTTCCTATACTTTTTCTTGCTGCGGTTATGGCTCATGCCGGCGATTCGCCGCAGTTTCGTGGGCCGAATCGCGATGGAATATTCGACGAGCACGGGTTGTTGAAACAGTGGCCCGACAACGGTCCTCCCGTAGCGTGGGTCGCAAAGGGACTCGGTAAGGGGTATTCCTCGGCCTCGATTGCAAACGGGAAGATTTATGTGCCGGGCATGCTCGATGACCAGGCCGGTTTCATCTTCGTGCTGAATCTCGACGGCGTCATCGAACGGAAGATTGCCTACGGCAAGGAAACGCTTGACGACCAGGCGCCCGGACCACGCTCGACGCCGACAATCGACGGGGATCGCCTCTACCTCATTTCGGGATTGGGCGTCGTCTACTGCATCGACTTGGCTAAAGGCGAGAAACTGTGGGAAGTCGATATTCTCAAGCGATTCAGCGCCCTGAACAACCGATGGAACATTGCAGAATCGCCGCTGGTCGATGGCAACCGCGTGATCTGCACACCCGGAGGCGAGAACGCGCTCGTCGTCGCGCTCGACAAGATGAACGGCGAGACCGTCTGGACCACGAAAGGGCTGATCGACCAGCAAGCGTATTGCTCGCCAACGATTGTCAACCATAACGGACGCCGCATCCTTTTGACCGAAACCGGCAAGCACGTCGTCGGGATCGATCCCGACACCGGTGTGCTGCTCTGGCGTCATATCCATTTCACGTTGCACGACATCCACGCCGTTACACCTATTTACAGCAACGGCCTCGTCTACTTCACCGGCGGTTACGCGGCCGGCGGCGGCGCGCTCGAACTCTCGCCGGACGGTTCCTCGGTCACCTTGAAATGGAAAGACATGAATCTGGATTGCGAGCACCACGGCGTCGTGCTGGTCGACGGGTATCTGTACGGGACGAGCCACAAGACAAACCAGTTGATATGTCTAGAAATGGCAACCGGCACACTTATGTGGAAATCAAAAGAAGTAACACAGGGCGTGGTCGTATATGCGGACGGCATGCTGTACGTCTACGAAGGCCCGAAAAAGGGCGTCGTGAGCCTCGTCAAACTGGCGCCGACGGGCTTCGAGCGAACGGGCGCGTTCACCGTGACCGAAGGAACCGACCGGCATTGGGCTCACCCCGCCCTCGCCAACGGCCGCCTCTACATCCGCCATGGCGATGCGCTCATTGCCTATGACGTGACCCAGAAGTAGAAAGGCCTCAGGCTTCAGGCTTCGTCCGTGGGAACGGGGACTCGCGCGGTCGCGAAGCAGGCGGTCAAGAAATAGACGGCGGTGAGCAGCCACAAGGTCTTGTACTCGAATTGGAGGCTGTCGAGGGGGGCTTCCAATTGGCTCAGTCTCATGAAACCTTCAAGCCCCGTCGTATTCGGAATGGCGTATGCCAGCAGATGTAGCCAGCGCGGCATGGCTTCGGGCGGCCACATGAATCCTGCCAGAAACAGAAACGGCATCGAGGTGAACAGCAGCACGAGCACGGAAACTTCGCGGCTGCGGAAGAAGGTCGAAAGGGTCAAGGCGAGCAAGATCGTCGCGAGCAGGAAAGGCGTCAGAAATACCCCAAGCTCCCACGGCGTGCAGCGAAGCGCGAAGCCGTAGTAGAGCCGCAGCATGCCCAGAGCATACAACGTCGTGAAAACGGTGATCGTCAGGTATGCACCGGTGCGCCCGATCACCATCTGGACCGTTTCGACGAATCGCACGCGCCGGGTCGCCGCACCCGGCGGGAGCTCGCGCCGGGCGCCGCCCACCATGCCGACTCCTACGAGAATGGTCTGATGGATGATCAGGAGGAACACGGCCGGAATGGCGTACGTGCCATATCCGCCGCCGGGGTTGAACAGAGGAATGGATACGAAGGGCAACGGATCCTGCAACTCCATTGCGCGCTGGAAACCGAGGCCGGCGGCCTGATATTTGCGGATCTGGATGCCCGCGCCCAAAGTGCGCGCCACGTACGAGACCCCCGTCTTCAGTTGCTTGAAAAACAGAAGCGTACTTGTATCATAGTACGCCGATACTTCAACCTGTTCGCCGCGCCGGATTGTTCGCTGGAAATCCTCGGGGATGACGACGATGCCGTACACCTCGCCCGCCAGGAACTCCCGTTTGGCAACATCGAAATCCGCCGGCTTCGACGCGACTCGGACAAACTCGCTAGCATCGAGCATACGCACGAACTGGCGGCTTAGTTGCGTGAAATCCCGATCGACAACGGCGATGGGCACCTCGCGCAGCACGTTCTCGCGATAAGGCACGGGATAGAAAAACGAATACAACACCGCGCCTAAGGCCAGCATGACAAGTGCGCCCTGATTCCCGGCAATGTCGCGGTACTCGAGTAGCCAGAAGCGGATCATACGTGGCCCCAGTATCGCTCGTTCGAGAAAAGTTGCTTAAGCCGCGGCAGGGCGAGCAACGGTCCCAGCATCGCGAACAGGCACAGGACGCCCAGGCTCGGCAAGCACGTGTGAACCGGCGCGCCGCGAAACGCCTGGCCAATGAAGACCTCGAAAAAGTACCTCATCGGCAGTATGTGCGACCACGCCTTGCCGAACCATGGCATCCCGACGCAAGGGAACGTGACGCCCGCAAACGCGAGCGCGGGCGACGCGTATATGGCCGCCAAACTGAGCGCCAAACGGAGGTTCGCGAAAACGGCCACCAGGATCATCGCTATGCTTTGATGGGCGAGGACATACACGAAATACGACGCGGTAATTACTCGGATATCGCCCGCGAGCGGCGCACCGAGATACAAAAAAAGGATCGCGTTCGACACGTTTCCCAGCAGAAAAAAGACGAGCGTGTACGGAAGGAGTTTGCCCGCGACGGCGGCGACGATGCTCCCGCCTGCACGTTCGAGCAGATCGCGACCCGTCCCCTCGCGCAGTTCGACCCCCAAAACGAACACCGTTGTAACCATGATGAAGATCTGGAGCATGTTGGGCAAAAACGTCGTGACGGCATAGTAGGCATAGCTCGAATACGGATTGAACAGCCCGTGATGCTCCACCTGGATGGGCGAGACGTGCTCGATGGCCGCCTCGATGGATTCGCCCTTTTTCTGGCGCGTCTTGACGTTGATGCCCGCGGACACCGTGGCCACGACGGTCAGAATATCGCGCCCGACGACGCCGCCCGACACCATGTACTGGTTATTGTAATAGCCAACCACCTTTGGGGCCTTTGCAGCATAGACGTCGCGCTCCATGTGTTCGGGAACGAGCACCAACGCATACGCCTTGCCTTGCGCGATCAATTCCTTGCCCTGTTCGGCGTCGGTAACGCGATAGGCCACTTTCAAAGTCGGCATCGAATCGAGCATGCGAACAAGTTTGCGAGAGAGCGCGGAAAAGTCTTTGTCGCAGACGGCAATCGGCAGCTTGCGCGGCACGCCTGCCTCGAACACGGCGGTGAAAACACCGAAGGCCACGAGTGGCAGGACTATTGTCGTTACGACGTAAAGGGGACGCGACGCGGCACGACCCAATTCGCGCGCAATTACGCTCCACACGCCTCCGCGTCGTATCGTCATGAACCGATGGCCCGTCCTGTCGGCGCCGGTTTTGGAATGCTGCTCCACGTGACAAGCGCCGTCATGCCGGGGCGCATGCCCGTCACGGGGCTGGTCGGACGCGCGCGCACCTCGAAGGTCTTGAGATCGAAATCGCCCGAGGTCTTCGTCGCCCGCCATGTCGCGTAATCGCCGAGCGCCTTGACGTAGTCAACCTTCAACTCGACGGCCTGGTTGTCCAGCGCGGGGATGCGCGCCTGGAATGTCGAACCCATTTGGATGCTGCTCAGCAAATCCTCGCGCAGGTTGAACACGACCCACACGTCGTTCAAGTCCACAATGCTGAACACGGGAAAACCGGGCGTCACCAGTTCGCCGGGATCGACGACCACTTCGACGATTTCGCCGTCGATGGGCGACTTCATGTCCGTCTCCGAGAGATACGACTGGACCTCGGAAACGACGCCGCCGGCCTGCCTTTCGACCGCGTGCGCCGCTTTCTTGTCTTCCTCGCGCGCGCCCGTCATGGCCATGTCATACGTCGCGTGGGCCGCCTCCGCCATCTGCGTCGCGGCCTTCCATTTCGCCATCGTTTCGTCGAGAGTCTGCAACGAAACGTGATCGCTTTCGTACAGTTGCATGACGCGCTCGTAACTCTTGCGCGCCAGTTCCGAACCAGCCAGCGCCATCTGCCACGCGTGATGCGCCGCTTCGATTTCCTGCTTGCGCGCGCCGTTGTCGGCCTTCTCGCGCACCGCGCTCGCCGCTTCCCGCGCACTGGACGCTTGCGTGACCTTAGCCTCGAGTTCCGGACTCTTCAGCGACGCCAGCGCCTGCCCCTTCACGACCGCGTCGCCTTCTTTAACGTGCAACGTCTCGACGCGCCCGAAGATCTTCGGAGCAACGTCCACCTGCGTCGCGTCGACTTCGCCCTGAATAACCAGCGGAATCGGCTTGAAAACGTACTGGCTGCCGTACACCGCCCCGCCCACGACCGCAGCCACGACCGCAGCAAGAATCAACGTACTCACGAGAGTTCTAACGGCCTGCACTTCTTAACTCCTCAGATGTTGTAAAAGAATTCGGTACTGCGCGCCATCAATTTATTCACAAGCTCTCAGACCTTCCGTCGCCGCCCCGGCGTTTTGCCCGCCGGTTCGTCCGCAATCCCAATGCCGGAAAAAACAACGCGCGTCACGTGGTCGACCACGGCCCGCACGAACCCATCCGAATAATCCGTCCGTTTCTGCTCGATCAGAATCGGTTCCCGTCCCAGGCAATAGAAAACGATCTGCCCCGTAATCGAGTAGGCCCACAATGTCGTCTGCTGTTCCGTCAGGTGCGGCGAAGCGGCCCGGAGCAATTGCCTCAGAACCACATGATCGGGATGCAGGATGCGGTCGAACAGCGCCTTCAACGCCGGGCTCTTTGTGAGAATGCACCGCAACAACAGTTGCGCGTACCACCCCGGCATGTCCGCGGAAAGGTAGGCGCGCACCTCGCGGTCGATCAACGCCCGCAACGTTTCCGCCGCCTTTGCCCGATCAAACGTACGCGCGTCGACGCCATCCAGCGCGCCGTCGCGCCGCGCCACCATCTTCTCCGCCACGTACTGGACCGCCGCCAGGTAGAGGTTGTCCTTGCTCGAGTAATGGTAATTCACCGCCGCGATATTGGACCGGGATTTCCTGGCGATGTCGCGAATACTCGTAGCGTCGAAGCCCCGCAACGCGAACAACTCGCCCGCCGCCAACAGCAGACGATGCCGCGTAGCATCCTTGTCGCCTCGTGCAGCGTCCAAGTCTCGTTTCACGCTTCGACCTCCCATCCAACATACCCAGTATACACGACGGCGCGGGAAAATTCAAATGTTTGTTTGAATCGAACACTTGAAATAACCGAACGTCTGCCGACCCTCGGCTAGCCTGCGCATTGAAGAGGCGTATACCCCGCCCTCCGGGTGAAATAGGTGCGCCGTACTACCTTGTGCGAACTCGATGCGCGGCCGTACCTTGCTCGTACGGAGTGACGGCTTCTCAGGGGCGCTCTATTTCCAACAAGGAGTTGTTGTACGCCGCCCATGGCGGTATGGTGTACGATATATATATGTCTGTAGCGCATTTGGGGGGTGGAGACAACTACAGATAGAGAAGCTACAGAAAAGCCTTGACATCCCAAACATAGTGAGCTATAGTATGCATGCTGCGCCCTGATGGACCGTGATTGGTAACCTGCAAGGAGGCGTATTGATGCATATGGACGCGGGTACGATGCGTCGCTCCGGTAAACCCGGTGCGGCTCTGTGTCAAGCTTCCGTCGGTACGGTGTGGGGGCTGGCGGGACGCACCCACGCCCTTCTACCGGCTCAACGGTTAAGAGCCCCGCCGAGGTCCAACTGTCTGAGGACAGGGTAAGTCTGACAGCATGCAGTGTTGATATCCTTGTGAATTAGACCGTTGTCCGGGGCCGAGGAGTGGCGAACCCACTACTTTGCTCCCCGTTGGGACCAAAGTAATCAGGCCATGTGCATCATGCACCTATGGCCCCATTCAGAGGAGAAAAAATCATGAAGACCATGCAAAGACGCCCGATGGGCATGATATTAACTGTAGTCTTGGCGTTTGGCATTTCGATGATTGCTGTCGTTGGCCAACTCGATGCACAGCAGCAACAGAGCGTTTGCACCTGTAACACGGGCGTATGTGCAACCGAATACCCCGCACCGCCCGGGTGGGCCTGTGCCGAAGTACTCAATGGCTGTGCCTGCGATCTAAATGGCCAAAACCACTGGCAGATTCCCACGGGCGTGGCCCGCAATTGTGCAAGGAACGGAGGCGGCTGTTGCCCGGACGCTGATCCTTGTCACGCTGCCTGCGTAAACACGTGCGTCGTGAACAACTACTATGCACTTGGGTGCGGATTACCAACAGACGCGGTTCCGTGCGGCGGTTGTACTCCGCGATAGAAAGAGCAAACACATTCCTGATAGTAGTGGAAGCGTGAGAATGAACAAAGGAGGAGCTGTGCGCTGTCTGACTATCCTTTTCATTGTCGGAATGTCTTCGATAGAGGCATCCGGGCTCGACATCCCTTCCGCCATTGAACAATGCAAGGCGCAATGTCGATTTGACTCATTATACGTTGAATATAATGTCGTCTTTACCATTCTTGCTGACGATACGCGAGAGATCCGCGACTGTCGCTTTGAGGGAAAGGGCGCCGACTTCTACGTTTCCTTCGAGGAGACCTTCGATCCACCGAAAATCAAGGCGCCCCGAAACCTTCACTGCACTAGGGAACTCTATGAATACTTGTACCGGGGCGGTCAATGGAAGTGGCGCCTACGCAATTTTATCAGCGAGTTACCAATACCCAGTGAGGGCGGCTTCGAAAACGAGGCCGCGCACATGAACTTGCAGGGGTTCTGGCCTACGGCGAGGACTATGCTGGGCGTACTCGGGCCGGAGACTCGTGAACAACGGAGTGCCACTGGAATCTCACTGGTCGAATTTCTCGGCAAGGAAGGGCCGTTTCGCTTGTCTGAAGAAGACGGGGTTCAGGTGCTATCGCACGAGGCGGCTTACAGCAACGGCGAGAGCGAGCAGAAGGTCTCGGCGGACATATGGCTGGATGCAACCGGGCGCATTTCGCGCATCGACGAAGTCGACCGCATTTGGGACCTCGACGAAGCCACCATCGCAAAGTACTATACTGGCTCGTGGTTTGCGTTGCGTTGCGTGTTGGCCAGTGTGGAAGGCTCCGACTTTGTGGAGACACCGAGCGGGTTTCGATACCCAAAATCCGCCGTTGTTACCGATTACGGAATTACGCCGGAAAAGAGAGCTTTCCTCAAGAAGAAATCGGAATTGCCCCCCGATGAATACGCCGTCCGCCGCTTGACTTTTCCAACGAGCCCCTACTGGCAGTTCGTCATCGAAGCGACAAAGGTGGAGGTGAATCAGCCTATCCCCGACGACTTGCTCGACATGAAGTTCTCGGAAGGAAGCGTTGTCTATTCCGACGAAAAGCTGGAAGAGCGGAGAATTGTCGAAAAGCCGCCAGAGCCGCGATGGTATGTTAGACACAGCGGGTGGGTAATGGCGGGCTTGTGCGTTCTGGTCGTGGCTGTTGCTGGATTTGTCGCCCAGCGTTGGCTGGGTTGGCGGGGATAGCATGGCGGAAGGATAAGTGGAACCAGCATGTTGCCGACGGTCCTTGTGGGTGCCTTCCCACTGTCGATGTACTACTCACTTGTTTTTCTTGGGACTCTGTCGGTGTTCACACTCGGACTGCGGTGGAACTACGCGCGTGGCCCCAAGTATCCCGTTAGCCTGTATATTGTGCTATGGGCGGCGGTTCCGGGTTTCGTCATCGGGAGGCTCTGGTATTTCTTTCTCTATATGTGCCCCGGGCACTATGACAGGTTCTGGGATTTTTACAGCGGAGGCCAGACGTTCCTAGGCGGCTTTATCGGCGCTCTACTTGGCACTCTGACGTACCTGGAACGCAAGAACATTCCAAGAGCTCCCGCAGTTGACATGTTCGCCGTGTACGTGCCCATAGGCGCGATACTGGGACGATTTGGATGCCTCTGTTACGGCTGTTGCTATGGGAAACCCACAACCCTCCCGTGGGGAATAGCGTTTCCGCGTGAAAGCCCGGAATGGTATTGGCAGTTGCAGCACGGGCTTGTGGACGGCGCAGGCGCCATAAGTGTGCACGTTCACCCATCGCAACTGTACGCCGTGCTGGCATGGGCCTTGATATTTGCCGTGCTGCAAATTGCGCGACGCCGCAATTTCCCCCCGGGCACAATAGTCATGCTGCTGTGCCTGTTGTACATGGCAAAACGCTTCCTGTTGGATTTCTATCGCGCCGATCCCCCACGCCTGTTCTGGAACTTGGATTTGATGCAAGTCCTTGCGATTCCGAGTATCGCATTCTGTGGATGGTGGTTGTGCCGCCACGTTCTTGCCGCCAAGAACGCGAAAGAAGAGAATCGAGTTCCGACCGCCCCGCAGGTATGACATACGCCTATCAGTGCGTGCTCCTCGCGCGGCGTTCATGCTTCCAGCCGGCAATTCACGGAGCGCGTAGCAGACACATGACTTCCGGTTCGATGGCCTCGGCCACGACGCGGCATCCGGCGGGATTGGCATGAACGGGATCGAGGTACAGCGGCTCGGTGGCGCGAACGAATGAATCGTAGAGATTGACGAGCGGCGCACCGATTTCCTGGCACGTTTTGATAAGCACGGGTTCGTAGTGGTCCGGTGTCGAATTATGTTGGAGGATCTGTGGTTCCTGCGGCCACCGAACAAAAATAATTGGGACGTGCCGCGCGTCGCAGAGCTTCTTCATCTCGACCAGCGTGTCGTGAAACTCGTCGGCCGTAACGCGCGGCTTTTTCTCGCCCGTCGCGCGTTCGACTACGTTCGACGCCTGTTTGAGCGCGCGTTTGGCCAGCACGAACAAGTCGCTCGCGCTCTTGCCCGGTGCTTTTTCGATATCATCGACCTCGGCGGCGCGTTCGATGTCCGTTTTCGAGAACCAGGTATCGAAATCGTTGTGCCCGAAACACGCGATTACCAACGCAGGCTCGAATCCAAAGCCGATCTTGTCCAGATAGACCAGCCCCTGAAACGAACTCACGCCGGGGATGCCGGCATTCAACACCTCGAACTGAGGTTTCCCTGCGGCTGCGTTCAACCGCTTTTCGAGTTGGGCCGGCCACGTCTCGTCGTTGCTCACGCCCAGGCCGAACGTCGTCGAGTCCCCGATCGCCAAGATCCGCGTGCGCGTTTCCCCGGACGCCAGCGGCGGATTGCGCAGCCCTTGCTCGTTCGTGGAAAGCACGAACCGGACGTCGCGGTCCCAGCAGCGCCCAACGATCTCGTAGTCCTTCAGATTCGGCTTGACGCGCCAGCAAATCCCCGGTCCGTTGATATGCACGCGGTCCAGCGCCGACATGTCGTGCGCCTTGAGCGGAACCTGGGTCCGACGTGCTATTTCCTGCTGTCGCGCCTGACGCCGCAACGCGACGCGCGCACCGGCCTCGAGGATGCCCGCGACGATCGCCACCGTCGCGATGATAAGCAGCGCGGTCTTCCACCACGTATTGTGCGTTTTCGTTTCTTGTGCCATAGCCCGTCCACATCGAAGTTGATGGATTATCCCACACGGCGCCGCGGACGGCCAAACGCTCTCCTGCAAGGAGGTAGAGAGCGCAAGATCGCGCCAGAGGCGGTGAGGAAATCGGAGGTCAATTCCGAGCGCCTGCGGAGGCGGCAGGCTGGCGCATCCCGGGCTTCACGTGCTTCGGCGGAAGGGAAACGACTTCTTGTCCGTTTTTGATCTGCCGCTCGTGCATTGCGCGCATGATGACACGCACGTCGTAGTTGTACTCGACGGCGATCTCTTCCTTAATCCGTCTGACTTCTTTGATTACCTCATCTTCTTCGTGCATGAAGGGGCTCCAATCGTTTCTCACGATACATCAATAGACTACGGCCGTCAACTTGTTTGGCCGCTTGGTTTGCATTTCGTCGCGCAAGACGCGATAATTTCCGCGTGCGGTTGTCGTCCGCACGTTCCCCGAAGAACAGGCTGGAGCAATCACGGGATGAAGGTCAAGCTGGGCGTCAACACTGGGTTCGCGATCAACCGGTTTCCCGAACCGGAGGATTGGATCGCCGTGGTCGCCGACGAACTCGGACTCGACACCGTGCAGTTCACCGCAGACCTGCTCAACCCATTCTTGCCGGAAACGGTGGTCGCGCACGAGGCGGACACGATCCGCAACCTCTGTGCGCGGAAGGGCGTGCGCGTCGAGACGACGTTTACCTCGGCGTTCACGCGCGTCAATCACGTCCTGCACCCCGACGCCGAAATCCGGCGAACCTGGGTCGAATGGTTCAAGCGCTTCATCCTTCTTTCGCGCAAACTCGGCGCAGAAGGTTTGGGCAGTCATTTCGGCATCCTTGGCATTCGCGACAACGCGGACCCGGTACGCCGCGCCGAGCGCATCGAGCAAGGCATCGCCGCGTGGCGCGAAATCGCCGCGTACGGCGCCGAGGTCGGTCTCCAATACGTCATGTTCGAACCTATGTCGGTCCCGCGCGAACTCGGCGAGACCATCGAGGCCACGCGCGACCTGCTCGAACGCTGCCAGGAAGGATTTGCGATCCCGATGCGGTTGTGTCTCGATGTGGATCACGGCGACGTGACCTCGCCCAATCCCGACGACACCGATCCCCACGCGTGGCTGCGCGCGTTTGGAACGGTCAGTCCGTGCATTCACATCAAGCAGAGCCTGCGCGACAAAGGCGGCCATTATCCGTTCGTCGCGGAGTACAACGCGCGCGGCAGGATTGTGCCCGAGGAAATCCTCGCGACCCTGCGCGACGCGGGCGTCGAATTCTGCACGTTGTTGCTCGAAATCTCACATCGCGAACGTTTGCCCATGGACACACGGGTCGTCGCGGATCTCAAGGAATCGGTGGATTACTGGCGTCCGGCCATTGAACGGGAAAGGATGAAGGATGAAGGATGAAGGCTGAAGGACAAAGGACGAAATGCCGGGTGCGCAATCGAAGAACCTTACGGCTGGCGCGAGGCTGTGCTCTTTTTCATCCTTTGTCCTTTATCCTTCATCCTTCATCCTTCATCCTTCATCCTTCATCCTTCTTACGTCATAACAGGAGTGGAACATGCGCAAATATGTTGTTTTGACTAGCTTGATCGTCCTGATTTCGGTGTCCGCCTATGCGGGCAAAGCCACGCTGTATCGCGACACGTGGGGCGTGCCGCATATCTACGCGGACACGCTCGCCGAAGGCGCGTACGTCCTCGGTTACGCGCAGGCCGAAGACCGGCTCGAAGACCTCTACAAAAACATCCGCACCGCAACGGGTACGATGTCGGAAGCCTTCGGTGATGAAGGCGACAATCTCGAAATCGACTATGCCATGCACCTCGTCCGCAATGCCGAGCTTTGCCAGGAGAACTGGGACAGACTTCCCGCCAATCTTCGCGAAATCTCCGAGCGTTTCATGCAGGGAGTTCAGGCGTACCTCGACGAACATCCGGAGAAGAAGCCATCGTTTGCGACGGAATTGCATGGCTGGCAGTGCGCAGCGATCGGCCGTGTCATGATTCTCAAGTGGCCGCTTGGCACTATCGAAGACGACCTGCACAACAAGAAGAATGCGCCGCCCTTTGGCTCGAATGCTTACGCGGTCGCGCCGTCGCGCTCGGCGGAAGGCTGCCCGATCCTGATGACCGATCCGCACCTGACCTGGGAAGGCCTGCAAGTCTTCTACGAGGCGCGCATGCATGTGAAGGAAGTTGACCTATGCGGATATTTCCTCGTCGGATCGCCGTTACCCGCCCTTGGTCATAGCGCATACGTGTCATGGGCCTGCACGACGGGCGGTCCCGATACCTCCGACGTGTACATGGTGAAACTCAATCCGCAGAACATCTTCCAGTACCAGTACAACGGCGCGTGGAAGACGTTCGACGCCCGCGCCATCACGATTAACGTCAAAGACAAGGACCCGGTCGTGAAGCCGGCGCTTGAATCGATTTATGGGCCGGTGGTCGAGGAACCCGACGAGAAGACCGGTATCGCCTATTGCGGCTCATCGCCCTACTTTACGCAAACCGGTGTGTTTGAAGAGATGTACAAGATGGTCTTGGCCAAGAACTGCGACGAGTTCTATGAAGCCCTGTCGATGAATCAGATGATGGAACAAAACATCCTGTTCGCGGACCGCGATGGCAACATCCAGTACGTCCGAAACGGCTGCACGCCTATCCGGCCCGAAGGCGTCAATTCCGCGGCGCCGATCCCCGGCGGCACGGACGCCACGCGGTGGCTGGGCATACACGACATCAAGGATTTGGTTCAGGTCAAAAATCCTGCGCAAGGGTATTTCCAAAACTGCAATTGCAGTCCGGAATTCATGATGAAGGATTCCCCCATGACGCCGGACAAATACAAGCCCTGCATCTTCAACGTGTCATGGGACAAACAGAGTCCGCGCGGCGCGCGCCTGCTCGAACTACTCGAGGCCGACCCGTTGGTTACAAAAGAAAAGGCCATCGAATACACGCTGAATGTATACGACATCCTCGCCAAGCCGTGGCAAGCCGCGCTGGCGGCCGTGTCCACCGGCGGTACCGCGCGCATGAGCGACCCGGAAATCGCCGAGACCGTCAAGGCGATCCTCGAATGGGACGGCCTGTTCGTGAAAGATTGCACCATCTGCACGACCATCAAGTTCTGGCGCCTGAAATGCGAGAACGCTATCGATGTCGAGGCCATCGCGAACGGCAAACCGCTAAACGTGGCCGACCAGACGAAGATGCTCGACTTGCTCGCCGAAACACTCGCCGAACTGAAAGCCAAGTACGGTTCCGCGACCGTCAAATGGGGCGACATACATCGCATCGGCCGCGGCGGCAAGTACTTCCCCTGCAACGGGGCCGATTTCGGCGGCGGCAAAGACAAGTGCGATTTCACGGAAACCGTCTTCGATGTATCGTCGCACGAAGAGCAAAAAGGATCGGGCCAGTACATCGCGTACAACGGCAGCGGCTCGATGATGATCTCTTTCTTGCATAAGGACGGCATCGAATCATATAGTCTTGTGGCGTGGGGCCAGAACGGCGACCCCAATTCGCCGCACTATGTGGACCAGTCCGAGAAGCTCTACAGCGAGCGCAAGATGAAGCCAACCTGGTTCAATAAGGAAGACTTGCTCAAGAACGTAGAATCGGAAAAGACACTCAACGTACCGTGACCCAACCAGCAAACGAATTCGATATTCTCGCGTCCGTCATCCGCCAGTATTACGACCTCGGCAAGGTCGAAATGCCCCGGCAATTGGAAGATGCGCATCAGCGCCGCCATCGCAAACTCGTCGTGAACACCTCCGCAGGCAAATTCCTTGTCAAAACCTACAGGAGCGACGCGGTAATCCTCGACGCGCTCCGTTTCCAGCACCGTCTATCGGACCATCTAGCCGAGAACGGCATCGCGGTCGCACGCATCCAACGAGCGAAAGACGGCAAAGGCATCGTCGAGCTCGACACGTGGGCACTCGAACTCCAGGTATTCGTCACCGGCGAACCAATGCAAATCTCGCAGGAGACGCTCCAAATCGCCGCCGAAACCCTCGGCCGCTTCCACGACGTATGCCGCGATATCCCATGCCCGCCGCGCGACACCCGCATGTGGCGATTCAGCGAAGTCCCCCGCGCCTCATTCGGCCAGTTGTACGAACTCGCCAAGACCCAAGGCGACGAGGCCCTGGCTACAGACTGCTGCAACGACATCGCCCTGTTCCTACACGAGGCCGCTCAGAAACTGAACTGGGACGCGCGCAACAATTTCGAGTCCGGACTCATCCACGGCGACTACCACGGCGGCAACCTCCTGTTCGACGGCAACCGACTCACGGCGCTGATCGACCTCGAGTTCGCTGGCTCCGGTTGTTATCTCGAAGACCTCGCGTACGCCATGTCCAACCTCGCAATCCGCACCGCGTTCGACAGCGATCGACTCACGTACCGCAGCAACCTCCTACTCGACACCTACACACAGTTCCGCTCGTTGTCCTATCAAGAAGCCGTAGCCCTGTACTACGCCGTCGGCATCAAACACGTCGCGACCGTCTCATACCAACTCGTCCAACTCGGCGGTGAATTGGCGGGACTCAACGCAATCGAATGGATGCAGCGTCTGCGCCAGCAATGTGCCTGGCTTACGCAACGCACCGCTCAACGCTGAAATTTATCGGATTAGAGCTATACCGGACCGAGCAACAGGCCTCTCGTAGAACCGCTCCCCCATGCGCGTCCGTGCGCGTCCGTGCCTGTTCGTGTATGCTATGGACAAGGCGTGAAGCGTAGGACGAACGGAATGGACATTCGCATCTACAGCATGGCGTATCCCGTGACGGCGTTGGGGCCGGGACAGCGGGTCGTGCTCTGGGTGGCAGGGTGCAGGCGCGGGTGCGCGGGGTGCATCAGCCCGGAGATGCAGCCGCTCGAGGCCGGGCGCGCCGTATCGGTCGAGCGACTTGTGGAACATGTGTTGCAGGTTTACCCGCCGCTCGATGGAGTGACCATTTCCGGCGGCGAACCGTTCGACCAGGCGGAAGCGCTGGCGGCGTTTGTTCACACATTGCGCGTGCAACGTCCCGCGTGGACTATCCTCGTCTATTCCGGGTACACGCTCGAGGAAATCCGGGGCGATGACGTACGAACCGCCTTGTTGGGCGTGATCGACGTGTTGATTGACGGATCGTACCGCCACGATATCCCGCGCGTTCATCCGCTGACGGGTTCGGGCAATCAGCGCGTGCATTGTCTGACGCCGGTGGGCGAAGCGATGCGTGCTACGATGAATGCGTGCCGCGCGGAAGGCGTGAATATCGGCGTGGGACGCGGCGCGCTCGATATGGTTATCGGCGTGACGGAATCGGCGACTCGAGCGGCGGTCTGCGAAGCATTCGGGGCCGAAACGCTGGGCGCGTGCGAAGGGCCAAGAGGTGAATCATGCGATACGTGAAGGAGTGTCCGCGTTGCGGACACTTGAACGACGAGTTCGCGGAGGCGTGCGAACGGGACGGCGAGTTTCTCGCCATGGCGCCGGCGATGATTGCGCCGGACCTGCCGACGGAACCGGTGGTCGCGCAAGCCGGCGCATGCGAGATTGCGACGCCCGCGCCCGAACCAGTGCGCGAATTGATCCAGGCGCTATATCTCGAGGCCGAATCGGGCACGACGTATGAAATCCGAAGCGGCTGGGTGATCGGCCAAGCGCATCCGACCAGCGCGGCACAGGTGCAACTGTCGGGAATGGCGGGTCTGAACTTCGTCCATCGCAGCCATTGCCAATTCGAGTTGCGCCCGGATGGGTGGCACGCGATTGCCGTCGCGCAGCCCGAATACACGAACCCGACGTTCGTGAACCAGACGCGGCTTATGCCGGGGCAAGACGCATTGCTACGAAACGGCGACCGGCTCGTGCTGGCCAACGTACCGCTCTCCGTGCGAGTATTGGAGGTATAGGGTACAAGATGCGGCGATTCGAGGTGTATGGATGGACCGATTGCGGTAAGGTACGCGCCGCGAATGAAGACCATATCCTTGTGGACCGCTCGATTGCGAACAGCGGCGGTTTGGCGTTTGAGTTCGCGGACGACGACCGGTTGTACGCTCCGCTGTTGTTTGCGGTGGCGGACGGGATTGGCGGAGCGGCGGCGGGCGCTGTGGCGAGTCGTTTGTGTCTAAGCACGTTCGATGCACAATACCATGGCGCGGGCGGAACGGATATGCCAATCGAGGAAGCCTTGCAGGAGGCGGGCGCGCATGCGAACCGGGCGTTGCTGGATGCATCGAGCCAGCATCCGGAATGGCGCGGCATGGGCTGCACGCTCGCGGGCGTCTGCCTGGCGGGTAACGGCTACAGTGTGTTTCACGCCGGCGACAGTCGCGTGTATCGGATTCGCAACGGGTTCGCAAAACAACTCACCGTGGACGACACCGTGACGCAACGCGCGGTCGAGGCGGGCCTTCTCGATGTCGAGGAAGCCGAACACGCCGATGTGCGCCATACGATCACAAATTCCGTCGGCAGTCCCTCGTTCTCGCTGCACGTGACGCCCGGTCCCGAATGGCGCGATGGCGACGCGTTGCTGATCTGCTCCGACGGGCTGCACGACCTCATCGACGCCGATACGCTCGAAAAGGCCGCTACGGAAGGTACGGCCGAGACGCGTGCCCGTCGTCTCGTGGACGCGGCGTTGCAGGCTGGCGGCCACGACAACGTCTCGGTCATAATGGTGGCGCAAATACTGTCCTCTGCAAATTCGCTTAACATGCGGGAGCGTAACTCGCTATGAATCGAAAACAGTCTGCAAATGCGGTCGGTAGATATTTGTTCTTTGTCCTGATAGTCCTTGTTGGTGGGGGTATCGTTGTCTATGTCAACCGGACTTCGCGCGAAGCGACGCCTTCACAGGAGAGTCTTGGCATTCTGGCGCCGAGAGACACCCCTACTGCGGCGAACACGGAGGCGCTCCCGACAGCGGATAGCGTGGGGAAACAACCAGCAGTGCCGGCCACACTAACCCCTTTGCAAGAGAGGGGAATTCAGGAAGTGGTCGCGCTTGCAGACGGCTTCGGGTTTTCCAAAGAAGTGTGCCACCAAGCATGGAACGATATACACTCGGGGATTGTAAACGTTCCAGGGGCTTCGCGCAACACCGCTGAGGTACTGGGTCTTTTCGTTGCCGGCCAATGGGATACAGCGTTGCGCATGGCCGAAGAACGGCTGGCAAGAAATCCCCGGGATCTTGCCGGGCTGCTGATCAAAAACGAATATGGCAGATGCACGGGAGTAGCCGACATGTACCTCGATACGGCAAAGGCCATTCTCGATGTCCTCCCGCACCTGGAAACCACGGCTGTCCAGCTAGCCATGCCCGCCTTGGTTCACGATTTGAAGTCAAATGCTCAGTCTCTGCGGCACAACGTGCGCGGCACACCTGATAAACCCAACAGATTCGTGACATGTGTCAATGCGGAATACCTCATGGCATGCGAGTCAGATGGCCTCTTTTCTTCCGCGTCTGCCGACTCGCAATCAACGAAGACATCGGCAATCTCGCAATTCTCTGAGGCAGAACTGCAGAAGCTTACTGAAGTCATTCAACTTGCACAGAAAGTCAGTGCGCAGCACCCCTTCGCGGGCAGTGATGAACAGCCCCTGCTACAAAAAGCCATTGGCAGATCAGGTGCTAATGATGTGGATACACCATATTCTGGGCCCATGTTTGATCATAATAATCCATACGCATATTGCCAGCGTATTAGGCATATGTGGTATGACTATAAATGGGATGATGTACTTAAGATAGCGGAAGAGCGGTTGGCGACGAATCCGCGCGATCTTCCCGGGTTGTTGCTCAAGAACGGGTATGCCGAGCGCACCGGAGCGTTCGACGAGTTTCTTGACACGACAAAGGCCATTCTCGATGCCGTTCCAGAGGTAAAGACACCGGCCCTATCGGCGCTTTTGCCACTCCTTGTCAATGATATGCGGCGGGAGATGGAACGGCTACGCAGGACAAATCCCGCAGTGCTCGCGGCAATGAGGAAATCGAAAGTTGGTCGGACCGGAGACACGTCAGGTCGGCGTGGTGCCTACCAGCCGCGCGCTCTGTACATTCAGGCATGCGAATCGGACGGCTTGTTGTGAAAGGTGGGCTTGAGCTATGAGTAGAGGTAAGAATGAAGGCGGGCCGGTGCGCAGATCTTTTAGGACTTGGGGGCTTGTCGGCTCTCTCGTGGTTGCGTTGTGCATATCGTCGATGATCTATCTTTGGGCCGCTGAACGACGTAACGTCACAACAAGTTCCGGTAAGCGTTCTTCTTCTGCGGTATCCAATTCCGGGGAGAAGACCCAACCGAAGGCATTGCCGCCTGCAGCGGCAATCGGCAAGACGAACGATGCTGTTAGCGTGCAGTCCGCCCCGGCAACACCGGCATCCAGCAGCAACGTCTCCGCGAAGAGCACAAGTCCCGTTAGCAAAGCGGCTGCCGGACCGTTGGCGCTCACGGACGTCCAAATGCGCAAGATTGAGAAGATAACGGCGCTGGCCGAGGGGTATGAGTATACACAGGAACAGACCACGAAGACCATGGGGGCGCTTTTCAGTGACAGTTTCTTTGAAGTGGGAAAGCGTTTCGAGCGAAGCGATGAGATCTCGCAGGCATGGAAGGAAGGGAAATGGGAAGATGCGGTGAAGACCGCGGAACAACGATTGTCTCGAAATCCTTCGGATCTTCCCGCCCTATTCATCAAGGCGGAATATGGCTGCGATACCGTAGCGCTAGATGATTATCTCGATACCGTCGAGAAGATCCTTGTCGCGGTGAAGTCAATCGACACGCCAACCTTGACGAGCATCCGGCCCGCGCTGGTAACAGATCTCAAGCTGCAATGCGAACAGCTCAAAGCGTTGACCTCTGAACGCGCCGCGACAGTCAAGAGGAATTCGGAAGATCGCCAAGGCCGGCGTTTTGGGCTTGGCTGGTACCTCCAAGCCTGCGAAGCCGACGGAGTTTTGTAGATAGAGCGGCCTAACTTCATCGTTTCTTCAAGTAACGGGAGTGCTGGATCAATGGCGGCGGGCGACGACGAATTGCAGGGCGTGACGGAGCGGTTTCCCGAACCGCGGGCGACCGAACGTCTGCCGGAGAGCCGCGCGACGGATCGGTTCGACGCTGGGACGGCGGAATCCTCCGGCGTGACGCCGACGCCTTCGGGACTTCATGCCGAGGAGATGGTCGACGACCGTTTTCGCGTGATCGAGGGTCCGATGGGGGGCATGACCGGCGAGGCGGAGATCTACCGTTGCGCGGACATGCATACCGGCGAAAACGTCGCGTTGAAATTGTATCGTCTGGGTTTGACGCCGAAGAAGAGCATTCTCGATACGCTGCTGAACATGTATCATCCCGGTGTGGTGACGTTGCGTGCGTACGGCATGTGGACGGGCCGGTTCTACGAGGCGATGGACTATTGTGTCGGCGGGAGCTTGACCGAGGCGATGCCGTTCAGCGAACTGGATTTGCGCAGTCATCTCGACGAGATTGTCGATGGGCTGCAACATTTGCACAGCCTCGGCATCGTCCATCGCGACATCAAACCGAATAACCTGATGTTTCGGCATCCGAACCGGCAGGATGTCGTGATCGGCGACTTTGGCGTCAGTTCGATTTTGCAGGATGACGAGAAGGTGCGCAAGACGAGTACAGGCGCATTTTTCACGCTCGATTACGCCGCGCCCGAACTCATCGACGGCAAAGAGGTGAGTCCGAAGACCGATTACTATGCGTTGGGCGTCACGCTCATCCACTTGGTCGAAGGACAGTCCCCGTTCGCGGGTATGGATAAGAACACCGTGCTCGGCTGCCATTTTCGCGGTTCGGTGCCGCGCCCGACGGCGGCAACGCCGGAGTTCCGACGCTTGTTGAACGGACTGTTGCGCGTGGGACCGGAGCGGCGCTGGGGATACGGGCAAGTCATGGCGTGGCTGGCCAACGAGCCTGTGTTGACGGACGACGGCCTCCAGGACCGCGAGGAATTGGCGGCTGGCAAACGCGTGCCGTACCGGAGCCTGCCGGAGATCGCGACACCGGCGGAGATGGCGCAACGCTTGAATGAATTCGATGTCGCGCGCGACTTGCAGCGTGGGTACGTGTCGCAGTGGGCGATGTTTTTCGACACGGAACTGGGGCGGCGCGTGGCCCGGCTCGAAGAGGAGTTCCTCGAGCACCCCGAATTGGGTCTGTTCCAATTGCGGTACTTGCTCGATCCGACGCTTCCGCTCGAATGCGGCGACAGCAAACTCTACAACGTCCAGCAACTCGTGGACATGCTGTCGAAACCCAGCCATCCGCACGCGCGCGAACTCGAAGACCTCATGTACAGCGGCAGCATCGAGGTGTGGATCGAGGCGTTGCGCGACGACGACGAGACGCGCCAATTGGCCCGGCGCATCGAAGCGACGCGCGCACGGGTGCGCAGCCGGTCGCTCGGTCTGTTCGCGCTGTTGCATACGCTCAACCCCAGCCGTCCCTTGTACGTGACCAAACACGCGGCGGTACACGCACCGCAGGAGTTGGAATCGTTGCTCGAGCAGCATCCCGACGCGCGGCAGCCGTTGACCAAGTGCCTTTTCAACGGCTATTTCGAAGAATGGCTTCGTGCCGCGTTTCCGGACCGGAACGACGACATTCAGTTCGTCGCCGACGCCATAGCGCGGTGCGCGCACGATCAGGATCAGGGGCTATTTGCCGTGCGATGCCGTTTCCATCCCACGCTGTCGTTTCCATTCGGACTGCAACACGTTGCGACGCCAAAGGAATTGGCCGCCGCCATCGGACGCGGCGAGATGCAAGGGCGGATGCGCGGCCTGCATTACATGACGAACGGCTGGATGAAGACGTGGCTGGTGTGCACGGGACGCATGAAGGACCCGCACGCGTTCGACGCGATCGTCAACGACGTGTCCATTTCGCCCGATCGCAAGCTCGAAGCATTGCTCCACGTGCTCGATCCGAATTTGCCGTGGCCAACGCCGGGCGCGGACTTGGATAGCATCGACGGCGGCACGTTGTCGCGCGAAGCATCCAAATGCATCGAGGTCACGATCTTCAATCTGGGCCGCGGACATCTGGCCGGTACGGTCACGCTCGAGTCGCGTCCGTTCGATGAGGGCGAAGGCGCGAACATTCTTATGTCGTCGCAAGACCTCGAAGGCGGACCGGTAACGATCTCTGTAACGTTGACGGGCCGAGGTTTGCCGATCGGTTCGGTTCAACGCTCGAAGATCGTCGTGGACACGAACGGCGGGCGCCTTGAGATTCCGGTGCGCTTCCAAGTGAGTGCGCCGCTGCTGCGGATGATTCTACGAAGCGTCGTGGCGGGCGGTGCGGTGGCGGCGGTTTTCGCGCTGTTCCGTTTCGCGCTGCAACTCGCGCTTCCCGAATACGCGTACCGCACCATGGACTGGTTCAACTACGGCCCGTTGCCCGCGGATTCACCTTACTGGGTGTGCATCCCTTTCGCCGTGTTCCTGCTGGCGGCACTTGGCGGCGGGATCTACTACATCCAACTTTTGTACCGTGCGACACGCGAAGAATGGGTCGAAGTGCCTGACCGAACGGACGAGGAGTAAGCGGACGCCATGGATCGCGTACGTCGATGGGCCACGACATTGCTTTTGGCGTTGGCTCCATTCTTGCTCCTCGTGTATTTCCTGGAGCGCATCGACGTGCCGGGGCCTACTTGGTTCGCCGCAGTAATCCTCGCGGTGGTAGACCGGATCTTCGGAGCGATCGGTTCCGTGCCGCCGCTGGCATCGTGGGCTATTGTGGGCTTCCTGGTAGGCGGTTTCACGTATCTGTCGGCGTGGGAATTGCGCGAAGTCAACCGTCCGCACTTACGCGTGGCCCTGTTGATTGCGCCGTGGCTGGCAATACTGAGCTTTCCGGGCGCATGGTCGATGCTGGATATCCACGTCAGCCGACCGGCCGTGATCCATCGCGCGGACGAGACTTTCCAGGCGGGCGATGTGCGGCCCTTCCAGCATATCGAGTTCGTCTGGATCCCTGCGGGGCAGTTTCGCATGGGAAGCCCCGACACGGAACATGACCGCCATACCGACGAGACCGAACACATGGTCACCATTTCGCACGGATTCTGGTTCGGGCGGTACGAGGTGACGCGCGAGCAATGGTATGCGGTCATGAAGAATCCGCCGCCGGATTACAGCGAGGAGACGGACGCCAACATGCCGATGGCCGGCGTTACGTGGGACGAATGCCAGGCGTTCGTCACGGCGCTGAATAAAGGCCGCGAAGGCGGTTTCCGCATGCCGACCGAGGCCGAGTGGGAGTACGCGTGCCGCGCAGGGGGAATGGATGCCTATTCGTGCGGCAACGATTCGGCGTGCCTGGCCGGGCACGCGTGGTACGCCGGCAACTGCGAAGGCAAGACGCATCCCGTCGGCCAACGTGCCCCGAACGCGTGGGGCCTGTACGATATGCACGGCAACGTCTGGGAATGGTGTCGGGACTTCTACGGCGAATACCCGCAACACCGTGTAATCGATCCCACCGGTCCGCAGGTGGGACAGTGCACGATTCTGCGCGGCGGGAGTTGGTTGTCGCCGCCGGTCGAGTGCCGCGCGGCACGCCGATTCGTATTCGTACCCGGATACTTCTTGGATCGGTCGATCCTCGGTTTTCGACTGGCGCGCACGAACAATCCCGCGCGCGCGCAGACGCCCGTCCCCGCGAACCCTCAACAACAGACGCCGGGTCAAATACCTCGAACGGGCCAGGCCGCTCCGATACCCGGCAGGCCTGGCGATGTGCCCGTAGCGCCGTGACGTTCGGATGCGACGCCCATGTGGATTCTGCTATGCTACGTGCGAAACGATAAAGGAGGCGGCCCGATGAGTATCAAGGAGCGGGTGCAGGACGAAATCACCAAGGCCATGAAGGCGCGCGACGCCGTTCGCCTCGAATGTCTGCGTCTGGCAAAGGGCGCCATCCTACTGAAGGAAAAGGAGTCCGTCGCCGGTCTGACGGACGAGATGTCGGGCGTCGCATTGCGCGCCGAGATCAAGAAGCGCCAACAAAGCATCGAGATCTTTCGCAAGTACGACAAGGAAACCGAAGCCGTCGTCACCGAAAACGAGATACGGATCCTCGAAGAGTTCCTGCCCAACCAGATGTCGGCGGACGAAATCGAAGCGAAGATCCGCGCCTATCTCGCCGAGTATCCTGAGTTGAACCATCCGGGCAAACTGACCGGCGCACTCAAAAAAGAACTGGGCGATCTCGCAGACGGCAAGGTTCTCAACGAACTGTGCAAGAAGGTACTCGGCGTTTGAGCGCCATTCGGACCGGTCTGTTGTTCGCGGCATTCGCGCTGGGGATGGCTGCCTTATTTTCGCTGACGGGTTCGCAGCCCGCGCCGCCGCCCGGCAAGACCATCGTCAACGTATGGCATCCATGGCCGGGCGACCAAGGCGAAGAGTTCCGGCGGCTCGTCGATGTGTTCAACGCGGGCAATCCGTCCATTCACGTGCGCCTGCTGTACGTGTCCAACAATCTCTCGTCGAACCAGAAACTGTTCCTCTCGATCTCGGCGGGCATGCCGCCCGATTGCACCTTCGTCGACGGACCGCAAGTCTGCGAATGGGCAGCGCGCGGTGCTCTTGCACCGCTCGACGATCTCATGGCCGCTCAGGAGGTGCGCAACGAAGACTTCTGGGAACCCTGCTGGCGACAGAATCGGTTTCACGACAAAACGTATGCCTTGACCTATTGCGCCGATCCAAACTTCGCCTTCTTCTGGAACAAAGACGCCTTTCGGAAAGCCGGCCTCCTCGAAGGAGGGCCACCGAAGACGCTCGAAGACTTGGACCGCCTCGCGAAGGCGTTGACGGCGTTCGACGCGAACGGGCGCATGACGCGCATCGGGTTCATCCCGTGGAACGTGTTCGGTTACGCGAACTCGACCTTTACATGGGGATGGGCCTTTGGCGGCGAGTTCTACGACGACGCCCACGAACGCATCGTCTGCGGCCAAGACCCACACATCCTCGAAGCCGTCAACTGGATGAAATCGTACGCCCGCGAGTACGGCTTCGAGAAAATCAACAGCTTCGCCGAAGGCTTCGGAGATCAGGCCGATAGCCCCTTCATCCGCGGAAAAATCGCGATGGCCGCAGGACACGTCTCAAACATCAAACTGTTCAAGAAGTACGCCCCGAACCTCGACTACGGCGTCGTACCGTTCCCATATCCTGCCCACATCGGCGCCGATCGCAGCGCATGGATGGGCGGCTGGTGCCTGGCCGTCCCACGAGGCTCCGGCCACCCGGAAAAGGCGTTCGCGTTCATGAAATGGCTCTGTACCAGCGCCGAAGCCGGCCGCTCGACGATCGTCACCACGGGCACCTTCCCGGGTTACAAGACCAGCCCTGCATTCGATCTCGTCAAAGGCAACGAGAAACTCGAAGTGTTCTACAACATCCTCAAGAATACCCGCCACCAACGCCCAGTCATGCCAGCCCAAGCCTATTTCATGGGCGCACTCGACCGCGCGATCAGCGATATCCTCAACGAACTCAAGACGCCCGAACAGGCCCTCGTATACGCCCAGACCGAGACCCAGAAAGAACTCGACCGCGTCCTCCAAAAATAACCCGGCGATCGGCATGCCCTCGAGATCCCAAATCTCAAATCTCCATTCCTCTCATTCCCAAATCCTTCGAGGTATGCTATAATATTTTCGGTAACATCGCGAGGACACAGGCTTATGAGAACCGCACTGATAATTGCATTGGCTGGGATATTGGCGGGGTGCGGGGGTGTCGAATTATTGACGGCGACGGCCATCCACAGCGAATTGCAGGCACAGAACCTCCAGGCCGTGCGCAGCCAGACCGCCATGGTCGGCGAGTCGATGGGCAAGACGAATTTGCAGAAGGCCATCGAAACGTACCAGGCCGAGAAAGGCCAGTATCCGCAAACGCTCGATGAGTTGGCCCCCGGATGGATTCCCGCGATCCCCAAACATGCCGACGGTTCGCCATACGGCTACGACCCCGTTATGGGCCGCATCTCGGACCATCCCGCAGCGGTCCCGGCAGGTCCCACGTCGAACGACACGCAGAAGATAGCCCAGATCCGTGCCGCCATCGACCGCTATGGCCAGGCGGTTGGTTACTACCCGCCGTCGCTCGAGGCGCTCGTACCGGCGTATCTGGCCGCACTCCCGAAGACCGATTCCGGCCAGGATTTCAATTTCAACCCGCAGGACGGCGCACTGTCCTCGCCCTCGCCAACCGCGTCGGCATCGCCGCAACAAGCCGTCGCGCCAGCGCCGAGGCCCCAACCACGAACGCCTGCAGTTGGCGGAGTAGGGGCAGGTCCGATGGGTGAAGTCATGACCGGCATCGGGATTCAGAACGAACTCAATCGCGGCGGTGGCGGCGGCGCGGCGGTTGATTCCGCCGGCAGCTATTCACGCCGAAAGATTGGCAACACCACCGGCAACTACGGGCAGCAACAAGAGAAGACCATGGACAATTTGGGTCTGTGACGCATGGTGTATGGATTGCCCTGAAATTGCGGGATGTCAGGCGGTTTTATTGCGGCGAACGGGCTTCGGCGGGAATGAAACAAGACGGTCGGCGTATTGTTGTCGGCACTTTTGCAGGTCCGCCGCCATGGCACGCACGTTGCAGTCGAACTCGGCCGCATATTCCTGTCGTATGCGGCGCACCTCATCCACAATCGGATCCTTTATCACGGCTGACT
>CAIYET010000596.1 GCA_903925285.1 Candidatus Hydrogenedentota bacterium | reverse complement strand
ATGCCGAAGCAAATGACGGACAGCTTTTCCACTACCGCGACAGTAACGATCTGGAAGCGGACGCCGTTATCTGCCTCAATGATGGACGATGGGCTCCGATTGAAATCAAACTGGGCAAGAAAGAAATCGAAGATGGCGCAAAGCACCTCATTGAATTGAAAAACAAAATCAACACAACAAAGATGAGAGAACCTTCTTTCCTGATGATCGTAACCGGAACCGAGGTGGCATACCGCAGAGACGATAGCGTTTTCATAGTTCCTATCGGTTGTTTGAAAAACTAAAGAACAAGTGGGGTTTGTATCTTTTCCTCTAAGAAAAGTTAATAAATGGGGTCAGACCCCCAAAATACGGTATAAAATTCACTGCGCATCGTACGCCTTTATGCGCTCCAGAATCGCATCATAGCCGACTTCATCCCTATCTTCCCGGGATAAACCCGACTCGAAGAAGATCGAGTAGGACTCGGGAAACACTTCAATTTCCAAGTACTTCCCCGGCAGATAATCCAGTTCAAACTGAATGCTGCTCTGCGCGGTAGGGAACACTTTCGCTTTATCCGGCAGATGCTCAACCAGATCTTTAGCCTTGTGTATCACACTGACGGGCAAGGCCGATGCCCCATACCCATTCCAGTTTTCGCCAAAGCCTGCGAAATAGTCTATCCGATCAGACAGATTGAGCATCGTCCCTCTTGTGCCGATTTCCAGATAGACAGTTGCTGACGAAGCGCTTGAGGTCGATGGTCTCATCTGTCTCATACCCTTTCTATAGCTATTCATGAATCACTTTCGCCGTTTCGTAATTCATAACTACACCTGAATCTATATATCGAACGATCGTATCTTGAAGATCAGAGGGCTCTACTTTTACTTGTTCGCCGATCGAGCCATTTTCACGAAGATTCCTCACTTCCTCGTTGGGTACCGGAGAACGTTCAAGATAGAAGTTAATGACAAGCTCTCCCCTCGGACCGATTCCGCCATATGCTCCATTGATATAGACAGGATTATACTCTTTGGGGAAAATATATTTGAAACGTACATCCGACATAGGCACCTCTTTCAACCATTATACGCTGGAAAGGGGGTACCGCACGGGCGCGGCCAAGGTAGAAAAGTTAACAATTGGGGTCAGACCCCCCTTGATTCATAGTTTTTCTCTATCCAGTTTCTATATTCACCTGAACGCACATGGGAACACCAGATCTGGTTATCCAAGTACCAGCGGACTGTCTTGCGCAGGCCTTCATCGAAGGAAAAGCGCTGTTTCCAGCCAAGTTCCGTTTTCAGTTTCGAACAATCGATCGCGTAGCGCCGGTCATGGCCCGGTCTGTCCTTCACATAGGTGACAAGGGCTTTAAACGAGCCGGGATCCTTCCCGCTTTCCTCGGCTGTAATTTCAATGAGCCGATCGAGAAGGACAATATTCTCCCACTCGTTCTCGCCGCCAATGTTGTAGGTCTCGCCGGCGCGACCTTTATTCATGATCGACCAGACTGCCTCGTTGTGATCTTCCACATAGACCCAGTCGCGGATATTCCTGCCATCGCCATAGACAGGAAGGGGCTTGCCCTCGAGCATGTTGAGGATCATCAGAGGGATGAGCTTTTCGGGGAACTGGTAGGGCCCGTAGTTGTTGGAGCAGTTGGAGAGAGTGATCGGCAGACCATAGGTATGATAGTAAGCCTTCACCAGATGGTCGCTCGAGGCCTTGGAGGCCGAATAGGGAGAGCGGGGATCGTAGGGCGTGGATTCCGTAAAGTAGCCTGAATCGCCCAGTGAGCCGAAGACCTCGTCCGTGCTCACATGGTGGAACAGGACATCGCCGCGATTCCCCCAAGCCTTCCGTGCCACATCGAGCAAGGTATAGGTGCCCAAGACATTCGTCCGGATGAAAGCCTCAGGGCCAAGGATGGAGCGGTCCACATGGCTCTCGGCGGCAAAGTGAACTACCGTATCGATGCCATATTCGGTGAAAACCTTCTCCACAGAAGCCCTGTCGCAGATGTCGCCCTTTACGAAGAAATATCGCGAACCGCCGAACGAAGAGTCGATGTCCGCGAGATTTTCGGGATTACCCGCGTAGGTGAGGGCGTCCAGAGATTATACGGCCCGAGTAGTCGCTTCGGCGGAAGAGCCAGCGGATGAAGTTCGAACCGATGAACCCCGAACCGCCCGTTACGAGGATCGATGATACGTTTCGCATTTTCGCTCCCATTATAAGCGGCTGTTTCTTCACCTTGACTGTTATAGGTATTTCCCGTCGAAACGAATTTCCAGTTCGGTGTGAAGCTTCTTAAGCTCCTCCACCCTGGATTTGGGGCAGATTAGGGTGGCGTCGGGAGTGTGGACGACAACCATGTCCTCGCAGCCGAGACAGGCGACGAGGTGGCTGGGATCGGAGGAAATGACGAGAGTACGCAAGCTGTCCTGGAAAAGGACAGGAGCCGCTTCGACGCGTGAGGCGGCAAGCATGGAGGCATTGCCGGCCTCGTCGGCCAGGGCAAAAGAACCATAGGCGGTCCAGGAACCTATGTCCTTCCATTCAAGATCGAGGGGGACACAGGCGATGCGCACGCAGGGATCCTGGGAGGCCGGTTCCATGATACCGTAGTCCACGGATTTCTTTACTATTGTGGGATAGATCGTGGCCATGAGGGCGGCGCGCGCGTCCGGATCCGGCGCGGCGGCGATTTCGCGCAACGCGGCCGCGGTCAGCGGCTCGTAACGTTCCAGAAGCTCAAGAAAGCGCGAAGCTCTCCAGACAAACATGCCCGAGTTCCAGAGATAGCGGCTTTCACCCGCTGCGAGATAGCCGTCGGCTGTCGCCAGGTCGGGCTTTTCCTTGAAGCGCCTTACCATGCGAATGCGCCCATCATCCAAGGCCTCACCCAGTTCCAGGTAACCGTACGCAGTAGCGGCAAAGCTGGGTTTGACGCCGAAAGTGAGGAGAATGTCGGGATTTTCCTCGACGGTGGCGAAGGCCAGCGAAAGCGCGACGCGAAACCATTCCACGGGCTGTATGATATGATCGGAGGTCAGGAAAGCGACGACAGCATCCGGATCGGCGGTGTGCGCGAGGGCGCAGCAATAGCCGATCGCCGCGAGCGTGTCGCGGCCTGCAGGTTCTCCGACATAGGT
>CAIYET010000595.1 GCA_903925285.1 Candidatus Hydrogenedentota bacterium | reverse complement strand
TCCGCGAGCAGGTATATCAGCGCGTCATAATTGAATTGCTTCGCGAGCGCCCGGAAGTGGACGCCCACATCTGGAGCGTGTTCGTGCGCTTTCTCGACCAGTCCTAGAAACTTGTCCAAGCGGGCCTCCATTACCGCCTCATACATCGCCGCCCGCAGGTCTTCCGGCAACGTTGCGAGCGATTCCCGCGACAAGGGCGCAACGGACGAAGTCCCGGAGCTTTGCACATTCGCAGCGGGCGTCTCATACGTGTAATTCACGTTGAGGGACTTCCGTAACGCTTCGAGGATCTCCTCTTCGCCAAAAGGCTTAGAGATAAAACCATCGGCGCCGCTGGCCAGCGCCGACTCCCGATTTTCGTCCATGGCGCCGGCGGATACGGCGATGATCAGCGTGTGTTTGCCGCTGGGCAGTGCTTTGATCCGTCGTGTAGCTTCGTATCCGTCCATCTCGGGCATCAGCATGTCCATCAGGATCGCGTGAGGATGCCACACCTCGAACACCGCGATGGCCTCGTGCCCATCGCGCGCCTCACGTATCTGGAATCCTACCTGCGACAACAGATCGACCAACAGGTCACAGTTCTCTTGGCGGTCATCCACCACAAGCACACGGACCTCTTCCTGGCCGGGAGTCAATTCCGCGCCCTGTTGTTGTGTGAACGCGCTGGGCAGCGCCAGGTCGGAACCGCAGAGCGCCGGAAACTCGAAGCGAAACACGGAACCTTTGCCTTTCTCACTCTCCACCGTCAGGTCGCCGCCCATCATCCGCGCGTACCGCCGGCTGATGGACATGCCCAACCCGGTCCCGCCACGATTTGTAGCGTTTTGCGCTTGCTCGAAAGCCACGAATACCCGCCCCTGTTCATCCGCGGCGATGCCGCAACCGGTGTCCTCGACCTCGATCACAATACGCGCGTGCCCATCGTCCTCGTCACGCGTCCGCACGCGCACCACGATGCCGCCGGCGTCCGTGAACTTCACGGCATTGCCCAGCATGTTGATCACCACCTGCCGCACCTTCCCCACGTCGGCCTGAACACAGCGGGGGATTCCGTCCGGGACATTGATCTCCAGCCAGAGCCTCTTCGCATCCGTTCGCATGCGGAACATTAGCTCCATGTCGTGCAACAATGCGGACAAATCGAAGGTAGCCGAGTTTAGCGAAACGCGGCCCGCTTCGACCTTGGACATCTCCAGAATGTCGTTGATGAGCGCCAGCAGATGTTCGCCGCTACGGTTGATCGTATGGAGGTATTCGGACTGTTTCGCCGTCAACCCCTTGTCGCGCTGCATGAGTTGTGAAAACCCGAGGATCGCGTTCATGGGCGTGCGGATCTCATGGCTCATGTTGGCCAGGAACGTGCTCTTGGCGCTGTTGGCCTGCTCGGCGCGCTGTTGCTGGACTTGGCTGTCCTGTAGAAGACTGAGCGAGGCCCGATGCGCCAGCGCGAGCGACTCCTGGCTTTCCTGCTGGCGAAGCACCGTCCCGATCGTTTCGCTGATGAGCGACAGCGCCGAAACATCCGAGGGGCCATAATCGTGCGGCTTGTTGCCCACGCCCAGGATCGCGACGATCCGGCCTTCGGAGAAGATCGGAATGCCCACATCGCGGAGGAGGGGTGTGTGCCCTTCCGGCAAGTCCTTCTTATGGGCCAACGATGCATAGTCATTGTGGACCACCGGCTGCTTTTCACGCACGCAGTCCACCCAGACGCCCGCCTGATCGATGGGATAATGGCCGTCGAGTTCCGGGACGGTGCAGGACTCCTTTGTCCGCCGCGACCATGTGAAAAGCCGGACGGATTGCTCGTCGGCGTTCACGTAGTGAAAGTAGCCGATGGCGCTTTGTGTCAGCGTCTCCGCCTGTTCAAGCCCATACGCGATCACCTCCTGCGCGGATTGGCCCGTCATGCTCTGTCTCAGCAAGAGGACGGCCTTCAGGGTATCTTCCCTCTGCTTGCGTTCGGTGATGTCCACAAACGTCACCACCGCCCCCACGATGACGCCGTCCCGCCATTGCGGATGCGACCAGTACTCCGCTGGGAAACAAGAGCCGTTTTCCCGCCACAGCACCTCGTCATCCACATGGCAGGTCGTTCCTTGCTCGAATGCCCTGAAGATACGGCATTCCTCGACGGGAAAGGGGCTCCCGTCCGCGTGTTTGTGGTGGATCTGCCAGTGCATGTTCTTCCCGAGCAGATCCTCGGCCTGCGCGTATCCGAGCAGACGAAGGAAGGCCTGATTGCAGAACGTACAGTTCCCCTGCATATCGATACCGTAGATCGCTTCTCCCGTCGAATCCAGCAACAGCCGCAGTTGCTCTTCACTCCTGTGCAACGCCTTCTCAGTCCGTTTGCGCATCAGCGCGGTTCCGATGTACGATGCGATTCCTTCCAGCGCTTTAACCGTATTGAGGCTGAGAAGTCCTTTACGCCGGTCGTTGAGCTGGATCAGACCAACAATTCCATCCTTGTCCCGAATGGGCACTAGGGCCACGGAGGCATAGCCATGATTCAGGCATAGGCCGCGTGGATGAAGCCGGAGATCCTCAAGGAGCGTGGTGTCGGAAAGCGGGAATGAATCGTTCGACCAGGCGCTTCCGCCCGGTGTGAAGAACGGATTGGCCGGGGGAGTCTTGCCGGAAATGACCAGCCCGCAGGTACATTCCAGGCAGATGTTGCCGTCTTTGTTCCGGCACACGCCACCCTCCGCGTCGCGCTCGACCAGCGTGTTTTCCGTCAGCAGGAAATCCTTTGAAAAGCCTTCCTGTACGAAATACGGAAAGTCATCCCCGTATTGCATGCGAATACCCACGGCATCGAACCCGGTCCGCGTCTTCAATGAGGCAAGGGTACTCTGGAGTGCATCCTGAAAATCTACCGACGCATTTATTCCCTGCAGGACTTCCCGGGCCATTTCTCCATAGGTTTCCATCTGCTTGCGCTCGGTGAGGTCCTGGATGATGGCGAGGAACACCTTTTCGCCGAAGTAACCAGACATCTGGAGATGCACATCGACGGGATAGAGGCTGCCGTCGGCCCGGCGGTGGGTCGTCTCGAAGACTTGCAGCGTTTTCTCGCCCGTCCGCAACGGTTGCAGCAATGCATCGAAACTTTCCGCCGTGATCGCCGGCTTCAGATCGAGCGGGGTTAGTTGCTGCATCTCTTCAAGTGAATATCCAAGGTTGCGCAATGCGCCCGCATTGACAAAACGGAATCGTAACGTGTTCGCCTCGAAGAGGTAAATCTCGTCCATACTCGCGCTGATCGCGTTGCTCAATAACAAACGTTCCCGCCGTGCCGCCATCTCGGCGCTTTGGTCGCGGAACACCAGCACAACGCCCGTGATATGGC
>CAIYET010000594.1 GCA_903925285.1 Candidatus Hydrogenedentota bacterium | reverse complement strand
TGTTGTCCAAGCGCGGACAACCCTCATCCAGGAGCCAGCGGTATTCGCCGTCGTACCGGCGCAGCCGATACTCCATGCTGAATTTCTCCCGCCGGTCAAACGCTCCAATATAAACATCCAAACAACGCTGGAAGTCATCCGGATGCACGCCTTCCGCCCAGCCATTGCCCATTTCTTGTTCGAGAGTGCGCCCCGTGAAGGTGAGCCAGACACTATTGAAATAGTTGCAGAGAGCGTCTGTTCCGGATGTCCAGATCAAGGCCTGGCCAGAATCCGCCAAGGTTCGGAAGTTCTGCTCCTTTTCGCTTAGCGTCTCCTCTGCCCGCTTGCGGTCAGTGATGTCCAACGTTGTACCGACATAACGGACAATCTTTCCCGACGTGTCACAATACGGATGGGCGAGGTCGTACAAGAACCGCACGCTGCCGTCTGGCCGCACAATTCTGTGCTCCAACTCGAAGATCGAACCGCTCTGCAAACAAGTCTGGAATGCAGTATCCAGCAAGTCCCTGTCATCAGGATGAATGGACTCTTTGGGCGTGACTGCGTAAGCAGGCGATTGGGCGCCGGGCTCAAACCCATGAATGCGAAACTCCTCGTCAGACCATACCGTTTCTTGCGTCTCTACCATATATTCCCAACTACCGAGGTGGGCAATCCTCTGTCCCTCGGCCAGAATGCGCCGCATTTTCTCCAATTGCATTGCCTTGAACCGGGTGTTAAGCAGGTTGATCCATAACAAAGTCAACAACAGGCTGATGCAAATTCCTCCGCATAAAACGATCAAGACGCTGCCGTACTCCAACGAAAAAGCGTGTCCACGCAGTTGAGTGAAACACAGCGTCCAGCTTCGCCCGCCGAAATCAGCCTGGAGCTGCCGGGTAAATCGTGCAGTGGAAGGCAGCGTTTTATCCGCCGCACTCCGGCTGTCATAGAGCAAAGCATCCGCCGTTACCCCATCGCCATCGTAAACCTGCAAATAAATCTGCTTGTCGTGTTGCTTTGCACCCCAGCCCCGCAAGGTGCCGTTCATCATATCCGTCATCCGGTATGGACTATAGACCCAGCCCTGAAGGGCGGCGCGGCGCTGTTCAATTGTTTCAATCGGTAATCCATGACGATACACCGGGAGATACATCAAGGTGCCGGCTTGTACGTCTTTATCGGTTTCTTGCATCAGAACGACTTTTCCTGACAGTGCGGCGGCGTTCTCATCCCGAGCCCGTTCCATTGCCGTGCGGCGTACGGGTTCTGCGTACATGTCGTAGCCGAACGCACGAAGATTTCGCGTAGAAAAGGGTTCAAGGTAGATAATGGAGGAGTATGTCGCCCGTTCACCAGCAGGCTTTACCTGATAGTCAGGAAACCCTTCGGCTCGAATTTTCTCAACGTGTTGGGCCAGTTGCTCGGCGGGAATCAACAGCGAAAAGCCAACGCCTTGGCTCCCGGGCAGATGCTGTTCCACTTGAAGGCCCTGGGTGAAGGCCTTCCATTCCTCGCGTTCAACCGACTCCGAAGCGTCAAAAAGTGCTGCGCCGCTGTGCAAGATATGTTCGCAGGCAGCGAGTCGAGCGTCGATGTTGAGCCGAATCTCGTCGCAGGTAAAGTCGAATTCGCGTTGCGCGTCACCGGTAACATTCGCCTTGAGATAAAATGCGGCAATCCCGGTGAAGATCAAACCAGCCACCAGAAAACCCAACGCGGTCCATAGATTACGCCGCACTGTGTGGTAGGCCGAAAGCGCCTCGTTGTCCGCAACCTTCTTCTCGGCCTGCTTGCGCAGTTGCGTCGCGTCGCTGGGTTCCGTATTCCTGGTGATCATCTCATGCCTCCTGTAACGTCCTTATTCTAACCGCGAATGAACGCGAATATTCTTGATCGATTCGCGTTCATTCGGGTGTATTCGCGGTCTAACGAGCTTAAAGCACTACCATGGCGGTGTTGCTCGGAACACTGATTCCGGCTGGCCTTTTCACTCCGATTCTTGCGCGCTGATCCACTTGAGTATCCTTCGCAAGCGCCAACCAAGTTTCCGTTGGAACAACACGCAGTCATCATCGCTGGGATTGCCTTAATTATCATCTCGCGAGCACGTTCCGTATGGCGGCGCTCATCGTTTGCAGGGCGACAGGCTTTGTAAGGTATTCGGAAATGCCCGCAAACTGGGCTTCCTCAGGCGTGATCCCGAAGATGATCCCGGTGATCAGGATAACGGGGACATCTGACCGGATTCTCGCAATTTCTTGGGCCAAATCGACACCGCGAATATTGGGCATCTCTTGGTCCGTAATCACCACATCGAAATCGAGGGGATGTTCACGAAATGCTTCAAGCGCTTTGAGTCCATCAGTGAAGGCGGATACGGCATATCCGAGTTCCATCAGCGAATCTTGACCGAGTTTTACCATTTCTTCATCATCATCGATGAAAAGAATGCGCTCGCTGCCGCGCTCCAACGGAACGCTTGCAGTCTTTGGACTCTGGATTGAACCCTCTAACAGTGGAAGATAGACTTCAAAAGTCGTCCCATATCCCTTTTCGCTTCGAATGACGATGGCGCCATAGTAGCTGCTCACGATACCGTGAACTGTGGAGAGCCCCAACCCCGTGCCTTCGCCGGGTTTCTTTGTCGAGAAGAAAGGGTTAAAGATGTCCGGTAGAATGGAAGCGTCGATCCCTGCCCCGGAGTCAGTCACGGTAAGCCTCGCGTAATCTCCAGGCTCCGGCTGACCGACATCTGCTACGAAACCAGGCGGAATCGCTGTCTTCTCCAACTTCACGTCCAAAGTCCCAGGAACGTTGCCGATCGCCTGACATGCGTTCATGCACAGGTTCATTACCACCTGGTGAATCTGGGTGGGATCGCCCAACACAAGGCCGCAATCTTCAACCGAGGCGTGTAATTCGATCTTTTGCGGCTTGGAAGCTTGCAGAAAGTCGAGCGCCTCCCGAACGGAGACATGCAAGGGCATTGGCCGCAGGTTCTGTTCGATACGGCGGCTGAATACAAGAACCTGTTTCACCAAACGAGAAGCCCGGTCGCCCGCTTTGGCAATCAGCTTTACTTTCGCGTGCGAAGGTGACGTTTCAGGCAACTCTCGCAAGATGATTTCGCTATACCCAAGAATCAGCGAAAGGATGTTGTTAAAATCATGAGCGATGCGCCCCGTGAGTGTGCCGATAGTATCCATCTTTTCGACCTGGCGCATCCGTCTTTCCATTTCCATTCGGGCCGTCACGTCGTGCTTGACAGCGACATAGTGTGTAATCGTTCCGGCTTCATCGCGCACGCAGGAAATGACGGCATTCTCTTCATAAAGCGTTCCATCTTTCCGTTTGTTGATGAAATGCGCTTCCCATGTATCTCCCCGGGAAATGACATCCCACAGATGCTTATAGAACGCGGCATCGTGTTTGCCGCTCCTCAGAATCCTGGGCGTCTTACCCATGACCTCGTCCGTGGCATATCCCGTAAGGCGCTCAAAGGCGGGGTTGACGTATTCAATGCTCCCCTGGTGGTCCGTGATCATGACAGTCTCGGCGGATTGTTCGATGGCTGCGGCCAACCGATTCCGCTCGGCAATCTGGCGCGACAACGCCTCTTTTTGTTGATTCACGAGTCGCAGAGCAGAGTATGCATGCAGGGACGCATGAATGAAACTGAAAAGAACTAGAAACGAACCGGCCGAAAACGTTGTATCCATGA
>CAIYET010000593.1 GCA_903925285.1 Candidatus Hydrogenedentota bacterium | reverse complement strand
AATCTGGTGTGTAGCACGGTTGCCTGCATTCCACAACGTCGTTGATATGCCTGACACGCTCCAGAATGCAGTCGGGTTCCATACTGTTTTGAATACTGCCGAGATACTGGTCTGAACCGAGCCCAAATGCTTTGCTTCGCTTGGTTGCAACGATTTGCCATACAACTGGATGTTCATCGGCCCATTGGATAATGGGGACAAGTATTGGATTGGTCGTCTGCACTTTTACCAGCACTTCGGATTGGTACACCGTCCTAGTGATGGTCTGCTCGAAGGTTTTCATGTTGATATCCTCGCTTCATCCGGTACACATCCAACAACCTGGATGGTTGTCGAGAGATTGCCGTTCCATTCGACCTGGAGGCCCTGTTTCCGCAACGCATCCGCGACTTGCTCACCGATTTGCGTCTCAAGTGCGGCCGTCTCACCTTCGATTCCCTTGGGCGGCAGGTAGCAGTACCGGACAGACAGCACGCCACCTTTCCTGAAATGCTCCTCGTCCTGCCGATGCCAATACACCGCTCGGTTACGCCGCCGTTTCTCCGCGATTTCACCCAGTTCCGCGACCGCGCACGTCATGCAGCAACTGAAATTCGTTTTGGTGAGGAAGCCCACCTTGCGAAGTTCGCCGAATGCCGCTTGGACACGATGCCGTATCGCGGCCACTTCGTCAGGACTCATTCGTTTCTCGTTCATCTTCACTCCTTTCCTTGGTTGGTCTACGTTCGGGGTAGTCCCGGTAATATTCCTCTTGGATTTCGGCCCGGAACGTTTCCTTCAGTGCGTCGAGCATCAATTCCGGCAGGAAGCACTCGACACTCTCGCCCGTGGCGAACGTAATCGTCACGAGCACGGCGTCCACGTCATTGCTGAACTCGGCACCGGATACTTCCTTGCCAATGAACATGGCCCGTATCTCATCGAGCCGCTTCACACCCGCTTCGCAGCGCAAGAACCTGTCCACATCACGACTGTCTGAGTAATCTCCCACTGTTCTGTCTCCTTTCTTGTTGGGATTCGTTCAGGCGTGAAAAACTGCCTCTCGCGCCGAAACATGGCGAACAAGAGGCTTCCTCAGTGATTAATATATATGGTCTTTTGCAGGGGGATTTTCGTTTTTGCAAAAAAATCTGGAGACTCCACGGAGCAGGAATCTGACGCCAATTGCGAGACCCGACACACCTGGACCTGGACTTCAATATGGCCTGTGTGTTTACTGTGAAGTACTTCTCAATGCAAAAGTAGAAACCAGTTTCTGGCCGGGATGTTCAGGCGGGAAGGATGGTAGGCGGGGAAAGGGACCTGGTGAGCGTGAGGCCGCGATAGAAGCCTTCTTCTCAACCAGTAGCCGGTCCTCAATGAAGCCATTTCTCATAGGAGCGTGATGTTCGGAAAAACTGGAAGTGATAGAAGCCGCCGCCATGGAGGCTTGTCTGGGGTGGAAAGGGATGGCGGGAAAAGCATTGCGGTCATGAGCGGGGAAGGTTTTCAGTGCGGCTGATAGGCCCTCATAGAAATCAACGACTGAAGCATTGAGGATTGATGCCATGCTCATAGGGGCCAAGACACCTCAGCGAAAACCCCATAGGAGCCACGTCGATTGGATGATATCACCGTCTACCGTCGTTTGACTCTCAGATACACGAGTCCGAATTCAATCGCCAGTTCCTGCAAGACTTCGTGAAGACATTCGCTGAGGGCGTCGTCAAGCATCATATTGCCGTCGCGCACCTTGGCTGCGTACTT
>CAIYET010000592.1 GCA_903925285.1 Candidatus Hydrogenedentota bacterium | reverse complement strand
TTAGCCAAAAAAATATCGCGAGCCGCGAGTTACTACAAAGTTTTGAGGAGAGCATGAGTAAAAAGTCATGATTACCGAAAGCAACAAACGGAAAACATCCCTTGACAAACAAAAACAGCCCCCCTATACTCCGAGCGTCAAGAAGGACGTTCTAATCAATTCGGCGACGGAATCGGCCTTCGCAGTTGTCGCACCGCACGCAATCCTGAGCGCCGTTACGGCGCAAAGAAGACGCCTCGAATGGATCATGGTATTCCTCCTACTGTGATCGATATTTACCTGTATTGGGGCGGAGCGGAGCCTACTTCGGCGACCGGACGGTCCGCAATAATCGACAGAATGGAAAGGGAGGCGTCAGAATGGCCAGCGACCTAAATCTCACCATCGCGACCGTGCCGTACGACCGGGTCGAGGCCTTGCGCTTCGGCACGGTCCGGCCGGCCGGGATCGCGCTCGACTACAAGACGGTGATCCCGGCGCATGACATCTTCTACGCGATGGTGGAGCGCGAGGCCTACGACGTCTCCGAGATGTCGCTGGCCTATTCGCTGATGCGCCTCGCCGCCGGCGATGCGCCGTTCGTCGCCGTTCCGGTGTTCCCATCGCGGGTGTTCCGCCACGGCAACATCTTCGTCAACCGCAAGGCCGGGATCGCGAAGCCGCGCGATCTCGAAGGCCGCCGCGTCGGCATCCAGGAATTCCGCCAGACCGCGCTGATCTGGGTGCGCGGTATGCTCCGCGACGACCACGGCGTGAACACGGATTCGATCCGCTGGGTCGAGGGCGGGGTGAACGAGCCACGGCGTAATAGCTCGACCGACATGAAGCCGAAACGCGCCTACCACATGGAAGCGCTCGCCGGAAAGTCGCTCTCGGACGCGCTCGCCGCTGGCGAACTCGACGCGGTGATCGCCGGGATCACGCCGGAGTCACTGCAAACGAGCGACGACGTGGTGCGGCTGTTCCCCGATTTCCGGGCGATGGAGCACGACTATTTCCGCCGCACCGGCATCTTCCCAATCATGCACACGCTGGTAATCCGCAAGAAGCTCTACGAAGCGAACCCGTGGATAGCTGCCAGTTTGTTCCGCGCCTTCGAGGCGTCGAAGGCGGCGGCGGCGAAGCGCATGCGCTACACCGGCGCGTTGGTCTACATGACGCCCTGGCTGCAGTCCGACGTCGAGGAGATGGACGCGGTGTTCCGCGGCGACGCCTGGCCCTACGGGCTCGAGGCCAATCTTGGCCCGCTCGACACCTTTCTGCGCTACCTAGTGGAAGAAGGTTTCCTCCAACGCAAGCCGCGGCTCGACGACCTGTTCGTGCCAATCACCGGCTGAGTTGTTGCGAATTCATCAGCTCGGATCCGGAAAAATATCAACTGGGTGGATGCGAAGCGCTATTGCGAGAATTATCGCGGGGGTGGCTATTCAGACTGGCGAATGCCGATGCAGGATGAACTGGCGGTGTTGTATAATAAGGCAGTAACAGGCAATCATGGCTATCATCTTACCAACTTGATCGAAGTGACCGCTTGTTGCCCTTGGACATCAGAGACACGCGGTTCCGAGGCTGCCTTCTTCCGTTTCTACGTTGGCGACAGGGACTGGGTTCTCCAGTCCTACGGCAGCAGCCTCCGGGCTTTGCCGGTGCGTTCTGGCAAATAGACTATTTGGTTCTTTGGTTATTTCCTTTTGGGTACAGAGCTGAGCCTGTTCGCTGCAAGGGGATAACTGCCATTTATTTTACTCATACTCTTTTGTGTCGAGCAGACCGGATTCAGCCCGTACATTGGTCGATGTTTGTCTCTCACTTTAATGTCTGGTTGCTCGCTGGTGCCGTATCGCTCTGATGAATACCATTCGCACTCTTGGACGGTTCTCAAATATCGCAATTCAATCAGTTCA
>CAIYET010000591.1 GCA_903925285.1 Candidatus Hydrogenedentota bacterium | reverse complement strand
CTTGTAAATGGCGCAGGCGATTTTGGCCGGTTGGAACGGTTCCGTTTTCCCGTCACGTTTGCGTATGCAGCCGAGCATTCTTGATTTCTCCATCTCTGCGGGCTTTCGTTGATTGACTTGGCAGGATCGGCCCAAGTCCAGAGGGCCTCCTTCAATCAACGAGCCCAGCGCGAAAATCGCTCTCTAATTGCCATAGCGGTGGAACTGCCGGCCACGTTTCAGATGAAGGGACTACGGCGGGAGCAACACGGCCTTCGCGATGGAGCTGTCGCTTGGACGCACGAAAAGTCTACGAAGTCTACTGGCATCCGCTCGCCCCTTGCTGGACAATGACTTGCGGTCCAACAAGACCATTTCGGAAGTCTATCGAAGTCTACTCATTTCGGGATTCATGTCTCTTCAGGACGTATCGCGCCGAACTGCGCGCAACGCCCCGTTCCTGGACAATCTGCAGGTCGTCGAAGAATCTGTCGACATTGCGGTTGAGCGCGCGTCCAAGCCGGCTCACCTGCGATCGCACGCCGCCGAAGCCCAAGACCTCGGCCAGCAGTTCATTTCGCTGGCACAGGTCATGGAGGTCGGAAGCCTTGACGGAGGCACTAGCGAACCGTTCCCACCAAAGTTGCGTCAGGACGTGCCATTCCTCCGTCTCGATGTCTGCGTCGACATACGTTCTCTCAATATTCCCCAGGAACCCGGGAATTCCTGCCACCTCCAGTATGCCGCCTAAGACGGCCGACCATTCTTCGAACGAACCAAGCGGAGTGCCCTGCCAACGTGGTTTTCCCTCGTCGATCCAGGCCTGTATCAAGCTGATGCACGCTTGCACGAGCCGCGGTCGTTGGCGCCGCGCCCAGTCGAGCAAATCGCTGTGCAGAAAACCGTTGCGCAACCAGGGCCGGTCTGTCCGGGCATCAATCCGTATACGGACGCTCCGCCGCGCGATTTCCAGTGTACTGCGCACGTTGTTGCCTGTCAGGAGCCATACCACATGGTTCTTGGGCGATACGATCCGGTTGCCTCCCAGCAGACGATCAGCCGGTTGCGTGGTGGTCAATACTGAGGCCAACGCGGCATCATTGAGAATCTGATCCTGAGGAATGTTATCTAGGAGTATGAGAGGAGCGCCTGTCATCATCAGGGACGTGAGCCTCTTTCGGTTTTCGCCGGCACATCCGCTCATCGTCACGGGCTTGCAGGGGCTGCCAGTGGCGATTACGGAAACAAGGTCCGCCAGTCTTCCTTTACCGCTTCCGGGTGACGGGCTCTCAATTGAATGGAGCGGTGTGGGAGCACTCCCGAGCGCCATCCGCATGAGCGGCAACACTATCAATGCGACCGCATGTGCCCGGTCGGCGTCTTCGGGGAAAGGAAAATCGTGAATGGCTTCTAACGGGAGTTGACGTGCTTCGCTGATGTCGAGCCGCTCGGAAGCCGCCGCGGCGAGGCTGTGAGCGTCATGGAAATACAGACGCTGACGCGCATGATAGCCTGGACGATTGATGAACTCGAAGTCCTTACCGAACATCGGTACAGCAGTCACAGTATCCAATTCCAGTATGCCTTGGCCTGGCTCTTCGAGGATGGCATCTAGTATCCGGCTGGGAGGGGAAGACGGCGCGTCGCCATGGGCGGTCTTCTTCCGCCAGTCAGCGACGTCGATGAGAAGTCTGAAGAGCCGGCGTTTGGATTGAGGAACAATATGAGGTGCTTCGCCCTCCCGCAGGAATGTCAGCCCCACTAACTGCCCGCTGCGTCTAAAAATGACGGGCGGATCGTTGGCATCAGCCAGGACCTTCAGCGTGTTCTGGAGAACCTCGCGCGGTTGATCGTCCGTATAGACCACAGGGCGATCACGTTCTTCTCCGGAATCCACAGCACTTGGGTCCCTGCAGGGGGGGGAAAGCTGCACGATATTGTCCTTGCTCATGAGAAATAGCCGCCTGTCACTGTCGGGGTCGTTTCGTGTATTCGGCCATACACTCTAGCCCGTGCCTCATTCATTGTGTCGCGAATGGGGCACGAAGGGTCGCAGAAAGGCTGTACAGCGGGGTCTTCGCATCCATTTCCGCGGTATTCCTTCAGATAGGCTGAGGCCGACTGGGCCTTGATCTCATCGTCTGTGATGACCCTATTGCCATCCCGCGGATAGTTCTTCGTTGCCCACTGTTGAAGGGCCGCCGTGGCGATATCCCAGGGCAATCCAATCTTTCGCAGGTGGACAGCAAGGCGAAAACAGGCCACGCGCTGGTTCTCGGAGACACCTTCTTCAAACATACGCCGTGCGCACGCCGGCAGCGCCCAGGCCGGTTGGAATGTACCGAGACAGCGCGACGTCTCCCGTGATTCAGGCGAACAAACCTGGAGTTCGTTCATCTCGATAGTCTCGTCCAGTTCCGGCTCGGTAGCACGTTTGATGCGGTCGAGAAACGCCCACTGATTCGGAAACGGCGCCAGGCCTTGTTTCGGGTCCAGGAACACGGTGCGGCTTTTCGCGACCGAGAGTCCGTAGAGTGGAGCGAAGATGAAATTCCCACAATTGCCCGGGGTGCCGTCGAGACTGTCCTGTTTCGGAAATATCTCTGTATCGGGATGGCCGACTTCGCCGAGGATATACTGGAATACCGCGCGTGCCTTGGCAGCGGAAACACCTTGCGGCGACAGGAACATCCACGCATGAAATCCTCGCCTCTTACTCACTTCAATATACGCGGATAACCCGTAATGCTGCGCCCGCACGGCGAAGTCCAACGGCGCTGTCGCATCATCCCGGTCAAAATCCGCGACCACAGCGCGCGTAACATGGCCCGTCAGCAGGTAGACGCCAAAAGGTTCTTTCCCTGTCAAGTGCCTGAGCACTACCTCATCCGTTACGGGCATCTTGACCTGCCACGACCTGCCAGAGGCGGCGTCATATGTCCCATAGATGTGCGGCAGGCCGGAGAAGCATTCTCGAAATAGCCGGACCTTAGACTCGGAACTCCTGTTGTCTCTGCAGATCGTCATCTTGCTACTCACGTCACAAGCAGCCTTGGACTAACAAATCGCCGTTGAACAGAAAGCGCATTACCGCATCCATGGAAGGCACTTGCTCCTCCATTTCATCGTTGGTAGTAACGCGATCGCAAACCTCCCAATGGGTTCGGACAGACCTTAACCCTGCTCTGTCTGCGGCAACCTAGGAAGCCACGTTTCAGTAGCGATCTCGCCATGTTGCCGTAACCTGTCAACACTAGGATGCGAGAATCTGTGCCAACCGCTCGTCGCTTACGGACTTAGCCATGATCAGCTCCTCGCAAGCAGGCGCCAACTCCGCAGGAGATCGTCCGGAAATCATCTTACCCAGGAGACGTTCCCATTCCGGCAACGCAGCCAGCGCCACCCGTGCCTCCCAACTAAGACTGCCAACATACCGCCTCATGACCCAGCTCACATGATTGCGCCTCAACGTGTTTCGGATGCTATCGGCGAGTGTGGAAAGAACGGAAGATATCTTCTCTGAACCATACTGCGAGACGTCACGTAAGGCACCCTCATAGCCACATCCGCCGTCCCCTTCATAGGCGTGCTCAAGTATGAACACAGCCTCTTCCGCCGCCCCCGCCGCATCCTGCTTCCTGCATAGAACAACCCCATGTTCGGCGAGGTGGAGCATGAACTTGCCCAGCAGCGCGAGAAACGCGTTCTGTGCTACAGGAACATCCAAGTAATCGTACGAGAACGTGGCCAGCGCCTCCTCGACGGGCTGATCGCATAAAGCATGCAGTGTGGCCGCGCCGATAGCGTCCGTGGCTTCCTGGACAATGTGCTCAAGTTCTTTTCTGGACAACGAATTCATCGAAGTAGTAATCCTTGATCTTCGCAGCGTCGGGTACTTGCGGTACTCGGGGAACGACATACACCGCCGCCGCCTTCCCCTGGCGGTTGACCTCGTTCCATACTTGGTCGAAAGGCTTATAGTAATGGTCACGAGAAAGGCGCTTGGCCTTTTCCGCAATGTTTGTGTCCATAATCGGTTCGAGCAGAGGGGTTTCAATGCGTACAACATCCGTGCCAATCCGCGCGATTGCCTGCCGTTGTTCGAGTTGAGTCAATTCCTCCGGAGTGACCTGCCCGCCCAAACGTTTGGCGATACGCACCGCGTCTTCCGCGGAAGTATTAAAGGCAACAATCGTGCCGACCACCCCAAGCGCGTCCGCGCATCTTTTGTTTTGGAACTGACTGAGGTATTGGTGGGCCAGTATGAGATTGACCTTGTACTTACGCACTTCGACAATCATGTCTTCGATGGCGGGGGTAACAAAACGATGGGCCTCATCAAGGTAAATATCGAAGAGTTTGCGCATGTCAGGGGGTATATCGCTCCGGGACAGTGCCGCTAAATGAAATAGGGAAAGAAACAAACTGCCCAAAACGTCCCGCGCCTTTGAGCCTACGGTGGAGAGGTTGGCGATGAATATTTTCCCGGAATCCATGATGTCCCGGCAGTTAAATAGTGTCGTCGGCTGGGAGAACATGAGACCCATAGTGTTATATAGGAGAAATTTCTGAAGCTTGTGCTGCACAGGGGCGAAGTCCTCTTTCCGGTACTTGGGGTATTCGTATTGCCAGAACTGCCTCGCATTGGCATTCTGTATACTGGCAAGTATCCGGTCGCGGATCTTGTTTCGCCTTTCATCGCTCCAGGCGAAGAGGATTGCAACCTCCGCAAGTGTTCCCTGCTGCGTATGGATAAGGGCATAGAACGCTTGGTGCAACAGCGTCTCAAGCCGGTCTCCCCAGCCCGTTGTGATTTCGATAAAGGCGCGCAGCAGATCGTCGGCGATGCGGTCGGCCTTCGGTCGGGGATGCCCAGCAAACGGGTTCCACAGTGGCACGAAATCGGGATCGCCAGGGTTAAAGTATATGACCCGATCCAGCCACTTCTCTTTCATACGGCACAAGACATTTTCGGCAAGATCTCCATGCGGATCAATGATCGCTATGCCGTGGCCGCGTTCCACTTTTTCGCAGCATTCATGTTCCATCAAACTGGATTTCCCGACTCTTGGCAAACCAAACACATGCACATGCGAGGACTCAAGGTGCTCTGGAATGTAGACTTTCCGCCGTTCTCCGGCATGGCTGCTGTATCCTATGTGCGTGCCTCCCGCAAAGATTCTTTCACCGGGTGGCTTAGATACCAGTATGGGACATGCTATTCTGCGTTCCGTGAGCGATGTTAGCGACGGTAGATGTAGTACGCTAGTACATTCGAGGCTGTTCAGGATACAGCCGGCCCGAAACGTCAGCCCCAAGGCAAACATTTTCTCGATATCAATGGGCGAAAGGCGTGCTAGATAGTCTGTGTGGGATAGAGACAATAAGGGCCGCCCTCCATGCTGGTACAGCCCCATGAAGGTGGCCAAGGCTCTCAAGGCCGAGGGTCTGGATTCGCCTGATACGTCTATTTCCGCCACACGAACAGCCGCCGCTAAAAATGGCTTGTCCGAGTGCGATTTTGTCTCAATTTCGTTCGCCAAATTCTGGAGTGGCGCAGAAGGGGCCTGTTGGGCGTAGCGTTGATACTGCTGGGAGCCTCCACATCCATACGTTTTTGCAGCATACTCTAGGTCGATAAGACATTGTATGTTGCGGTGCCAGTTGTGTTCCGGAGACACGGGTTGTACGACCACTTGATACAGTCCAATACGCCCGGTGTGAAGGCTGCTCAATGTGTTCAAGAAGGGCGCCAACGGGGATAGGCGCAGTTCGGAGGAGCGCGTGAACAGGTGGCTGTACGGCGGAGGTGGGTAGAAATCGAGAAACGAGACCGTCGCCCACGCACTCTTGGGCAGGACGTCTGCTGGGTGCCCGTCAAATTCGGTTATCTCGCATTCTGGAAATTCCCCCAGGAAGGCGGCCCGCAAGACCGGTTCATCGGCGGCATGGCACATCATGGCAATAGTTATTTCTGCTTGGTTGCCGATGATTTCAAACGCCATCCGGTGTTTCAGTCCCTGCAACTGTTTCACGAAAAGTTCGGAGCGTATCCAATCGCATTGGTCGGTGGAAGGCGCCCATATTTTCAGGCGGCGAAGGACGTCCCGTGTCGGTGCAGTGGCGGGGATATACAGCGGCTGAGGAGTGCCCGATAGCACATCCCGGAAGGTCTCCACGGGGCGATACGGTGGCTCAATTTCGACGCATTCAAGGTCTATTTCAGACCGGCACCCCTTCGTGATTTCCATGGCGCTTATTTCGTGAGCTTTGGCTGCCAGCATGGCGCTTTGGGCCAGCGGCAACATCATTTTTTGTCCGGGCATGATAAACCCTCCGCATGATATGCGGAGGGAAGAGAGGCGACGTTTCATCTGGCGGAGTGCGGCGACATGCAAACGGGGCCATGGGGCCGGAGCGCTCGGGGAGTGCGCTACCGGCCCGTGCGGCCCAGTTGGCGGAGGAGCTGAGGATGCTTTTCCAAAAACTTCGGAAAGAGCGCCGTTAAGCGCGCAGCGCCATCTTCTACTACGTCTTGCGGAAGAAAGCGTCCGTACCTGATGATGTACTCTTTGGACGCGGCCAGTTTCTCGTCGAACGTCAGGCTGTTCCAAAATGCCTGGACACGTGCGCCGATCTCATTTTGGGCATACTCCGAAGCCATTTCACCGGCCAAGTCGCGGATAACCGAGCGAAGCCCCCCATCATGACCGCAAAGGGCTTTCTGGGAGGCGAAATACATGCCCTCGGGTCCATAAGCACGTTTGAGCATTTCGCGGCACCGAGACCCATCCATGGCCGGATGAACGGCGCGCGGACGCATCAACACCGCACTTTCAATGTGTACAAACAGGCGGGTCATCGTTTCCTCAAAGCGTTGATGGTTCGTAATGTATCCGCCCGGAATGTAAAACGAGTTGACGGCTTGATCCACCCTCTGTTGCACTGCATCGAGCGTGCGAGCTGACGTAATCTCGT